>NZ_BAZG01000138.1 GCF_000964525.1 Anaeromyxobacter sp. PSR-1
GCGTAGGGGGTCGGGGCGCCGGGCAGGCCGGCGCCGGAGGTGGGCGCGCCCGTGTCACGGATGGTGTAGCCGACCGGCAGCTCCAGCTTCGCCTCGTCGGAGTTGCGGGTGTACGTCGCGCCGACCTTCACCTGCGGGAGGTACCCGGCGCGGACGCGGTCCGACGCGGCGCGCGCCTGGTCGAGCCGCGCGCGGGCGGCGGCGAGGTCCGGGCTGGCGCGCTGGGCCTCCTCCAGCGCCGCGGCGAGCGTGAGCGGCGCCTCGGCGCGGACGGCGAGCGGGATCGCGGCCAGGGCCGCGAGGATGGCGATGCGGATCATGTGCGATCTCCTGTGAACGGATCCGGGGCGGGCGCGGGATCAGGTCCCGGTGGGCCGCTCCACCTCGGGCGGCGCCTCGACCAGCTCGACGCGCGGGGCGCGCTTCAGCCGGTCGAGCAGCCGGTAGAACACCGGCACCACCACCAGGGTGAGGAGGGTCGAGGTGACGAGGCCGCCGATGATGGCGATGGCCATGGGGACGCGCATCTCGGCGCCGTCGCCGCGCGCCAGGGCCACCGGCACCATGCCCGCGATCATCGCGATGGTGGTCATGAGGATGGGGCGGAGGCGGATCGGGCCGGCCTCGAGGAGCGCGTCGCGGGCGGACCGGCCGCGGGCCCGGAGCTGGTTCGCGAACTCGACCAGCAGGATGCCGTTCTTCGTCACCAGGCCCATCAGCATGATGACGCCGATGAGCGCGAAGATGGACATGAACTGGCCGGTGGCGAGCAGCGCGCCCAGCGCGCCGATCACCGCGAACGGCAGCGAGAGCATGATGGTGAACGGGTCCACCAGGCTGCCGAACTGCGCCGCCAGGATCATGTAGACGAGCACGATGCCCAGGGCGAGCGCCTGCAGGAAGGCGCCGGCGGTCTTGCCCAGCTCCTTCCCCTGCCCCTCGAAGTCGGTGATGACCGTCTGCGGCAGCTCCTGCGCGGCGAACGCCGCGAGGTCCTGCATCGCCGCGCCGAGGCTCGCGCCGCGCGGGAGGTCGGCGAGCAGCGTGATCTGCCGGAGCTGCTCCTGCCGGTCGATCTGCGAGAGCGTCGGCTCGTCCACCAGGGTGGCGACGTTCCGCAGCTCCACCAGCTGGCCCGGCGCCGAGCGCACGGTGAGCTCGCCGATCCGGTCGGCGCCGCGCGCGTCCTGCGGGAGCTTCAGGCGGATGTCGTAGCTGTCGGTGCCCTGGCGGAACTTCGCGAAGTCGTCGCCGCCGAGGTAGGCGCGGAGCGAGGTGCCGATCGTCGCCACGGGGATGCCCAGCGAGGCCGCGCGGTCGCGGTCGATCCGAACGGTCACCTGCGGCTTGCCCGGCCGGTAGGTGGAGTCCACGTCGGAGAAGCGCGGGCTCGCCGCCATGTGCGCGCGGACCTTCTCCGCCGCGGCGACCACCTCGGCCCAGTCGTGGCCGCGGACGTTGAACTGCACCGGCTGGGGGCGCGAGCCGCCGCCGGCGACCGCGGCGAAGTCCTGGACCGAGACCGTGGCGTCGGCCGGCCGGCGCAGCCCGGTGCGCAGCCACGCCTTCAGCTCCTCCTGCGAGAAGGCGCGCTCCCGGATCGGCACCATGCCGACGATCAGCTCGCCCTTGTGCACCTCCTCCTGCACCCCGCCGCCGGCGGTCGCGAACACGTGCGTCACCCCGGGCACCGCCTGGAGCTGCGTGCGCAGCGCCTCCAGCTCGCGCGCGGTCCGCTCGAGCGGCGTGCCGGCGGGGAGCTCGAGCGCCACCTTCAGCTCGCTCGTGTCCTGCGCCGGCATGAAGGTGAACTGCAGGAAGCGGCCCAGGGCCACCGTCGCGAGCAGCAGCGCGACCGCGATGGCGAGCGTGGCCGGGACGTGGTCGAGCGCCCAGCCGAGGACGCGGCGGTAGAAGCGCTCCACCGCCGAGAGCGCCCGCTCCACGGCGCGGGAGATGCGGCCCGGCTCGCCGTGCGCGCGGAGCACGTAGGCCGAGGCCATGGGGGTGAGCGTCATCGAGACGAGGTAGGAGATGGCGACCGCCACGGCGACGGTCATGCCGAACGCCGAGAAGAACCGGCCGACGATGCCCTCCATGAACGCGACCGGCACGAACATGGCGAGGACGGCGAGCGTCACGGCCAGCACCGCGAGCGCGATCTCCTTCGTGCCCGCGTGCGCCGCCTTCGCGGGCGGCGCGCCGTGCTCGGCGTGGCGGCTGATGTTCTCGATGACCACGATGGCGTCGTCGATGAGCAGGCCGATCGACAGCGTCAGCGCGAGCATGGTGATGACGTTGAACGTGTAGCCGAGCCCGTGCATGACGGCGAACGTGCCGATGACCGAGGTCGGCAGCGCCAGCGCGGACACGATGGTCGTGCGCCAGCTCCGCAGGAACACGAGCACGATCGCCACGGCGAGCAGGCCGCCCAGGATCAGGTCCTCCTCGACCGCGCGGATGGAGGCGCGGATGAACTTGGAGTTGTCGCGCACCACCCGGAGCTGCGCGCCCTCGGGGAGCAGCTTCTCCAGGCTCGACAGCGCCCCGGTGACGCGCTCGGCGACCTGGACGGTGTTCGCGCCCGACTGCTTCTTCACCACCAGCGCCACGGCGGGCCGGCCGCCGTCCGCCGCGGAGGACCGCGCCTCGGCGGGCCCGTCCACCACGTCGGCGACGTCGCGGAGCCGCACCGGCGCGCCGCCCGGCGTGGCCACCACCAGGTCGCGGAGCTCGTCCACGGAGCGCGCCTCGCCGCTCACCTTCACCACCGCCTCGGCGCGCGGGTCCTCGGCGCGGCCGGCGGGGACGTCCACGCTCTGGCCGCGGACCGCCTGCGCGACCTCGGAGGCCGCCACGCCGAAGGTGCGCAGCCGGGCCGGGTCCACCACGATCCGGATCTCGCGCTTGCGCCCGCCCACCACCTCCACCGAGCCCACCCCGCCCTGCCGCTGCAGCGCCGGCTTGAGCTCGTCCTCGGCGAGCCGCGTCAGCTCCTCGGGAGGGACCGGCCCGGAGAGCGCCAGCGTCAGGATGGGCGCGGCGCCCACGTCCAGCTTCTCCACCACCGGGAGGTCCGCGTCGGCCGGGAGCTTCGACAGCGTGGCCTGGACGCGATCGCGGACGTCCTGCGCGGCGACGTCCACCTTCGTCTCGAGCGAGAACTGGAGGATCACCTGCGACACCGACTCCACGTTCACCGAGCGCATGCTCTCCAGCCCGGCGAGGCCGTTCAGCGCCTCCTCCAGCGGATCGCTGACGTCGCGCTCGATCGACTCCGGGTCGGCGCCGGCGAGGACGGTGGTGACCGTGACGACCGGCACGTCCACGTCGGGGAGCTGGTCCACGCCGATCTTCGGATAGGCGTTCAGGCCGAAGACCACCACCGCGAGGACGAGCATCGCGGTGAAGACGGGCCGGGTGATGAAGGTCTTGATCGCGTCCATGGCTCGCTCCCGTTACTTCGCGACCGCGACGCGGGCGCCGTCGCTCAGCCCCGCCACGCCCTCGACCACCACCGCGTCGCCCGAGCCCACCCCGGCGCGCACGCGCGTCCACTGCGGCGTGACCGTCTCGGCCTGCACCTCGCGGCGGTGCGCCACGCCGCCCTCCGCGACCCACACGAACCGGCGCGCGCCCTCCCGCACCACCGCCTGCGCCGGCACGAACGGCCCCTGCGCCGCCGACGAGCCGCCCAGGTCCACCTCGGCGAGCCCGCCCGACCGCAGGGCGCCGGCGCCCGCCCCGGCGCGCACGTCCGCGAGCACCTCGACCGACCGGGTCTGCGGATCCACCGTCGCGCCCACGCTCGTCACCCTGGCCTCGAACGGCGCGCCGCCCGGGATGCTCCGGCCGCGCAGCACGGCGCCCGCCTTCAGCGGATCCACCAGCCCCTCGGGCACGGCGAGCCGCACCTCCAGCGCGTCCGACGCGACGACGGTCGCGATCGGCGTGGGCGGCATCATCGACACGTAGTCGCCGACGTTCCTCGCGCGCGCCGTCACGACGCCGTCGAACGGCGCCCGGACCACCAGGTCGCGCAGCGTCTGCTCCAGCAGGCGCACCTGCGCGTCCGCCTGCTCCAGCGAGGCCTCCGCCTGCTGCGCGCCCGCGCGGGCCTTGTCGAGGAGCGCCGGCGCGGCCGCCTCGGCCTGGGCGAGCTGCTCGGTCCGGCCGAGATCGGTCCGGGCGTCGTCGCGGACGGCGAGCGCCATCTTCCGCGCGGCGCGGGCCTGATCGAGCTGGATGGCGACCGTGGCCGCGTCGAGCTCGACGATCGGATCGCCCTTGCGGACCCGGTCGCCCACCTGCGCGCGCACGCGCACGATCGTGCCCGCCGCCTTGGCGGAGACGGTCGCCTGCAGCTTGGCGCGCAGCTCGCCGGTGGCGCGCGCCGTCTCGCCCTCCAGGCGGTCGATCGGGCGCTCGGCGCGCACGGCCAGGGCGGGCGGCTCCGCCTTCGCGGTGGGCAGCGCCGCGGCGTCGCCGCGGGAGCAGCCGAGCAGCGTGGCCGCGGCGAGGGTGGGGGCGAACAGGAGGAAGCGGCGGGACTGGGTCATCGGGGGCCTCGGGGCGGACGCGGCGCGCGTTCGGCGCTAACGCAACTTCATGGTGGCGTTAAGATGCACGGGCCTGCGTACTAACGCAACCCTGAAGTAGCGTTATCTGTCAACCGCTTGATTCTGCGAGCTGTAGTGCGTGCGCCGAATTCGACCTTCGGTTGCGTTTGGTTGCTTCACTAACGCACCCAGGTTACGATCCGGGGCGCCATGGAACGTGCCCGCCCCTCCCCCCCTTCCAGCGAGCCGCGCCGCAGGACCGGCGGCCGGAGCGCGCGCGTCGTGAACGACGTCCTGGACGCCGCGCTCGACGTCCTCGCCCGCGCCGGCTACGCCGCCATGACGTTCGACGCCGTCGCCGCGCGCGCCGGCGTCTCGAAGACGACCGTCTACCGGCGCTGGCCCACCAAGCCGGACCTGGTCCGCGCCGCGCTCCTGCGGCTGGTGGACGTGTTCCCGAAGGCCCGGGACACCGGCACGCTCCGCGGCGACCTGATCGAGCTCGCGCGCGTGCGGCTCCTCGACGACTCGCGCGAGCGCGAGCGCGCCATCGGGCTCCTGCGCGCGAACCTGGGCGACCTCGACGACCAGGAGCTCCGGGCCCTGGGGCGCCTCGTCACCGAGCGCGCGCACCAGCCCATCGTCGCCGCGGTGGAGCGCGGCGTCGCCCGCGGCGAGCTCCCGCCCGGGACCGACCCGGCCCTGGTGCTCGAGCCGATCTTCGCGACGCTCCAGTTCCGCGTGTTCGTCATGAACGAGGAGCCGGACCTCCGCTCCGCCGAGCAGCTCGTCGACCTCGTGCTCGCCGGTGCGCGCGCGGGCGCGGCGGTCCGGGCCGGCGCCGCGGACGCGCGGTAGCCGCCCCCGGCGCTCAGCCGGTCGTCACCTCGCAGCCGTCGCGCGTCACGACGACCGTGTGCTCGAACTGCGCCGAGAGGCTCCCGTCCGCGGTGACCACGGTCCACCCGTCGGCGAGCAGCCTCACCTCCGGCCGGCCCAGGTTCACCATCGGCTCGATGGTGATGGCCATGCCCGCCGCCAGCCTCACGCCCTGCCCCCTCGGACCGACGTGCATCACCGTGGGCGGGCCGTGCATCGCCTTGCCGATGCCGTGCCCGCCGTAGTCGCGCACCACGCTGCAGCCCTCCGCGCGCGCGAGCTCCTCGATGGCTGCGCCGACGTCCCCGAGCCGCACGCCGTGCCGCACCACCGCCACCCCCGCGTCCCGGCAGCGCCGGGCGACCTCCACGACGTGCCGCGCGTCCGGGGAGACCTCGCCGATGCAGAAGGTGGCCGAGGTGTCCCCGTGGAAGCCGTCGAGGAGCGTGGTCACGTCCACGTTCACGATGTCCCCGGGCTGCAGGCGCTCGTCGCTGCGCGGGATGCCGTGGCACACGACGTCGTTCCGGCTCGTGCAGACCGCCGCGGGGAAGCCGTGGAACCCGAGCTGGCTGGGCCTGCCGCCCCGGCGCGCCGTGTCCTCGCGGACCCAGCGGTCGATGTCCGCCGTGGTGACTCCCGCGCTGAGCCGCTCGCCCACGTACGCCAGCGTCGCCGCGGCCGCCCTCCCGGCGCGCCGCATCCCCTCCACGCCGGGGACCCCCAGGAGCGGAATTCGCATGCCGCGAAGCTGCCAGCGGCCGCGCGGGCGGTCCAATGCCGTCTCGGCATCGGGAACCCGCCCGCCGGCAGGCCTTCCTGGCGAGCGCCGTTTCACCGCGGGGTCCTGACACGCGGACCGGCCTTCGGGTACGTTCGCCTCGTGAGCCTCACGTACATCCAGTCCTTCGTCGCGGTCGCCGAGGAGGGCCACGTCGGCCGCGCCGCCCGGAAGCTTCACCTCACGCAGCCGCCGCTGTCACGCCACATCCTCGCGCTCGAGGACGAGCTCGGGACCCGCCTCTTCGACCGGACGCCCCGCGGGATGAAGCTCCTGCCGGCCGGCGAGGTCTTCCTGTCCCACGCCCGGCGCATCCTCGCGGCGGTGGACATCGCCATCGAGCGCACGAAGGGCGCGGGCACCGGCGAGCGCTGAGGCCGGAGCGCGCATCTGCGCCAAGCGGGTCGAGACGGTGAGTACGCGTCGCGGGGATGAGCGGCCGGGCGCCTACGGCGCCCGCGCGAGCGCGACCGTGCTCGGCGAGTAGGTGACGCAGCTCGCGCAGCCGCAGGCATCGACCTCGCCCCCCGCGGGCGTGAGCACGACCGCCTTCGAGGCGTAGCCGGGCGCGGCGACCTCGAGCGACACGGGCTCGACGGGAAGCTGCTCGGCGGTGGTGCACCGGGTCACGCCGCCGCTGTCGGCGCAGGTCCAGGTCACGCTGGCGCCGACGACCGTCGCCCCCGGCACGGGGCCCGAGCTCACCGCGTCCTCGACGGTGAGTGCGCCCCAGTGCGGGCAAGGCGAGCAGACGGGGCACTCGTCCTCCCCGCAGCCTGCAGCGTTCACGCCGATGAGCAGGAGAACCGCAACGAGTTGGGCTCGCATGCGGGGCATGCTAACACCCCGGGTGAATGCGTCAAGGCGGATGGACGCGTCGCCTCTGCGCGCTCGAGGCGCGCCGCCCTCCCTGTCAGACTGGGCGATTCAGTGGCCCCGGCGGGACTCGAAACCACGGCCTACGGTTTGGGAAACCCCTCGCAAGCACAACAACACCGCGCACTTGCAGCAACCTCAGGGGGTTAGGCTGCAGTCTGCGGCACTCGGCTGCACTCGGGACCGGGGAGAACTCTGGGAAAAAGCCGCGGTGTCACGACTCCGTACGCGCGGGACTATCGATCCGCACTGCCACAACTGCGGAGTTCAGCTGCGCCAACCGACGGCCGTTCAACACGCACCGCACCGGAACGTCCGGCACTACCGGTACGATGGCGAGATGACCCTGGCTCCCACACGTTCAGCCTACGATTGGAACCGGTACTGGGTCCCTAGGACCGGGCGCCTTACCTTCTGGTTCGACGGCTACGCGTCCGCGCCGAGCACGTGCGCGAACGGAGATCTCGTTCCCACACGAGACCTGGGTCGGCATCGCTGCCTCGTGCTCCTGGGCGAGCCAGGCATCGGGAAGAGCCATGAGATGCGGGTCCTCGTCCGTCAAGCCGGACGCGAAGCCTTCAGCGAGGATCTCGGGAAGTTCACGAGCGATTTGTCCCTTATCCACCACGTCTTCGAGTCTGACGTCGTCAAGCGATGGATCAGAGGCGATTCGGAACTGACGATGTTCTTGGACGGTCTGGATGAGTGCCGCCTCCGGATCAAGACCATCGCTCGGATCCTCTCTGATCGCCTTCAGCAACTCCCTCGCGAACGGCTGAAGTTCCGGATCGCGTCCCGCGTGGCCGACTGGCCCGAATACCTGTCGGAAGCGCTCAGAACGCTTTGGGGCGAAGAACAGCCGCAGGAGTTCATCCTTGCTCCCCTGCTGCGCTCCGATGTGGAACTGGCAGCGGAACAGGCTGGAATAAGGCCGGATGACTTCATCCGCGCCGTGGCGCGGCGAAAGCAACAAGCGTTCGCATCGCGCCCGCTGACTCTGAAGTTCCTCCTCAGCCAGTACAACGGTGAATTGTCAGCATCCGCTGCCGAGCTTTACGAGGCGGGCTGTCTACGGCTCGCAAGCGAGACTAACCCCGAAAGACGTTCTTCTGATGCTGTAGGGGCCTTGAGCGAGCACCAGCGCCTGGAGGTCGCGGAGGTCCTTGCCGCATCGTGCATTGTCTCAGGCTGGTCCGAGATCGCTGTCGGCGCGCACGGCGCATCAGAGCGGGCTGCCGAAGCTCTGGACACCGATACGCTGGTTGCCGCAGCAGCACGGGCAACCGAACGCGGCGTTCGCGGGGTAACCATCTCGCGCGGTCACATCGAAGAGGCTCTCAACACCGGCCTCTTTACTGGAGGAACGGGGGGACACGTCCGCTGGTCTCACTGGACCTATTCCGAGTACTTGGCAGCACGGTTTCTGGCGAACCATCTCTCGTCCGAGCAGCTCGCCTCCCTGGTGCTTCGGGCGGGAACGGACGGCCGGCTCAGAGCTGTGCCCCAGTTCCGCGAAGTGACAGCTTGGCTCACGACCCTGGTCCCGCGCCTCAGAGATGTCGTCGTACGGAACGATCCCAATGCGCTCCTCTCGAGCGGCGTGGGGCTGGACGCAGCCGTCCGGGTCGACGCAGTCGACTCGTTGCTGAGACTCTTCGAGTCCGAGAGCGAGTTCGACTCGGATCCACAAGCACGCCGCCGCTACGATCTTCTCGACAACCCCGAACTCGATCGGCAGCTCTTACCGTTCATAACGGATCGCTCTAAGAGCAAGATCGCTAGGCGTGCTGCTATCGAAATCGCGGCAGCGTGCCGGGTGATGCCCCTCCTCCCGCGCATCGTCGAGGTGGCCTGCGACACGTCGGACGACGCGCATCTTCGGGCAAAGGCCGCGAGCGCCGTGAGGCAGTTCGGAACGCACGACGCCAAGCTCGCGCTGCAAGGACTTGCAGTCACCACACGCGAGGAAGACCCCAGCGATCAGATTCGCGGGGAAACGCTACGGATGCTGGCCGCCGAGGGCCTACTGCACGAGGACCTCTGGCGCTATTGCACCCAGCCGCACGATGCGCATCACCACGGCGCATATTCTGAGTTCTTGATGTCGGACGTACCGCGCCTCCTGTCGGACCGACGCGTCACTAAGGCCGGGCTTCGCTGGGCGAGAGAAGTCTCTGCTTCCGGAAACGCCGGCGGAATCGAGTTGGCTCGACTCCACGAGAAGGTGCTATTCGCGGGCTGGGAACAAGCGGACGACCCAGAGGTCCTTGGCGAACTCGCCTCGACGGTGTGTCACCGAGCAGCCCGGTACGAGTCGCCTCTCGGAGAGTTCGACGGCGAGCTCGCGAAACATCCAGCACGACGGGAGAAGCTCCTCGAGGCGACGGTAGCGCGGGCCGCACTCGGACAAGCCACTGGAATCGACCTCTTGTTCAAGGCTTACCCTCTGCTCGAGGGCCAAACCTTTGCGTCGCTTGTTGAGCGGGCGAAGGGTACATCAGGCCAGAAGGAAGCGCGAGTCTGGGCATTACTCGCGCGGTTCAAGCTCGACGGCACGGACGAGACATTCCTGCTGGCTCTCGACGCGGTGCCTCACGTCCCTGAACTCCAGGCAGAGATGGGCGCGATGTTCAGGGCGGTCGATCTTGATTCAGAAGAAGCTCGCGTCCTGCGCGACCTCCATCGTTCGACGCACGACACGCGCGATGGCCGTATGCCGAGGTCACGACGGCGCCCGAGTGCCGCTGACGTTCCGCCGCTACTCGATCTGCTCGATAGCGGAGATGCGGACGCGTGGTGGCGACTGAACGCGATGATGCTTGCCTCAGCGGAGTATCACATCGATCTGTCGGTGGGCGACCTAACAAGGCTTCCTGCTTGGCGCGATCTGTCGACAGCAGACAAGCTGCGCGTCACACGCGCGGCTCGTCATTACATTCGCGTCGGCGAACCCCGGGATCACGAATGGCTTGGCGTTCACAACCTTCACCATCATGCAGCGGCATCGGCGTATCGAGCGCTGCTGCTCTTGTACAACGCAGACCAGACCTCCTTCTCGGAAGTGAGCGAACCCGAGTGGCATCGCTGGGCGCCAGCTGCGTTGACGTACGGCATTTCCGACTCAGAAGGGATGGGCCGAACCGCGATCCTAGGACGCGCCATGGCAGCGCTGGGAGCGCGCGCGGTCGGCGTCCTTCAGGCGCTGACCATCGTTCAAGGCCGCTACTACCCAGGCTCGCTTCGCCTTCTCCTAGAAAAGGCAGAGGCGTCGGTAGCGCGCGAACTGTTCGAGTGGGCTCTCAAGCTTCCCCTTGATCCGGACCCGCTGTATTCCGTTCTGGTTGCATCGTTACCGCGTTGCAGCGACGACTCGGTAGCGCTCGCGTGCGTTCTCGACGGCCGGCTTCCGCCGGCGAAGCGCGCAGCGGTCAGCCTCGCGCTCCTTCAAACCTCGCCGCCTAACGCGTGGCAACGCATCGCCCCCCTTCTCAAGACAGACCCAAGCCTTGAACAGGAGGTTGCGAAGCGACTCCGGTTTCTCGACGAACCCGAATTCCATTCGCTTCTGTCGTCGCTGGACGAAGGCATGGTGGCCGATCTGTACGAATGGCTCGATGGTCGCGTACCAGCGAACACGGCCACGCCATCGGACGAGGGCATGGCCGAGGCCGACGAACTCGCTATCGCGCGGAGCACCGTCCTAACGCACTTAACAGAGCGTGGGACCGAGCGGGCCGTTGCATCGCTCCAAGCGATCTCCACGAAGCACCCGTCGAACCTCAATCTCAGATTCATCGTGACTCGAGCCGAGGAAGCGCGGCTTAGGCGGGGCTGGACGCCCGTTACGCCGGCGCAACTGATGGACCTTTGCGCCTCTCATGAGCGACGCCTCGTGGAGACAGATCAAGAACTCGTCGAGGTCATCTCCAAATCCCTGTTGCGACTTGAGCACCGGCTGCAAGGAGCGCCGCCGGCGTATGAGGATCTCTGGGACGGCGACCGACCGAAGCCTGAAGACCGGGTTTCTGATTATGTGAAGCGACATCTCGCGGACGATCTCGTCTCCCGAGGAATCGTCGTGAACCGCGAGGTCGAGATTAGACCAGGAAGCGAGACCGACCTACGCGTGGAGGTGCTCGCCACGCGCTCCGGTTCTCGACCCCTCCACGTCACCATCGAAACGAAGGGGTGCTGGCATCCCGAGCTTCAAACC
>NZ_BAZG01000137.1 GCF_000964525.1 Anaeromyxobacter sp. PSR-1
AGCGCCAGGCGCAGCGCGTGCACCTCGACCGGCGCGACCGCCCGCTCGAAGTAGCCGACCGCCACCGGCACCTCGGCCTCGCGGCGCCGCGCCTCGAGCGGCCCGCGGGCGTACTCCGCGAGCGTGCGGTCGAGGCGCTCCAGCGCGCCGGGGACGGCCGGATCCAGGTCGGGCAGCGCCGCGGTCCACGCCCGCGCCGGCGCCTCGCCCTCGGCCAGGCGCCGCTCCAGCTCGCCGAACGCCTCGGACCGGCGGTGCGCCAGCCAGTGCACCAGCAGCCAGCTCGCGGCGTAGTCGTCGAGCGCCGGCCGCGCGCCCGGGCCGCCGTCCCACGCCAGCAGCTCGCGGACCGGGACCGGGGAGGCGCGCGCCCGCGCCAGCCGGTCGGCGGGGGGCGCGCCCACGTGGAGCGCGCGCACGCCCGGGTCGTCGCCGAGCGACTCCATGTAGACCGCCAGCCCCTCGGCGAACCAGCGCGGCTGCCGCCGGAGCGCACCGGCCAGGTAGTGGTGCGTCAGCTCGTGCGCGAGGAGCGCGCGCTGGCGTCGGTCGATCGCGCCCGACAGCACGATGCGCGGCGGGCCGCCGGCGTAGCGCAGGTAGTAGCCCTCCGCGCCGTCCGGCGCGAACGGGCGGTACTCCTGGTCGGTGCGGAAGGCGATCACCTCGACGCGCGCCTCGTCCTCGGGCGCGGGCGTGCCGAGCGACGGCGCGCCGAGCGTGGCCGCGACCCCGGCGCGCAGCCGCTCCAGCCGCGCCACCAGGGCGGCGGCCTCCGGCGCGCCCAGGTCGGTGCGCAGCACGAAGTGGTCGCTGGTGAGCTCGCGCCACGGGGCGCCGCCGTGCTCCGGGCAGCGGAAGGTGCGCGCGGGCGCCGCGCACGCCTGCGCGAGGAGCGCGGCGAGCACGAGCGGAACGGACGCGGCGGCCGGGGGTGACCGCATGACCGGGGATCGTACGCGCGCCGGCGGGCGCCTGCGCAAGCCCCCCCTCCCGACGCGGGAGGCGGCCTAGGGCGTGGCGTGCGGCGGCCGGAGGTGGGGCGGGTCGCGCGGCTCGGGCAGCTCGGCCGGTGGCTCGACCGGCGGCTCGCTGCCCTGGAGCTGCACCTCGAGCCGGAAGGTGATGGCGAACTCGCGGAAGCGCCCGCCGCGCTCGGCCTCCCACGGCCAGGCCACCTCCGGCTCCAGCTCGTAGAAGATCCAGCGCCGGTAGAGGTCGCGCCGGAAGCGGCCGTAGACGCGGTAGCGGTCCACGTCCGTCGGCGCGTCGGTGGCGCCCTCCACCGAGGCGGCCAGCGACACCGCGGTCCGCGGGCCCAGCGCGCGGAGGCCGGCCAGCTCCGAGCCCCACTCGATCCCGCGGCTGCGCTGGGTGAGCCGCGAGGTGCCGGCGAGCCGCACGAGCGCGATGGAGCGGAGCGGGCGCTCGACCGAGGCGTCGAGCGAGGTGCCGAGCCGCGTGTCGGTGCGCCAGAACCCCGCCAGCGCCATGCGACCCAGCACCCACCGGCCCAGCGGGACCGACGCCCGGTAGCGCACCCGCCCGAACGCGCCGACCGGGAGCTCGAGCAGGAGGCCCGTGCCGAGGTCCACGTGCGAGTAGAGGCCGTCCCAGGCGCCGTAGCGCAGCTCCGCGTTGGCGGCGCCCTGCTGGTTCGGGCCGAGCGGCGTCGCGCCGGTCAGCTCCGGGTAGAACCCGTTCACCACGTCCTCCGCCTGGCCCACGATCACCAGGCGGAGCCGCTCCAGCCTCCGGTTCAGCCCGGGCAGGCGCAGCACCGCCCGGACGTCGAGCGCGTACGCGGGCGTGCCGTACTGGTGGACGCGGAGCGCGTTGCGCACGCGCAGGAACGAGCGGGCGCGCTCGGCCTCGAGGTCGCGCTCGTCGGAGAAGAACCGGTCGAGCACCAGCACCGGCGCGAACAGCCGCTCCTCGAGGAAGGCGTGGCCGACGTCGAGCCAGGTGTCCTCGGCGTACGGGGGCGGGGAGGCGTCCTTGGGCGCGACGGAGGGATCGGGCGGCGGCGCCGGCGTGGTCTCGGGGCCGGCCTCGGCCGGCGGCGATGGCGTGGGCGCGGCCGGTGCCGTCGCCTCCGGCGCCGGCGGTGCGGGCGTGGACGGCGCGGGCGTGGACGGCGCGGCGGCCGGCGGCGCGTCCGGCTCCGGCGGCTCGGCGGCCGTCGCAGGCGCCGCGACCGCGGTGAGCAGCGCCGCGGCGAGGGCGCGCAGCGGGCGGAGGCGTCGGTCGGGCCGCACGCGACGACGTTACCGGGAGTCGGGCCCGCGCGACAGGGGCGCGCGCGCCTCCAGGCGGCGCAGGTTGCCGCGGGCCTCGCGGCTCGCCGGGACGAGCGCGAAGCCGGCGTCGGCGATGGCCCGCTCGGTGTCGCGGTTCGGGTGGCAGCCGCCGGTCACCCAGGTCCAGGCCGGCTGCAGGAGGTCGTGGATGCGCCCCGCGAGGCCGGCCGGGCGCACGTGCTCCATAGCGCGCAGGTCGCCGCCGGGCCGGAGCACGCGCCGCAGCTCGGCGAGCGCGCGCGGCGGGTCCTCCACGCTGCACAGCACGAGCGCGCAGAGCACCGTGTCGAAGGCCCCGTCGCGGAAGGGCAGCGCCTCGGCCCTCGCCCGGACCATCGGCACGCCCGGGCCGCGGCGGCGGGCGCGGGCCAGGTTCTGCGGGTGGGGATCGAGCGCCAGGATGCGCACCTCCCCCGGCGCGAGCGGCAGGTTGCGCCCGGTCCCGGTGCCGAGGTCGAGCGTCCGGCCGCGGGCGCCGCCGGCGAGCCACCGCCGCCAGCGCCCCACCACCCCGCGCTCGGCGAGCGAGAGGCCGAGGTCGTAGAGCCAGGGGATCTGCTCGAGGCCGCGCATCCGTCAGTCCAGGTAGCCCTGCGCCTGCAGGTGGAAGAGGTGGGCGTACCGGCCGTCCCGCGCGATCAGCTCCTGGTGCGTGCCGAGCTCCTCGAGGCGCCCGCCGTGCAGCACCCCGATGCGGTCGGCGATGCGGACGGTCGAGAAGCGGTGGGAGATCACGATGGCGGAGCGGTGCGCGGCGAGCGCCTGGAAGCGGTGGAACAGCTCGTGCTCGGCCTCCGCGTCGATGGACGCGGTCGGCTCGTCGAGGATGAGCACCTCCGCCTCGCGCATGAACGCCCGCGCGATGGCCAGCTTCTGCCACTGGCCGGCAGAGATCTCGTGGCCACGCTCGAACCAGCCGCCCAGCACGGTGTCGTAGCGCTGCGGCAGCGCGTCGATGACCGGCTCGGCCCCGCCGCGCCGGGCCGCCTCCTCGATGCGGGGGCGGTCGTCCACGTGGAGCGGGTTGCCGAGGCCGATGTTCTCGGCGGCGGTGAACTGGTACCGCACGAAGTCCTGGAACACCGCGCCGATCCGGCCGCGCAGGTCGGCCGGGTCCATGTCGCGCAGGTCCACCCCGCCGTACAGGATGGCGCCCTCGGTGGGCTCGTAGAGCCGGAGCAGCAGCTTCACCAGCGTGCTCTTGCCCGCGCCGTTCTCGCCCACCAGGCCCAGCTTCTCGCCGGGCGCGAGCGTGAGCGTCACGTTCCGGAGCGCCCACTCCTGCTTGCCCGGGTAGCGGAAGGACACGTCGCGCAGCTCGAGCGCCCCGGGGCGGCCGCGCGGCGGCGACAGCGCCGGCCGGACCCGCGGCGCCTCGCCGCCGGTCGGGATGCCCAGGAAGGCGAACAGGTTGGACATGAACAGCGCGTCCTCGTACATGCCGCCCATGGCGGAGAGGATGGCCTGCACCGCCCCCTGGCCCTGCCGGAACACCGCGATGTAGAGCGTGAGGTCGCCGAGGGTGATGGCGCCCTGGGCGGCGCGGCCCGCCATGAGCGCGTACATCCCGTAGAAGGCGGCCAGCGAGACCAGCCCGAACGCCACGCCGGCGCGCATGCGGCGGATGGCGATGCGCCGGTCCTCCTCGAAGAACTTGCGGAACAGCGCCCGGTAGCGCCCCAGCACGAGCGGGCCCAGCCCGAACAGCTTCACCTCCTTCACGTGGCTGTCGCGGGTCAGGATCCACTCGAGGTAGTTGAGCTTGCGCCCCTCGGGTGCGCGCCAGGTGTTCACCCGGAACGACTCGGCCGAGAGGCGGGCCTCGGCCACGAACGCCGGGATGGACGCGGCCACGATGACGAGGACGCTCGCCGGGGAGAGGCGGAGGAGCAGGCCGGACAGCGCCGCGAGCGTGACGGCGTTCTGCCCGATCGCGAACGCCTGCATGGCGAGGGAGAGCGGCCGGGCGGAGGCCTCCCGCCGGGCGTTCTGCATCTTGTCGTAGACCTCGGCGTCCTCGAAGTGCCGGAGCTCGAGCTCGACCGCCTTCTCCAGGATGCGCTCGTTGATGACGTTGCCGACGCCGGCGCGCATCAGCTCGCGCAGCATCCCGAGGAGCCGGGCGAGCGCCAGCTGGAGGCCCATCAGCCCGGCCTCCGCGGCGACGAGCCACAGCACGCGCACCCGGTCGGCGGCGAGGCCGCTGCGGGCGGAGGCCACCACGCCGTCCACGATGAGCTTGCCGACCCAGGCGACCGCCGCGGGCAGCAGGGCCGAGACCAGCGTGAGCGCCGCCACCGCCAGGGCGCTGCGGCGGTCGGTGTCCCACACCAGCCGCAGCGTGCCCGGGACCTGCCGGAACACGGTCCGGGCGCCCGCGATCCGGCCGCGGAGCGAGGCGTCGGCGGCGGGGCGGGGAGGGCGGGCGTGGCGCGGGGTCACCGGGGATCGTTCCTTAGCGGACGGCGCCCGCGAAGTCGACGGGCGCGACGCTTCATTTCTCGGCCGCGGTGTCGTAGATCAGCGGCGACATGAGCATCCCCGAGCAGCGGAGCGACGCGACGACGGCGATGGCGGCCGCGGACTGGTCCATCGAGCGCGCGGCGCAGTACTACAACGTGAGCGGCTGGGGCGCCGGCTTCTTCTCCATCAACGAGAAGGGGCACGTCGCCGTCCACCCCATGGGCCAGCCGGGCCCGACCATCGACCTGATGGACGTGGTCGAGGACATCCGCGAGCGCAACATCGGCTTCCCGTGCGTGGTCCGGTTCCAGGACGTGCTGCGCGCCCGGGTGAAGCAGATCAACGAGGCGTTCGGCAAGGCCGTCGCCGAGATGGGCTACGGCGCGAGCTACTTCGGCGTCTACCCGATCAAGGTGAACCAGATGCGCGAGGTCGTCGACGAGATCGTCGACGCCGGCGCGCCGTACCACTACGGCCTCGAGGCGGGCTCGAAGGGCGAGCTGCTGGTGGTGCTCGGGATGAACGCCGACCCCGAGGCGCTCACCATCTGCAACGGCTACAAGGACGAGGAGTACCTGCGGCTGGCGCTGCTCGGGCGCAAGCTGGGCCGCAAGGTGATCGTGGTGATCGAGAAGCTCTCCGAGCTGCCGCAGCTGCTGCGGCTGGGCGAGGAGATGGGCGTGGACCCGATGGTCGGGCTGCGCTCCAAGCTCACCACCCGCGGCACCGGGAAGTGGGAGGGCTCCTCCGGCGACTTCGCCAAGTTCGGCCTCACCGTCCCGGAGCTGATCCAGGCGGTGCGGATCCTGAAGGAGGCCGGCAAGGAGCACTGCGCGAAGCTCCTCCACTTCCACGTCGGCTCGCAGCTCACCGAGATCCGGGTGGTGAAGGACGCGGTCAACGAGGGCGCCCGCGTCTACGCCAAGCTGCGGAAGATGGGGCTGCCCATCGAGTACTTCGACGTGGGCGGCGGCCTGGGCGTGGACTACGTGGGCACCCGCACCAACGACTTCGCCTCGTCGGTGAACTACTCGATGGACGAGTACGTGGGCGACGTCGTCTACAACGTGCAGCGCGTCTGCATGAACGAGGGCGTGCCCGAGCCGCACCTCGTCTCGGAGTCGGGCCGCGCGGTCACCGCGCACCACTCCTGCATCATCATCCCGGTGTTCGGGCACATCGAGATCGGCTCGGCCGAGGAGATCGCCAAGGCCTCCGAGCCCGAGCCGAACGAGGCCAAGGTGGTCCGCGAGATGCGCGAGATCGTCTCCTCGCTCACCCCGCGCAACCGCGCCGAGACCTACCACGACGCCGCCGCCAAGAAGGAGGAGGCGCTCCAGATGTTCAAGCTCGGCATCCTCGGGCTGGAGGAGCGCGCCGTGGTGGAGAGCCTGTTCTGGAAGCTGGTGCGCGGCATCGCCGACATGAACCGCGGCAAGAAGCGGCCGCCGCGCGAGACCAAGGACCTGGGCGACAAGATCGCCGACCAGTACATGGCGAACTTCTCGCTCTTCCAGAGCGCGCCGGATCACTGGGCCTTCGACCAGCTCTTCCCGATCGTGCCGCTGCACCGGATGGGCGAGGCGCCCACCCGCGACACGACCATCGTGGACATCACCTGCGACTCGGACGGGAAGATCGACCGCTTCATCGAGGGGGAGGGGGTGGACGAGACGCTCTCGCTCCACGCGCTCCGCCCCGGCGAGCCGTACTACCTCGGCATGTTCATGACCGGCGCCTACCAGGACATCATGGGCGACATGCACAACCTGTTCGGCCGGGTGAACGAGATCCACGTGTTCGTGGACGACGAGGACCCGGAGGACTTCTACATCGAGGAGGTCATCCCCGGGGACACCATCGAGAAGGTGCTCTCGCGCGTGCAGTACGAGCCCGCCGACCTGTTCCGCCGCGTGAAGGCCGCGCTCGACCAGAAGGTGAAGGAAGGCGCCATCCGCCCGAAGGAGGGCGTGAGCCTGCAGGACTTCTACGAGGCGGTGATGAAGGGCTACACGTACCTGGGCGGCGTGTAGCGCTTGCGCCCGCGCGCCCGCGGCGCAATGGATCGGGCGTGGCGCGGCGCAGGCAGGGCGAGAGCCACGAGACCTTCGTGGAGCGCCTCATCCGCGAGGCGCAGGAGGAGGGCGCGTTCGAGCGCCTCTCCGGCGCCGGCAAGCCGCTGCCGCTCACCGGCGGCGAGCTGCCCGAGGCCTGGTGGATCAAGGAGAAGCTGAAGCGCGAGGGGCTCTCCTCCCTGCCCGACGCGATCGCGATCCGCCACGAGGCCGAGGCGGTGCTGGCCGGGATCGAGCGGCTCGACGACGAGCGGGTGGTCCGCGAGCGCCTCGAGGCGCTGAACGCGCGCATCCGCCGCATCAACCGGACCGCGGTGGCCGGCCCGCCCACCACGCTCGCGCCGCTCGACGTGGAGGCGGCGCTGGAGCGCTGGCGGGCGCGCCGCGCCGCGGCCACCCCGGCGCCGGGCCTCCGCCCACGGTGAACGGACCCACCAGGGCGTCTGCGGACCTCGCGGCGGCGGCGCATCATGGTGACCGACCGTCAACCAAGCCGGCGCGCGGCCGGGGAGAGGAGCCGAGATGAGCGGCGTCTACAAGAAGATCGAGGTGGTCGGGACGTCCCCGGTGAGCTTCGCGGAGGCGACCCGGGCCGCGATCGAGGAGGCGGGCCGGACGGTGCGGCACATGAGCTGGTTCGAGGTGGCCGAGCAGCGCGGCGCCATCAAGGACGGCAAGGTGGCCGAGTTCCAGGTGACGCTGCGCATCGGCTTCAAGCTGGAGTGAGGCGGGACGCGGCGGCGCTCCCGGGCCGCGGGGCCCGGGAGCGCGCGCGGGCTACTTCGCCTTCGCGGCGGCCTTCCCGGGCTTCACCTCGATGCTCGTGGCGGTCATGCGGTACTCGATCGTCACCTTGTCGCCCTTCTTCACCTCGCCGGTGAGCTTGGTGTCGGCGTTCCGGGCGATCTCCCACTTCTCCTTGCCCTTCTGCACGGTGATGCTCTCGTCGCCGACCTCCACCACCGGGGCGGTGACCTGGTACGTCTTCGTGGCGCCGAGCGCCGGCGCGGCGAGGCCGGCGAGCAGGGCGGCGAGTGCGAGGCGCTTCATGGTCCGTCTCCTGGTTCAGGGGAGCTGCGGGCGCCATTGACGGCCTCGCCCCGCCGGCGGGAAAGCGTCACGTGGGGTGCCCTCGGGCGGGTGGCGCCGCTCGTGGCGCGCCCGTTACATCCCCTCCCATGTTCGCGAAGAAGCCCACGCTCCCGGCGGCCGGCGAGGCGCTCCCCGGCCGCGACGCGCCGATGCCCGTCCCCGAGCACCACTTCGTCAACGGCAACCGGATCGTCCCTCCGTTCCCCGCCGGCCTGGAGCTCGCCGACTTCGGCCTCGGCTGCTTCTGGGGCGCCGAGCGCGTGTTCTGGCGCCTGCCCGGCGTGTACGCGACCGCGGTCGGCTACGCGGGCGGCGAGACGCCCAACCCGACGTACCGGGAGGTCTGCACCGGCCGCACCGGGCACGCCGAGGTCGTGCGCGTGGTGTTCGACCCGGCCACGGTCTCGTACGCCGATCTCCTGAAGGTGTTCTGGGAGTCGCACGACCCGACCCAGGGCATGCGGCAGGGGAACGACGTGGGGACGCAGTACCGCTCCGCCGTGTACACGCACGGTGAGGCGCAGCGGCGGCTGGCGGAGGCGTCGCGCGAGGCGTACCGGGCCGCGCTCGCGGCGCGCGGGGGCGGGGCGATCACCACCGAGCTCCGCGACGCGCCGCCGTTCTACTACGCCGAGGAGTATCACCAGCAGTACCTGGCCAAGAACCCGGAGGGCTACTGCGGCATCGGCGGCACCGGGGTGAGCTGCCCCGCGTTCGCCGCGCGCTGAGCCGCGGGCGCGCCGGTCCGGCGGCGTGCGCTTGATCCAGCGCAGGCGGCGCGAAACCTTTGCGCGCACGGCCGCGTGCCGCGGTGGCGGGGCTGTCGGAGGGCGCCGCACCTCGGGTATGGTGCGCGCCATGCCCGTGGCGCCGCTCGCAGCGTTCCTGGCGTTGGCGCTCGCCGCGACGCCCCAGCCTCCCCCCGAGAGAGCGCGCGTGGCGTCGGTCCCGGAGGCCGCCGGCGGGGTGGTCATCACGGCGCTCCCGCCGCCGCCCTCGACGGTCGTCCGGACGACCAAGACCTACGGCACGGTCACGCTCGATCACGCCGCGCACCTCGCGCGGAAGATCTCCTGCAAGTCCTGCCACGGGAACGGCGCGGTCACCAAGATCGAGTTCACGCCCAGGCTGGCCCACGACACCTGCCGCAGCTGCCACGTGCAGCTCGCGAAGGGGCCGACCGACTGCCGCGGCTGCCACGTGGTGGCGCCGCCGAAGGAGGCGCCGGTGGTGGCCGAGGCGGCGCCGAAGCCCCCGGCCGGCGCGGTGATCCGGGCCGGCGAGGCGCGCCCGCTCATGTCGGCGGCGCCCTCCGCCGGCGGGGTGACCGGCGGCGTGGCGAGGGGCGCCGCGGCGGTGCCGTCGCTGCCCCACGGCGCCGCCGGCGAGGTGGAGCCGGGGCCGGCGCTGGCGCCGTTCGTGCGCACGCTCGAGGCCGGCCTCTCCGTCCTCGGCGGCTCGGGCCAGGACCTCGTCGCCGGCCCCTCGGTCCGCCTCACCTCGCACTACGACCGCGCGCTCCTCACGCACAGCCTGGACTGGGTGGGCGGGCGCGACCAGGGCCGGGTGCTCTTCATGGTGGGCGGCGGGGCCGAGCTCCCGGTGCACGAGCGCGTCGCGCTCCAGCTCGTCGGCATCGGCGGCGTGGACGCCGCCGGGAGCACGGTCGTGCTCATGCCCGCGCTGGGCGCGCGGGTCGGCCTGGCCTGGCGGCGCGCCGTCCCCTGGCTCGACACGCTCACCTTCTCGTTCGCGGGCGTCTCCGAGCTGGTGCGCCGCCGCGACGACCTCGGCGAGCGGGAGGGCGGGGTGATGTTCGCCTTCAGCGTGACGTCGGGGTACCGGCTGGAGCAGTTCGCGCGGTAGAAGCCCCGACACCGGCCGGATCGGGACCGCGCGCCTCCGTCGATCGGGCGCGGTCGGACACGCTCACGGCGGCTCGGCCCGGAAGCGCTCCGCCAGGAACTCCACGAACAGGCGCGTGCGCGCCGGGGGCGTCCGCGAGGCGGGCCACAGCGCGTGCACCGGGACCGGCGGGGGCTCGAAGTCGGTCAGGACCAGCTCCAGCGCGCCACGATCCAGGTGCGCCCGGACCTGCCACAGCGTGGCGGCGCCGATCCCCAGCCCGCGCGCCGCACCTTCGATGGCCGCCGTGAGCGAGGTGGTGCGGAGCCGTCCGCCGACCTGCACGCGCTCGTCCTTTCCCTCGACGCGAAACGGCCACGAGGCGCCGCGCCGGTAGCCGGTCCACACCAGGCAGGCGTGGCGTGCCAGGTCGTCGGGCCGCTCCGGACGCCCGGCGCGGGCGAGGTAGCCCGGGGCGGCGAAGTAGACCTGGCGCAGCGCCGCGATGCGCCGCGCGCGCAGGGTGGAGTCGGAGAGGCTGCCGATCCGGATCGCCACGTCCAGCCCGGCCGCGATGAGGTCCACGAAGCGGTCGTTGATCTGGAGGTCGGCCTCCAGCCGAGGGTGGCGCTCGAGGAACGCCGCCAGCGCCGGCACGACCTGGCCCGGGCCGAACAGCGACGACGCGCCCACCCGCAGGACGCCGGTGGCCTCGGCGTGCCCCTCCGCCGCCTCGCGCCGCGCATCGTCCAGGTCGGACAGCGCTGCCCGGACGCGCCGGTAGTAGGCGAGCCCCGGCGCGGTGGGGCTGGAGCGGCGCGTCGTCCGGCGCACCAGCTCCACGCCCAGGTCGCGCTCCAGCGCCGCCAGCGACCGGCTCACCGCCTGCAGCGAGCGCCCCAGCGCGCGAGCCGCCGCGGTGAGGCTCCCGTGCTCCACCACCGCCACGAACGCCTCGAGGTCCGCCAGCCGTCCGACCGATTCTCCCATGCGGCGAGAGAGTCTATCCCGCGCCGCCCGGGTTCGCCGCGGGGCGCCGCCGCCTAGGTCTCCGGCTCGACCTCCGGAGGCTCCGCATGCCGCGCTCGACCGCCGCCCGCACCGCCCCAGCCATCGCCTCGCCACCGGCCAGCGCCGCGCCAGGGCCCACTCGCAGCCTGGTGGCCGCCATGGCCATCGCGGTCGGGGTCCCGGCCGGCAGCCTGTACCTCGCGCAGCCGCTGGTCGGGAGCATCGGGCCGGCGCTCGGGATGTCGCCGGGCTGGGCGGGGGCGGCGGTCACCGCCACGTTCCTCGGCTACGCGCTCGGGCTGGTGCTGCTCGTCCCGCTCGGCGACGTGCTGGAGAACCGCAGCCTGGCGCTGCGGCTGCTCGGGGCGAACGCGGTCGCGGCCGCGGCCGCCGCGGCGGCGCCCGGACCGGCCACATTCCTCGCGGCCGCGCTGCTGCTCGGCGCGAGCTGCAGCGTCATCCAGGTGCTGGTGGCGCTCGCCGCGCACCTCGCGCCCCCGGAGCGGCGGGGGCGGGTGGTCGGCGACGTGATGAGCGGGCTCATGCTGGGGATCCTCCTGGCGCGCCCCATCTCCAGCGTGGTGGCCGGCGCGTGGGGCTGGCGCACCGTGTACGCGGCGTGGGCGGCGCTGGCGCTCGGCGCTGGCCTGCCGCTGTGGCGCCGGCTGCCGCGCTGGCGCGGCCCGGCCGGCCCGGGCTACGTCGCGCTGCTCCGCTCGCTCGGGGCGCTGGCTGCCGGCGAGCCGGTGCTGCGCCGGCGCGCGCTCGGCTCGGCCCTCTCCATGGCGG
>NZ_BAZG01000136.1 GCF_000964525.1 Anaeromyxobacter sp. PSR-1
CGCCGCGATCGACGGGCACCGCCGCGCCGGGTTCGTGGACCGCGCGCTGGCGGTGCTGGCGCAGGCGACCGAGGCGTTCCCGCGCGACGACGGCCTGTGGGAGGAGATGGGCGACCTGGAGCTGTCGCGCGGGCGGCGCGCCGACGCGGTGGCGGCGCTGGTGCGCGGCGGCCGCACGCTGCTCGCCGCGCGCGCGCTCGGCCCGGCGGAGCGGCTGCTCCACGCGGCCGGGCGCCTGGAGCCGTGGCACGGCGAGGCGACGCTGCTCCTCGCGCGCGCCTGGGCGCGCTCCGGAAGGCGGCGCGACGCGATCCGGCTGCTGGAGGGGCTGGCGCAGCGGACCGGCGGGCGCACCCGCGCGGCGGCCCGCGCGCTGGCGCTCCGGCTCTCGCCCACGCCCGGGCGGCTGTGGCGGTGGCTGCGCCCCTCGGCGGGCTCGGGGTGAGCGGCGCCGAGGCGCCTCACCCCGCGCGGCGGGCCAGGAAGCGGGCCAGCGCGCTCGCCTTCGCCACGAGCGAGCCCAGGTCCACCTCCTCGCCCAGCGTGTGGAACGCCTTGCCGCGCGCGCCGAGCGCGTCGATGGTCGGGATGCCCGCCGCGCCGGTGGTGCACGCGTCGGAGCCGCCGCCGGCGAGCGGGGCCTCGCCCTGGCCCAGGCCGCACTCGCGCTGGCAGTCGCCGTACTCCTTGGCGAGGGCCGACGAGGCCGGGGTGCGCTCCAGCGGATCGCGCCAGGCGCCCGGGGTCACCTCGAGCTCCGTGCCCGGGATGGCCGCCTCCCGCGCGGCCGCCTCCACCGCCTCGCGCAGCGCCTGCCCGTCGGCGACCGTCTCGAAGCGCAGGTCCACCTCGCAGGCGGCCGCGTCCGGCACGGTGTTCTTGGTGGTGCCGCCGGCGATGGTCCCCACGTTCACGGTGAGCCCGCGCGCGTAGTCGGTGAGCGACTGGGCGCGGTCCACGAAGCGCGCCAGCGACCAGATGGCGCTCCGGCCCTTCTCGTGCTCGTTGCCCGAGTGCGCCGCCACCCCGCGCGCCTCGACCCGCACCGAGGCCACGCCCTTGCGCCGCGTGACCACCAGGTCGCCCGGGCGGCCGGACTCGAAGCCGAGCGCGCAGGCGGCGCCCGCGGCGTGGGCGCGGATCACCGGCTGCGACTCGGGGGAGCCCACCTCCTCCTCGGAGACGAGCACGCCCCGCACCGCGACGCGCTCCAGCACCCCGGCGCGCTTCGCCGCCGCCAGCCCGAACAGCATCACCACGATGCCGCCCTTCATGTCGAACACGCCCGGCCCGCGCGCCCGGTCGCCCTCGCGGCGGAAGCCCTCGAACGTGCCCGGCGGGAACACCGTGTCGGTGTGGCCGAGGAGGAACACCGGCGCGCCAGCGGCCCGGCCGGTGAACAGCACGTGCGGGCCGTAGCGGTGGGAGGGGCGCAGCTCCACGTCCATGGCGAGCGTGCGGAGCTGCCCCGCCACCACGTTCGCGACCGCCTCCACCCCGGCGCGGTTCTGCGTGAAGGAGTTCTGCGAGACCAGGCGCTCCAGCAGCGCCTCCATGGCGCCGCGCTGTCCCTGCAGCCAGGTGAGCGCGTCCTCGATCCTTGCGGCCATCCGTGTCGTCCCCGGCCCGGCGGCGCCCGCCAGCGGCGGGCGCGCGGGGCAAAGCCCGCGCGGGCGGCGCGTCGGCGCTGGCCGGGCGAGGGCGCTCCCGGTATAAGGGCGGCGCATGGCGACCGGCAAGCGCTTCAAGGCCGCGGTCATCGGCGGCTCGGGGTACGGCGGGGCGGAGATGATCCGCCGGCTCCTCATCCACCCCGACGTGGAGCTGGTCCGCGTCGCCTCCATCGACTTCGTGGGCGAGCCGCTCTCGGCCGCCGATCCCGCGCTGGAGGGCGTCACCGACCTCACGTTCCAGGGGATCCCCCCGGCGGAGGCCGCCGCGGGCATGGACGTGGTCTTGCTCGGCCTCCCGCACACGGTGGCGGCCTCGAAGGTGCCGGAGCTCGCCGCGCTGCCGGGCGTGAAGGTCGTGGACATGAGCGGCGACTTCCGGCTGAAGGACGCCGCCGCGTACGAGCGCTGGTACCGGCACGTCCACCCCTGCCCGGAGCGGCTGACCGACTTCGTCTACGGGCTGCCCGAGCTGAACCGCGAGCGGATCCGCGGGGCGCGCTTCGTCGCCTCGCCCGGCTGCTTCGCCACCACCATCGAGCTCGCGCTCCTGCCGCTCGCGCGCGCCGGGCTGCTCGAGGGCGTGGTCCACGTGCAGGGCATCACCGGCTCCTCCGGCTCGGGGGTGGCCCCGTCGGCCGGCACGCACCACCCGGTCCGCGCCGGAAATCTCAAGACCTACAAGCCGCTCGAGCACCAGCACGTCCCGGAGATCGGCGAGGCGCTCGCGGCCGCGGGCGCGCGCGAGCTGGCGCTGCGCTTCGTGCCGGTGTCGGCGCCGCTCTCCCGCGGCATCCTCGCCACCGCGTTCGTGGAGCTGCCGGAGGCCTGGACGCAGGACCGGCTCGACCGGCTCTACCGCGAGGCGTACGCGGGCGAGCCGTTCGTGCGCGTCCCGCGCAAGCGCCTGCCGGAGGTCGCGGCGGTGTCCGGCTCCAACTACGCCGAGGTGGGCGTGGCGGCGGGGCCGGCGCTCGGCGGCCGGCGCACGGTCACGCTGTTCGGCGCCACCGACAACCTGGTGAAGGGCGGGGCCGGCCAGGCCATCCAGAACATGAACCTCGTGCTCGGGCTCGACGAGAAGGCCTCGCTCGCCGACCCCGGCCCCTGGCCTCCATGAAGACCATCGTCCTCAAGCTGGGCGGCGAGATCGTCCACTCCCCGGAGCTCGACCTGGTGGCGCGCGACCTGCGCACGCTGGTGGACGGCTGGAACCGGGTGGCCATCGTGCACGGCGGCGGCCCGCAGGCGACCGCCCTCCAGAGGCGGCTCGGCCTCGAGACGCGGATGGTGGCGGGCCGGCGCTACACCGACGAGGCCACCCTCGAGGTGATGAAGTACGTGGTGGCGGGGCAGCTCAACGTGGATCTCTGCGCGCGGCTGCTCGCGAACGGCGTCATGCCGGTGGGGCTCCACGGCGCGAGCGGCCACGCGGTCCAGGCCACCCGCCGGCCGCCGCGGGTGATGCAGGGCGCCGGGCCGGAGCCGGTGGACCTCGGCCTGGTGGGCGACGTCACCGGCTTCAACCTGCCGCTCCTCGGCGACCTGTTCGAGCGGCGCTACGTGCCGGTGCTGGCGTGCCTGGGCTGCGACGACGCCGGCCAGGCGCTCAACATCAACGGCGACACGGTGGCGAGCCAGCTCGCCGGCGCGCTGCGCGCCGACGCGCTCGTGCTCGTCACCTCCACCCCCGGCGTGCTCCGCGACGTGAAGGATCCCTCGAGCCGCATCCCCCGCATCACCCGCGCCGAGTTCGAGCGGCTGGTGGCGGACGGCACCATCTCCGGCGGCATGATCCCGAAGCTGGAGGAGTCGTTCGAGGTGCTGCGCGGCGGCGCCCGCTCGGTGGTGATCCTCGGCAAGCTCGCGCCCGGCGACCTCGTCGCGGCGGTGCTCGAGCCGGGCTCGGCGGGCACGGTGCTGCTGGCCGACTAGCGCGGCGCTACCGCGCCGGCACCCGCTCCAGCACCACCGTGACCGGCTGGAGCCGGCCGCCCACGTACACGCCCTCCTCGGAGAGCGTCACCTTCAGCACCTCGGGGTTCGGCGCGCGGTCCGGCCCGAGCCCGTCCACCGGGCCGAAGTCGGCGCGGAAGCGCACCACCTCGCCGGGCGAGAGCGTGGCCACGAAGCCGCGCGAGGCGCCGCCCGCGGCGCAGCGCGGAACCGCCTCCAGCAGGCAGGCGCGCACGAGCGGGAGCTCCTCGCCGCTGGCGGCGCGCAGCCGCACCCGGCCCAGGTCCACCCGCACCGGCGCGTCGCCCAGCGCGGCCACGCTCCGCTCCACCGAGAGGTCCGCCTCGCCGAGCGAGGCCGCCACGAGCCGGTACTCGGCGCCCTCGCCGATCGGCTCGGCGTGGAGCGGCGCCGCGCCGTCGCCGAACGTGCCCTCCTCGCGGTAGCGCCACAGCGCCTCGCGCGACGCGCAGCCGGACGCGAGCGAGAGGGCCAGGGCGGCGAGGGCGAGCCGGCGCATGCCCGGAGCAGAGCATGGGCCCGGAGCGGCCGTCGAGGCGGCGGCCGGCGGCGGTGTGCGCACGGGTGCGCGGCGCGGTCAGGGCGCGGGCGCGGCGGCGGCGCGGGGGGCCGGCTCGGACTCGCCCCGGAGCGCGCGCATGATCCGCCCGGCCTGCCGGGCCATCCGCGCCGGCCCGTCCGGGAGCGGCCGGTCGTCGGGGTCCGTGATCTGCGCGCCGCCCATGCCGGCGTACATCGTGACCTTCAGGTCCTTGCCGATGGCGGCGTAGCGCGGCTCCCAGCCCACGGTCGAGACCACGAACCGGTCCGCGGGCGCCTCGAACATGGAGAGGCCGTCGGCGTAGAGCGAGGGCGGGTGCCGCTCGCCCATCAGCGCGAACAGCGTCGGCACCACGTCCACGTGGCTGGTGACCTCGTCGCGCACGCCGGCCGGCACGCCCGGCCCGAGCCACACCGCGGGCACGTGGATCTGCTCGTCGGTGACGGCCGAGCCGTGGCCGAGGTGCCCCTTCTGCCGGAACTCCTCGCCGTGGTCGCCGGTGAAGACGACGAGCGGCTCGCGCCCGCGGGTCCGCGCGAAGTCGTCGAGGAACGCGTCCAGCGCGCGGTCGAGCGCGTGCGCGGCGTTGCGGGCGCGGTTCTCGATCTCCTGGCCCGGCGCGCGGGTCGCCTTCAGGCCGCCCATGCCGTCCCAGGCCGGCGCGAACACCTGGTCCTCGGGCTCGTGGAAGTAGTTGAAGTGGGTGCCGAAGAAGAAGAGGAACAGGAACACCGGCCGCGCCGGGTCGGCCCGGGCCGCGAAGGCGCGGGCGCTCTTCAGCATCTGGGCGTCGCGGGTGGACGGGTCGTTCCCGTCGCACCAGGTCTCGAGGTCGGAGACCCCGCCGAACACGGTCTTCTGCAGGTCCATCCAGTCCACGCAGGAGGCCGCGCTCACCTTCACCTGGTAGCCGTTGTCGGTCAGCGCCGGGAACAGCGTCGGCTGCCGCCCCGCGCCGACCACGGCCTCGAGCTTCTGGGCCTGGAGCCCGTACACGAGCGAGAAGAGCGTGTAGTTGGTGGAGCTGGCGGCGGCGTAGTGCCGGGTGAAGCGCGCGCCGTGCTGGGCCCGCGCCCACAGGCGCGGCATGGTGCGCGCGTCGAGGTGCTCGGCGGGCAGGCTCTCCGCCACCACGAACAGGACGTCGGGCCGCTGCTCGAAGCGGAGCTCGGCGGGGTCCACGCCGGCCGGCAGCCGCTTCGAGGCGTTCGCGCCCTCGAACGGATCGTTGGTGCGATCGCCGAAGACCGAGCGCGCCAGCCCCTGCATGCGGACGGGCACCTGGAGCGGGAGCGTGGTGGAGGCGGCGAACACCGAGGAGCCGGCGAAGTAGGTGAGCCCGCCGCCGTAGACCCGCTCCGCCGCGGAGAGGAGCAGGAGCGCGAGCGCCCACGACCAGGTGCGGCGCGCGGGGGCCGCGAAGCGTCGCACGAACCAGGCGCCCGCGACGACGTCCACCGCCACCAGCGCGAGCGCGCCGCCGAGGAACAGGAGCACGTCGGAGAGCGGCACGCCGGTCTCGCGCAGCGCGTTCGGCTGCAGCATGACCCGCAGGAAGAAGCCGTTCAGGTGGAAGCCCACCGACTGCAGCACCTTCGCGTCCACCGCCAGCCCGCCGGTGAGCAGGCCGGCCGCGGCCCCCACCGCGAAGCGGTAGGCGCGCGGGGCGAGCGAGAACGGCAGCGCCAGCGCGAAGGCGAGGAGCGCGAGGAGCAGCGCCTGGGGGAGGAACGTCGGCCAGAGCCAGGCGCGGTACGGCGCGGGCGTGGCCTGGACGGCCTGCCCGATGGAGGTCGCGTAGAGCGCGAGGAAGACCGGAACGTGGAGGAGCGCCCAGAGGAACGCCGGGAACCTGAGGCCGGACGGGCCCCCCCGCGGCGCGCCAGCGGGGTGCAGGAGCATCGGGCGCGGAACCTAGCACCGGCGGCCGCGCCACGCCAGCCAGCGCAGCGCCCGCGCGGGCGCCCGGACCAGCGCGCCCCCGCCGCCCGGGGGAGCCCGCGCAGCGGCGCCACGGTCCCCGCCGGCAGCCGCAGCGTGAACTCGGCGCCGTGTCCGGGGCGGCTCTCCACCGTCACCGTGCCGCCGAGCGCGAGCGCCTCGCGGCGCGCGATCCAGAGGCCGAGCCCGAGGCCGCCGTAGTGGCGGGCCGACACCGCGCGCGCGTAGCGGTCGAAGATGGCGGCGCGCCGCTCCGGCGGGATGCCGATGCCGTGGTCGCGCACGGAGAGCCGGGCCTGCGCCCCCTCGGCGCGGACCGTCACCTCGATCGGCCGCCCCTGGCCGTACTTGGCGGCGTTCGCGAGCAGGCTGGCGAGCGCGCGATCGACGCGCGTGCGGTCCCAGCGACCGCTCACCGGGCCCTCGGCGCGCACCGTGACGTCGCAGCGGGCGCGGTCGAACAGCTCGCGGCGCGCGTCCACCGCGTCGCTCGCCAGCGCCCCGAGGTCCACCTCCTCGAGCGCGAGCGGCTCCGCGGCCGCGCGCGCGTCCACCAGCAGGCGCGAGACCAGCTCGGCGAGCCGCCGCGCGGCGCGGTCGGCGCGCGAGAGGTGCCCCTGCGTGGCCTCGTCGCCGCGCCGGGTCGCGTCGCGCCCCGCGGCCCCGAGCTCGAGGAACAGCGCGGTGAGCGGGGTCTTCAGCTCGTGGGCGGCGAGGCCGAGGAACTCGTCGCGGGTGCGCAGCGCGGCCTCGGCCTGGGCGCGCCCGTCGCGGTCGGCCCGCGAGGCGCGGAGCGCGCGGACCAGCGTCATCGAGGCGAGCGCGCCGCCCAGCACCGCCGCCGCGAGCGAGGCCCCGAACAGCACGCCCTCGTGATCGCCGCCGGGCAGGAGCGCGTCCCCCGCGCCGAGGCCGAGGGCGGCGAGGAGCGCCGTCTCGGCCGCGAGCAGGGCGCACAGCCCGAACATGGCGAGCGCCGGCCACGCCTCGGCGCGCGCCGCCGCCGGGGCGGCGCGCGGGCGCCGCAGGCTCGTCTCCTTCCCGGGGCCGGCCTCGCCGTCCCCGCCGTCCCCCCGCCCCGGCTCGACCGTCTCCGGCCGCACCGGGCCCCGGCTCGCTGCGCTGCTGATCATCGGGGTCACCTCGAGCTTGCGCGGTCGCGCGGCTCGACAAGAGCGGGCGGCAGAATACTCCCTGCGGCGAGGAGCGAAATTGCCCCCGCGGGTCGGCGCCCGGACGAGGAAGGCGCGGCGCGGCCACGCGCTCGCTCGCTCGGGCGCACGAGCGCGCCGGGTGCCGCGATCGCCGTCAGCGCGCGGGCGGCGCGAGCCGCATCGCGAGCAGCGGGCGGCCGCAGCCGGGGCAGGCCGGATCGCCGGGCTCGTCCGAGTAGAGCTCGCAGGCGGGGCAGTGGTGGCGCACCGCCGACCCTCCGGTGCCGGGTGCGTCGTGCGGGTACATCGCCGCGAAGCCGCGCGCCAGCGCGGAGAAGTAGGCGTACCTCGCCTCGGGCGTGAGGTCGTCGGGCAGCGGCGCGCGCCGGAAGGTGCGGCCCGCGACCACCCACGGCGCGCCGTCGCCGCGCGCGGCGGCGAGCGCCTCCGGGGTGCGCGAGGGCCAGGGGAGGTCGGTGAACCAGCGCGCGCGGAACGCGATCCAGTCGGCGGGCGCGCGGACCTCGGCCAGCTCGGCCTGGAACGCCTCGAGGCGGGACATGAAGGCGGGCTCGAACGGCATGGGGCGATCTTGCGCCCGGACCGCGCGCGGGACAAGAAGGGGTGCGCGCCGCCCGGGGCGGCGCCGGAGGATGCCATGGCCGACTCGCAGCGCCGCGCGTTCGACGATCGCTACCGGGAGGGCACGCCGCCCTGGGACATCGGGCGCCCGCAGGCGGAGCTGGTCGCGCTCGCGGAGGCGGGCGAGATCGTCGGCGACGTGCTCGACGTGGGCTGCGGGACCGGCGAGAACGCGCTCCACCTCGCCGCGCTCGGGAAGCGCGTCATGGGCGTGGACGGCTCGCCCACCGCCATCGCGCGCGCCCGCGAGAAGGCCGCCGCGCGGGGGCTGCAGGTGCCGTTCGTGGTGGCGGACGCGCTCGACCTGAAGACGCTCCACCGGCGCTTCGAGACCGCGGTGGACTGCGGCCTGTTCCACGTGTTCGACCGCGCCGAGCGGCGGACCTACGCGCACTCGCTCACCGAGGTGCTGTCGCCCGGCTCGACGCTGCACCTGCTCTGCTTCTCCGACGAGGAGCCGCCCGGCCCCGGCCCGTACCGGATCTCCGAGTCCGACGTCGGCGACGCGTTCCGGTCGATCTTCGCGCTGACGCGCCTGCGCGAGGCGCGCTTCGAGCGCCTCGGCGCCGAGCCGGCGCGCGCCTGGCTCGCGACGCTGGTGCGGATCTGAGACGACGACGGCCGCGCCCCCTCGCAGGAGCGCGGCCGTCGGGTCGCAACGATCCGGGGGCGGTTAGAACACCGTCCACTGCACCATCGCCTGCGGCGCCGAGGAGGTCTCCTCGAACGAGCCCAGGCTGTAGTAGTGCAGCCACCACTCCACGCCGACGTAGAGCTTGCCGGCCTTGCCGCCGAACGGCGCGAGCGCGTCCACCAGCAGCTGCGGCTGCGACCAGATCTCCACGCCGTCGTCCGAGCCGGTGTAGAAGCCGCCCTCGTCCTTCAGGCCGTTCACGTCGATGAAGCCGGTGAACAGGAACGGCACCTTGCCGAGCGAGAAGGGCACGGTCCAGAACGGCGACACCTGCCAGCCGTGGCGGTTGAAGTTGTCGTAGCGGTAGTACGCGTTCAGGCCGAGCACCCAGCCGGCCGGCACGGCGAAGTCGAGGCCGAGACCGCCCATGTACGCGTAGAAGCCGGCGCCCTGGTTCACCTCGCCCGCGAAGCCCCAGTTCCGGATGACGCCGAACAGCGGGTCCTTCTGGCCGAGGAGCTGGTTCACGAACAGGCGGGGGTGCCACTCGACGTACGCGTCGGTCCACTGCGAGTCGTCGGTCTCGAAGCGGCCGCGCGAGAGGTCGAAGAAGGCGAAGTTGTCGCCGTACTCCCACGTCGAGAAGTGGTTCAGCGTCAGCGTGGTCTTGGTGCCGTCCTTCAGCTTGCCGGCGAACGAGGTGTCGATCGCCTTGTCGAAGTTCCAGCCCTGGAGGAGCTGGACGTTGGTGGTGGAGAAGCCGCCCGCGCGCGCCGCCGGAGCCGCGGCGACGAGGGCGAGCAGGAACGAGGCACGGAGGAGGTTGCGAAGGGTCATGGCGCGCCTTCTAGCCCACTCAAAGGGCAGACCGGAAGGGGCTTCTCAGCGCGCTCCCCCATCGAACGGGACGACGTGCGCCCGCTCGCCCGGCCGCGCCTCCAGAACCTCCCGTGCGCGCTCGGGAATCCAGACGTTCGTCCCATCCAGCCGCGCCTCGGTCCGCACCGCCCGAAAGCGGGTCCGCCCCTCTCCCCGGGTCACCGCGATCAGGCAGTCCTCGCCCCCGTGCAGGCCGGCGTCGAGCGGCTCGGCCGCGAGGCGGGCGCGGCGGTAGGCGCGCACGAGCGTGATCTCTGCGAGCGTCGCCTCGTAGTGCGGGCCGCCGTCGAACGGGTCGATGCGGTCCACGTAGCGGAAGCCGATCTTCTCGAGCATCCGCCGCACCGGCTCGGTGTCCGGACCCACCTTCCCGAGCAGGCGGCGCACCGCCGGCGGGAACAGCGTCGCGTACACGTCGGAGGGCGGGAAGAGCTGCTGGATGAACTCCTTGTTCTCGCGGCTCTTCTTGTCGGCCTCCTGGTAGTCGAGGTCGGTGAAGCGCTTGCCGAACGCCTCCCAGAACAGGCTGCGGCCGTCCTTGGTGAGCGGCGGCATGAGCTCGGCGAGGACGCGCTCGCGGAAGCGGTCGCGGAACATCGCCATGTAGAGGAAGCGCACGAACGCGAGCTGCTTGCCGGCGCGCGCCTCGCCGCCCCGCAGGCCGGGGTGGACCACCAGGCCGCCGATCTCGGTGGGGCCGTCGAAGTGGTAGCCGATCGAGAGGACCTGGTGCTTGAAGTGCCGGTCGATGGTGGACGAGTAGTGCTCGCGCTCCGAGACGTCGAAGAAGGTGCAGGGCGACTCGCGGGTGCCGTGCTGCGCGATGATCATCGAGGTGCCGACGATGCGGCGCGTGCGCGGCTCCTCCGCCACGAAGACGTACGAGCGCTCCAGCGGGTCGCGGATCTTCCCGGCGAAGCTCCGCACCGACCGCTCGACGATCCCCGAGAGCGCGCGCTCGTCGTAGGGGAGGTTGACGGTGTTGAGCACCTTCGCCAGGGCGGCGAGCCCCGCGAGGTCCGTCTTCTGGGCGTCCCTGAGGAGCAGCATGCGGACCGGATCCGTGGCTGGAGGCGGGCCCGGGTCTAGCACGTGGCCCGGGGCCTGTCACGGAGCGCAACGGGCCGCGGGGACGCCCCCGCCGGCCCGCCGCGGCGGCGCGCCGGCGTTGAAAGCCGGGCCGCCGCGTGCCATGGAAGGACGCGTGCGCGCGGTCGTGCAGCGGGTCTCGAGGGCCGAGGTGCGGGTGGAGGGCGCGGTCACCGGCGCGGTCGGGCGCGGGCTGCTCGTCCTGCTGGGCGTGGCGCGCGACGACGGCGCCCAGGACGCGCGGCTGCTCGCCGACAAGATCGCCGGGCTGCGCGTGTTCGAGGACGCGGCCGGGAAGATGAACCTGGCGGTGGGCGAGGTGGGCGGCGCGGTGCTGGTCGTCTCGCAGTTCACGCTGCTCGGCGACGCGCGCAAGGGGAACCGGCCGAGCTTCACCGACGCGGCGCCGCCCGCGGCGGCGAACGCGCTCTACGAGGCGGTGTGCGGGCTGCTCCGCGAGAAGGGGCTGCGCGTCGAGACCGGCGTGTTCCGCGCCGACATGCAGGTCGAGCTGGTGAACGACGGCCCGGTCACCATCCTGCTCGACTCGCGGCGGCTGTTCTAGGGAGGGGGAGAGGCGAGCGATGAGCGACTGCCTGTTCTGCAAGATCGCGCGGGGCGAGATCCCGGCCAAGCTGGTGCACCAGGACGCCGACACGGTGGCGTTCGTGGACATCAACCCGCAGGCGCCCACGCACCTGCTGGTCATCCCGCGCAAGCACATCCCCACCGTGAACGACCTCGCCGCCGAGGACGAGGCGCTCATGGGGAAGCTGGTCCGGGTCGCGGCGGCGCTCGCGAAGGAGCGCGGCATCGACGGGTCCGGCTGGCGCGCGATCGTGAACACGCACCACGACGCGGGGCAGACCGTGTTCCACGTCCACCTGCACCTGCTCGGCGGCCGCCGCATGGGCTGGCCGCCGGGGTAGGGCCCTTCACGCAGCGTCACGGCCCCGGCGCCGCGCCCTGGCGCGCCAGCCGGTTCGCCGCCGCGGCGGCGAGCGCGGCGTCGCCGAGCGCGAGCCGCGCCTGGTAGAGGTCGCCGCGCGCGAG
>NZ_BAZG01000135.1 GCF_000964525.1 Anaeromyxobacter sp. PSR-1
CGCCCCCGCGCCGTAAGCGCGCGCTGACTACCGTCGGGGGCGCCCGCCGTGCGATAAGGGCGCGAAATGATCCGGAAGATCGTCCACATCGACGAGTCGAAGTGCGATGGCTGCGGCCAGTGCATCCCCTCCTGCGCCGAGGGCGCCATCGCGCTGGTGAACGGCAAGGCGCGGCTCTCCGGCGACGCGCTCTGCGACGGGCTGGGCGCCTGCCTGGGCGAGTGCCCGCAGGGCGCCATCACCGTGGTCGAGCGCGACGCCGACGCGTTCGACGAGGCGGTGGTCGCCGCGCACCTCGCGCGCCAGGGCCGCGCACCCGCAGCGCACGCGCCCGCCCCGCCCGCCCGGCGCCCGCGCGCCCGCGCCCGCTGCTCTCGGTGGTGCCGTCCGGCGATCCCGCGCCCCAGGGCGGCGGCTGCCCCGGCTCGCGGAGCCGCACGCTGTCGCCCCGCGCCGCGCCGCCCGCGAGCGCCGCGGCCGCCCCCGCGTCCGGCCAGAGCCGGCTCGCGCACTGGCCGGTCCAGCTCCACCTCGTGCCCGTCGGCGCGCCCTGGCTCGACGGCGCCGACCTGCTCGTCGCGGCGGACTGCGTCCCGTTCGCGTACGCGCGCTTCCACGACGACCTGCTCGCCGGCCACGCGCTCGTGGTCGGCTGCCCGAAGCTCGACGACAACCGCTTCTACGCCGAGAAGCTCGGGCAGATGCTCGCCCGCTCCGACGTCCGCAGCGTGACCGTGGCGCGCATGGAGGTGCCCTGCTGCGGCGGCATCGCCATGGCCGCCCGCCAGGCCATCGCCGCCTCCGGCAAGGCCATCCCGCTCCGCGACGTGGTGGTGGGCGTGGACGGCGCGCTGCACGGTTGAGCGCTACGATCCCGGCGTGACCGCCCGGATCGTCCTGTTCGCGCTCGAGGATCTGCGCGCCCGCCACGCGAGCGCGCTCCTGCCCGGCGCCGACCCGCGCCACGACACCGCGCCGTTCCGGCGCTTCCGCGCCGCGCTGCTCGAGCTCGCCGCCGCCGCGGCCACCGGGCCGGCCGAGCTCTCCATGTGGTGGGAGGGCACGTACAACGGCTACGTGCTGGCGGTCGCCGCCGAGCCCGCCGAGGCGCTCGAGGCCCTCGATCCGTCGCCGGCCTGCCCGCCCGACGGCGAGAGGGTCGCGCCCCCGCGCGCGGACCGGTATCCTCTCGCCCGCGTCGAGCCCGGGCGCGCCGCGGTGGCGCGCGATCCGGACGGCGCCACCTACGAGGCGCCGTTCGGATCGGCCTCCGGCCACTTCGGCGCGCCGGGCATGCGGAGGATCCCATGAAGGCGGTCGTGTTCGGCGGCAAGGGCGGTCCCGAGGTCATCGAGCTGCGCGAGCTGCCGGACCCGTCGCCGGCGCGCGGCGAGGTGCTGGTGCGCGTGCGCGCGGCGGCGCTCAACCGGGCCGACCTGCTGCAGCGGCGCGGGCTCTACCCGCCGCCGCCGGGGACCCGCGAGGACGTGCCGGGCCTGGAGCTCGCCGGCGAGGTGGCCGCGGTCGGCGCGGGCGTCACCGCCTGGAAGCCGGGCGACCGGGTCATGGCCATCGCCGCGGGCGAGGCGCAGGCCGAGCTGTGCCTGGTGCACGAGCGGATGCTGGTGCGCATCCCGGACCGGCTCTCGTTCGAGGAGGCGGGCGCCATCCCCGAGGCCGGGATGACCTCGCACGACGCGCTGTTCACCCTCGGCGGCCTGCGGCCCGGGTGGCCGGTGCTCGTCCACGCGGTCGGCTCGGGCGTCTCCACCGCGGCGGTGCAGATCGCGAAGGCGGCCGGCGCGACGGTGATCGGCACCTCGCGCACCGCCGACAAGCTGGAGCGCGCCCGGGCGCTCGGCCTCGACCACGGCATCCTGGTGGGCAAGGACGAGCCGCGCTTCGCCGACGAGGTGAAGAAGGTCGCCGGCCGGTGCCCGCTGGTGCTCGACTTCGTGGGCGGCCCGTACACCGCCGAGAACCTGGCCGTGCTCGCCACCGGCGGCCGGATCGTGGTGATCGGGACCATGGGCGGCGCGAAGCCGACCGTGGACCTCGGCGCGCTCATGCGCGCGCGGGGCAGCATCGTGGGCACCGTGCTCCGCCCGCGGCCGCTCGAGGAGAAGATCGCGGCCACCCAGGCGTTCGCGAAGGACGTCCTGCCGCTCGTCGCCGCCGGCAAGGTGAAGCCGGTGGTGGACGCGGTGATCCCGGCCGCCCAGGTGCGCGAGGCGCACGAGCGGATGGAGCGGAACGAGAGCTTCGGCAAGCTCGTGCTGGCGTTCTGAGCCGCCCGGGGGCGCCTTGCCGCGCGGGGCCGGCGCACGCACCGTGTGCCGGCATGCGCCTCCTCCATCGCGTCCGCGTCCTCTCGCTCGCCGTCCTGCTCGCCGCCTGCGGGGGCGGCGGCGAGGATCGGATCCCGCGGCGGAGCTGGGCCTGGGTGGACGTGCCCGGGGCGGAGTGCGCCGACGGCTCGCCCACCGGGATCGGGGTCAGCCGCGGCGACGACGACGCGCGCGTGGTGCTGTTCCTCGACGGCGGGGGCGCGTGCTGGGACGCGGTGACCTGCTTCCAGCTCCGGACCGCCTCCCCCGGGCCCTTCGGCGCGGCCCAGCTCTCCGCCCGCCTCGCGGAGCTGCCCGGCTCGGCGCTGGACCGCACGCTGCCCGGCAACCCGTGGGCGGGCGCGACGCTGGTGTTCGTGCCGTACTGCACCGGGGACGTGCACGCCGGCGACGCGGTCCAGGACTACCCGGGCGCGCCGCGGAGCTGGCGCCATCACGGGCGCGCCAACGTGGAGGCGGCGCTCGACTGGCTCGCGGCGAACCTGCCCGCGCCGGGCCAGGTGGTGGTCTCCGGCGCCAGCGCCGGCGGCTTCGGCGCGCTGCTCGCGTTCGACCGCGCCGCGGGGCGCTGGCCGGCGGCGCGCGCCTACCTGGTGGACGACTCGGGGCCGCCGCTCGTCGGCGACGACTTCTCGCCGGTGCTGCGCGCCGCCTGGTTCGCCGCGTGGCGGCTCGACCGCACCCTGCTCCCGATCTGCCCCGACTGCGCGCTCGATCTCTCGGCGCTCCTGCCGGTGCTGGCGCGCGCCCACCCCGGCGCGCGGCTCGCGCTGCTCTCCTCGCGCCAGGACCAGGTCATCCGCGGCTACGTCGGGCTCGGGCCGGCCGGGTTCGAGGCGGCGCTGCTGCGCCTGGTGGACGGGCGGGTGGCGCCGCTCGCGCAGGCCCGCGCGTTCCTGGTGCCGGGCGAGGGCCACACCCTGCTCGGCGCGCCCGGGACGTTCACGTCGGGTGGCGTGCCGCTGCTGGAGTGGCTGCGCCGGATGGTCGAGGACGATCCCGCCTGGACCACGGCCGGGCGCTAGGCCGGGCCGTGGTCCGCGTCACCCGCGCTACCGCCGGCGGCGCCGCACCGCGCCCGCCAGCCCGAGCAGCGCGAGCAGCCCCCCCGCGCCGCTGCGGCAGCCGCTCGGCGCGATCACGCCGGCCTGCACCCCGCCGCCCGAGCCGCCGCCGGTGCCACTCCCCGTCCCGCTGCCCGGGGCACCGGGCGTGCCGCCGCCCAGCTCGACGATGCGCCGCGCGATCCGCTCGCGCGCGGCGAGCAGGTCGGCCGGGCTCACCTCGGCGTCGTAGGGGTGCGGGAACAGCGCCCCGGAGATCTCGTGCGCGAGCGCGCCGCCGCCGAGGTCGGTGAGGATCTTCAGGTACTCGTAGTCCTCCATGCCCTCGCGGATCATCTTCAGGCGGATGGACGCGACCGGGATCTGCGTGGTGCCGCCCACCTTGGCCGGCGTGCCCGGGTAGAACAGCGTCCCGTCGCCGTTGCCCGAGAAGTCCCACTGGTTGGCCCAGGGGTCGTGCGAGTACGCCATGGTGGTCTCGTAGTAGAGCTCGCCGGTCACGTCGTGGTTGAACGAGACCCACTCCATGGCGCGGTTCCGCACCGCGGACGCGTCGATCATGTAGCTCGGCCAGCCGGTGAAGTAGCGGTCGGAGTCGCTGGGCGAGCCCATGTCCACGGTGCCCCCGCAGCCGTGGCTCATGCAGCTCTGGTACGTCCACAGCTCGCGGCGCGGCGAGCCGGCCAGGAACGCGTCGTACCTCGCGCGCTGCGGCCCGGCGAACTTCTCGCCGGCGCGGTCGTCGAGGAAGTTCACCACCGGCACCAGCACGTCGATGGCCGAGGTCACGCCGGCCGCGTCCGCCTGCTGGATGGTGGTGGTGACGAGCGTGCGCAGCGCCGGGGTCACCGCGCGCGCCGCGGCGGCGCGCGCCGGGATGTCGCTCCAGGCGCACTGCAGCGGGGGCTCGTCGCAGGTGTACTGGAACAGCCGGTCGTCCCAGCCGCGCGCCTGGAAGAAGCTCGCCCACGAGGCGTAGCCGGAGCTGCCGCCCAGGTACTCGACCGAGGTCGCCTCCGCCCCGGGCAGCGCCGCCGCGGAGGTGCCGTCGAACAGCGGGCCGAAGAAGCTGGAGAAGTGGGTGAGATCGCGGTTGCCGTCGTCGATGCGCGAGAGCGTGACGCGGTGGTCGAGCGCGAGCTGGCCGTAGCGGGCGCGCAGCGCCGAGAGCGCGTCGCCCGAGACGCCGTGCGCCGTGTTGAGCGTGCCCCAGGACAGGCCGAACGCGCTCTTCAGCGAGGCGGTGGACGGCAGCGTGAACGGCCACACGGTGAGCGTCACCGGCACGGTGGCCTCGCCCCCGCTCCAGGTCACCCGCACCGAGCCGGTGTAGTCGCCCGCCGGCGCGTCGGGCGGCACGTGCACCTCCACCCAGATGGCCCGGCTCTCGCCCGCCGGCACGTCGAACGGGAAGGCGTTGCGCCGCTCGCCCGCCAGCTCGTCCACGTCCGGCACCAGCGCGTCGGGCCAGGGGCCGGTCCCCCCGTCGAGCGCCGAGGGGTTGGCGAGGTTGATGATCGCCTCCCGGTAGAGCCGGAGGGAGAGGGAGGCCGGGCCGGTCAGCCCGGCGGTGGTGGCCCGGACGCCGGCGGCGGCGCCGGTGACCACCACCTGGAACGCCTCGAACTCGTTGCGGGCGGCCGTCAGCGCGGCGCTGCCCTGCGCGCGCGCAGCGGCGGCGGGGCGGATCTTCTCGGTGGAGGTGGCGGTCCAGACCGAGGCGGCCTGGGCGGGGAGCGCTGCGAGGAGCAAGGCGAGGACGGCGGCGGACGCGGGGAGGTCCGCGAGCGGTCGGAGCGTCAAAGGAGGCTCTCCATGTAGGGACGCCGCCCCGATCAGCGTACAGCCTGCCTCCCGGCGTCTCGTTCAGGTGCTGATCTGCCATGAGGGCCGGGGCCGACACCACAGACGGGCGAGCAGGCGCCCGGCGCCGGGCGGGCCGGCGCGCGCCCGCCCGGCCGGCCGCGGCGGCTCACCGTCCGTGACTTGCCTTCCAGTGAACAGGCCCCGCGGCGGCAAGCGCCGCCGCCGGGCGGAGGACCTAGCTTGCGGCCCGATGCGCGTCCTCTACCTGCACTACGGCCCGCAGTCCGGCGTCACCGCCGCCATCACCCGCAGCCTGGCGGAGGCCGGCGCCGAGGTGGTGGAGGCGAACCCTGCCGAGGGCTTCCTGTACCAGCTCCGCCCCGGCTGCCGGATCCCGAACGTCCGGCCCGCGGTGGTGCGCGCGGTCGCCGAGGCGCTGCGCACGCACGGCCGGAGCTGGAAGCCGTACTACCTGCACACCACCTTCGCGTTCGACCACCTCTCGGCGCGGGCGGGCGAGGCCGTCCGGCGCGCCGGGGCCGACGCGGTCGTCCAGGCCGGCGTGCTGTTCTCGCCGGGGCTCGCCCCGGAGGTCCCCTACCACCTGTACCTCGACCACACCCGGGCCATCGCCGAGCGCTACCCGCCGCTCGACGGGCTGCCGCCGCCGGTGCCGTACGCGCCGGAGTGGCGCGCGCGCGAGGAGGCGGTGTACCGGGGCGCCGCCGGCATCTTCACCATGAGCGAGGCCGTCCGCGCCTCGCTCCTCGCCGACTACGGCGTGAGCCCGTCCCGGGTCCACGTGGTGGGCGCCGGCCCGAACGTCGAGCCCGGGCCGCGCGACCTGGGGCTGGCGCGCGAGCCGCTGGTGCTGTTCGTGGGCCGCAACTTCGTGCCGAAGGGCGGGCCGGAGCTGCTCGAGGCGTTCCGCGAGGTGCGCCGCGCCCACCCGCGCGCCCGCCTCGCGCTCGTGACGGGCCGCGCGCCGGCGGCGCTCCCCGAGGGCGTCACCGACCACGGCCTGCTCGGCAGGGAGGCGCTCGGCCGCCTGTACGCCACCGCGGCGGTGTTCGCGCTCCCCACGCTGCGCGAGCGTTCGGGCTCTCCTTCCTCGAGGCGATGGCCTTCGAGCTGCCGGTGGTGGCGAGCCGGATCGAGGCCATCCCGGAGATCGTGGCCGACGGCGAGACCGGGCTGCTCGTCCCTCCGCGCGATCCCGCCGCCCTCGCGGCCGCGCTGGGCGCGCTGCTCGCCGATCCGGCCCGCGCCCGCGCCATGGGCGCCGCCGGCCGCGCCCGCGCCGCGGCCCGCTTCGGCTGGACGCGCGCCGCCGCGCGCATGCTGGACGTGCTCCGGCCCGCGCCGGCCCTGGCCACGGGCCGGCGCGCGTGAGCGTCAGGGCGGCGGCTGGAGCGTCCGCACCTTGGCGACGAGGTCGGTGAACCAGTCCTGGACCGTGCCGCGCACGTTGTCGTGGTCCTGGTGATACGCGTTCAGGTGGCAGACGAGCTGGAGCGCGGTCACGCCGTCCCCGGCGTCGGTCGCGACGAGCGACCCGTCCTGCACCTCCACGTTCACCGTGCCGTGGATGCGCTGGTAGCGGAAGCCGATCACCTCCGGCGCCTCGAGGGTGCCCACCAGCGGTCCGCCGCGGTACGCGATCACCCAGTGCACGCGGAGGCCCGACGGGCCGGCCTCGTAGCGGATCTCGAAGGAGAGCGGGAACTCCGGCTCGACCGTGCCGGTGACGTGCCAGTCCGCGCCGTGGATGCGGCTGGTGGCCGGATCCTGCAGCGCCTCCCACACCACCAAGAGCGGCGCGTGCACGTACGCCGCGCCGTGCGCCCAGGACCACTCCGGCCCGTCGCCGTCCACGGTGACCAGCGCCTCGGGGTGCGGATCCCCCTCGACCGGCGCGGGGAAGCTCGCCTTGCAGTCCTCGAGCGGCTCGTAGCCGGCGGCCGGGTCGAAGGGCGTGTCGGTGTTCCCGCAGCCGCGGCCGCACCCGGCGAGCGCGACGACGGCGGCGAGCGCGAGCCGGCGGACGGTGCGCATCGCGACCTCCACGGCCAGCGTAGCGCCGCCCGCGCGGGGCCGGCGCTGCCCTGCTGCGCTCCGCCGTCCGGGGCGCGCGCCGCGGACGCGGGCGGAGGGGCGAACCCGGGACGGCGGACCACGCGCGGTGCGTTGACGGGGCCGCTCCCGGGTGGTGCGCTTCTTCCGTCCATCTCACAGGGGGAACCACCGTGCGCTCCACGCGAATCGCCCTCCTGCTCGCGGCGCTCGCCGCCGCCGGCTGCGGCTCCAGCAGCAACGACAGCGGGCCCACCGAGCTCACCGGCACCGTCCGCGGCCAGCCCTTCACCGTGGTGGAGGCGGCGTTCGCCGGGCCGGAGACCTCGAACGACTGCAGCATCGACATCCCGGGGGTGCCGGCGCCGGTCCCGTACGCGCCCTCCTCGGTGCTGATCGGCTTCTCGAAGAGCCCGGGGCTGTGCCAGACGCTCACCACCCCGTGCGCCATGAAGAAGAGCTTCGGCCTGGTGGGCGGCCTGCTCGTCCACGCGCGCATCAGCCTCACCGGCGCCGCGGTGACCGCGCCGCCGCTCGACGTGGCCAGCTACCCGGTGGTCGCCGACCCCGGCAGCCTCACCCCCGACACGACCGGCGCGGTGCGGGTGGGCATCTTCTCGGCCAACGAGACCGACGACGCCTGCCTGGACAAGCCGTCCATCGACGCGACCGGCACCGCCACGATCAGCGCCATCTCGGCGAACGAGATCCGCGGCTCGCTCGACCTCACCTTCGAGGACGGCGGGAAGCTGGCGGGTCCGTTCGTGGCCACCCGGTGCGACGTCGCCTACGACGCGTGCACCCCGGAGCCGCCCATCTGCAATGGCACGCCGACCTGCAACTGAGGTCGCGTGATCGCGCTCGCCGCCGCGCTCGCCCTCGCGCTCGCGCAGGGGAGCGCCGCGGCCTCGGAGGAGACGGAGCCCGGGCCGTTCCTGGGCGAGGGGACCCGCTACGCGGATCTCCCGGTGGTCCGGCGCGTCCTGCTGGACCTGGTGGCGATCCCGGCCGACGCGCCGCGCTGGAGCGCGCCGGACGCCGCCGGGCTCGCGCTCACGCTGGGCGCCGGGCTGGCGCTCATGTGGCCCGCGGAGCCGTCGCCGGACGTGCGCCTCGACCGCTGGATCACCCGCGAGCTGAACCCGCACCTCCCGGTGGTCTGGAACGACGTGGTGCAGCCGGCGCTCTGGGGCGGGATCGCGGTGGGCGGCCTCGGGACCTGGTGGCTCGCCACCCGACGCGGCGACGCGTACGTGGCGCAGGGCTGCTCGCTCATGGCGGAGGCGCTCACGGTGGCGCAGGCGTACCACGTGTCCGTGAAGCTGCTGGTCGGGCGCGAGGGGCCGCGCGACGGCGAGGGCGAGGGGCGCGTGCTCGGCCCGCGCGCCTCGCTTCGCCTCTACCCCGCCGGCACGCCGTCCGGCCACGCCGCCACGCTCTACTCGCTGCTCTCCGCCGGCACCGCGTACTTCGAGCCGCCGCTCGCGGCCCAGCTCGGGCTGCACGCGCTGGTGGGCGGGCTGGTGGCGTTCCACGTCATCGACCACCGGCACTTCCTCTCCGACTCGCTGCTCGGCTCGGTGCTGGGCTGGTCGGTGGGGCGCTGGGTGGTGCTGCACCGGCGCTCCTCCCCGGACGCGCCGCCGTCGCGCGGGCCCTCGGCCCTCGCGCTCGTGCCGCTCGCGCTGCCGTCCGGCGGCGGGCTGGCGCTCGCCGGGTCGCTGTAGGGCGCGCGAGCTCGTCGCCTCCCCGGCCGGAGTCGAAGGTGCCCCGGCGGGCGGTGCCGCCCGGGCCGGCACGCGCCGCGGCGCGGCGCGAGGCGCATCGTTCGGTGCGGAGGGAACGGCTTGCCCGACTCGATCATCGCCCGAGCGCGCCCGCTCATGGCTGCGCGCCTCGCCGGCGCCGCGCTCACCTTCGCGGTCCCGCTGGTGCTCGCGCGCGTCCTGGTGCCCGCCTCCTACGGGACCTTCAAGCAGGCCTGGCTGCTCTCCCAGACGCTCGCCCTGGTGCTGCCGCTCGGGCTCACCCAGAGCCTCTACTACTTCGTCCCGCGCGACCCCGCCCGCCGCGACCGCTACGTGGCGCAGACCGCCTGGGCGCTGCTCGCGGTGGGCGCCGCGTCCGCGCTGCTGCTGCTCCTGGCGCGGCCCTGGGTGGCGGCGCACTTCGACAACCCCGAGCTCACCCGCAACCTGCCCTGGGTGGCCGCCTTCACCGCGTTCACGGTGGCGGGCGCGCCGCTCGACGTCGCCTGGAACGCCACCGGGCGCATCGGCGCGGCCGCGCTGGTGCGCGTCGCCACCGAGGGCGGCCGCGGCGCCGCCATGGTGGCGGGGGCGCTCCTGTGGCGCTCGGTGGAGGGCGTGTTCGCCGGCATCGCGCTCGCCACCGCGACGCGCGCCGCGCTCTCGCTGTGGCTCCTCGCCCGCCGCCACGGGGTGCGCGGCGACCTCGCGCTGCTCCGGCGGCAGGTGGCGTACGCGCTGCCGTTCGGGCTCGCGTTCGTGCTCATCGTGCCGCAGCAGCAGTGGCACCAGTACGCCGTCGCCGCCGCGGTGAGCGCGGCCGCGTTCGCGGTGTACAGCGTGGGGACGTTCCAGCTCCCGGTGGTGGACGTGCTGTACACGCCGGTGTCGGAGCTGCTGCAGATCGGGCTCGCCGAGCACGAGGGCGCGGGCCGGCCGCCGCGGGCCGGGCTGGCGCTGTTCCACGAGGCGGTGCTGCAGCTCTCCTTCGCGTTCGTGCCGCTGGCCGGCCTGCTCGCGGTGGCGGCGCCGGTGCTGGTGCCGTTCCTGTTCTCGCCCCGCTACGCCGCGGCCGTGCCCATCTTCCGGCTGGCCACCGGCTCGGTGCTGCTCGCGGCGCTGCCGCTCGACGGCGTGATGCGCGCCCGGGCGCAGAACCGGTTCATGCTCGCGCTCTCCGCCGCGAAGCTCGGCGGCACCGCGGCGCTGGTCGCGGGCGGGCTCGCGCTGCTCGGCCCCATCGGCGCGCTCGGCGGCTGGATCGTGGCCGAGGCGGCGGCGCGCGCCGCCATGCTCGCGCGCACCGCGACGCTGTTCGAGGCGCCGCTCCGCCAGGCGCTGCCGGTCCGGGCCCTCGCCCGCCAGGTGGGCGCGACCGCGGTCGCCGCGCCCGCCGCCTGGGTGGCCCTGAACGCGCTCGCCGCGCCGCCGTTCTTCCGGCTGGCCGCCTGCGGCCTCGCCTTCGCCGCAGCCTACCTGGGCGTCTCGTGGGCGTTCGGCTGGCTGCCCGCCGGCTGGGTGGGCCTGTTCCGGTCGCGCCGGGGCGTCCGGGCCCCGGCCGCGCCCCCGGAGAGCGCATGACCGCCGGGCGACGACCGGGTCTGGACCCGACCCCGGGGTCGCCCCGGCAGCCGGCGCTGCCCAGGTCCCCTCGCATGCGGCCTCGCGCCCTCGCCGTCGTCCTGCCCGCCCTCCTGCTCGCCGCGCTGACGGTCGCACGCCTGCCCGCCGCCTGGGAGAGCGGGAACGCGCTCAACCACGTGTCCGGCGCCTGGATGACGCTCGCCGACGACCTCGCGCACGGCACGTTCTACCGCCCGCTCGCCTCGGCCGAGCTGGGCTACGGCGGCACCCGCTTCTTCCCGCTCGCGTTCGCGCTGCACGCCGGGCTGCTGCGCCTGGGCGCGCCGCTGCTCGCCTCCGGCTACGCGCTCTCGCTCGCCGCCGGCGCGCTGCTCGTGCTGGGCGGCTTCCTCCTGGCGCGGCGCATGGGGCTGGCCCGCGCCCCCGCGGCGGCGTTCGCGGCGCTCGCGCTGGCGGGCTTCGCCGGGCAGCACGCGCTGTCGGCGGTGCGCGGCGACCTCCTCGCGGTCGCGCTGCAGGCGCTCGGCCTCGCCGCCACGCTCGCCTCGGATCCCGACGCGGACGCGCCGCCGCGCCCGCGCCGCGGCCGGCTCGCGCTCGCGGCGCTCTGCTTCGTGCTCGCGTTCGCGGCCAAGCCCACCGCGCTCACCGCCCCCGCCGCCGCGATCGCGTGGCTCGCGCTGCGGCGCGCGCCCCGGGCTGCGCTCTGGCTCGCCGCCGCCACCGCGGCCGGCGCCGCCGCGGTGACGCTCGCCACCGACCTGCTCTCGCACGGCCGGTTCCTGTCGATCCTGGCCGCCTGCGCCGCCGGCGGCGCCGGGGCGGGCGACCTCCTGCGCGCGCCGCTCCGGCTGGTGCGCCTGCTGGCGGTGGAGGACCGCGCCGGGCTGGTGCTCATCGTCGCGGCCGCCGCCGCGCTCCGCGCCGCCGCACCCCGCACCTGGGCCGGCTGGCGCGCGCCCGCCGCGGGCGGGCTCCTGCTGGCCGCGCTCTGGGTGGCGGCCGCCGCGCTCGGCGTGCTCGCGGTGCTCGCCTCCCCCGGCACCGGCGTG
>NZ_BAZG01000134.1 GCF_000964525.1 Anaeromyxobacter sp. PSR-1
ATCGAGGGCACGTTCGATCGCCAGGCCGCGAGCCGCCTCTCCGGGTGGCTCGCGGCCTGGCGATCGAACGTGCCCTCGATCCGGATGACGAGCTCGCCGCGTGCCCCGCGCGTCACGTCCATCATGTCACTGACCCCGGCCCGGAGAAGAGGAGTCCAAGTTGCGCGCACGGCGGGCGCAGGTCAACCCGGCGCCCCAACGTGGAGGACGCGCTGCGACGCAGGGGACCGATTCCCGCGTCGACGCGGAGCGCGCGTGCGACCTCCGGGTGCGGTCGGCGCCTGCGCGCGATCAATGCGTCGAGGGCGTGGAGCCCTCCGGGCCCGCGCCGGCGCCGGACGTCGCCTCGCGCGCCCGCGCCGCGCGCATCGCGCCCACGGCCGCGCCGAGCGCGAGCAGGTTCGTCGGCGAGAGCGCGGCGCGCGCCGCCATCCGCGCCATGGGCCGCAGCAGCGGCCACAGCCCGCCGCCCAGCACCAGCCCGGCCGCCGCCGCCACGCCCAGCACCACCATGGGCGACTCCGCCATGCGGCGCTCCAGCTCCAGCTCCTCGGCGAGCCGCGCCACCGACTCGCGCGCCTCGTCGCCGAGCTCGCGCAGCGCGTCGGCCACGTCGCCCAGCTCGCCCGCCTCCAGCCCGCCCGCCCCCCGCTCGCGCTCCATCGCCCCTCCGCTCAGGTCCGCGAGAGCAGCCGGCCGGCCAGGAACCCGAGCCCGACGGCGATGGCGACGGCCGCGATGGGCCGCTCGCGCGCGAAGCCGCGGATCCACTCGCCCGCGTCCTCGGCGTAGCCGCGGAGCCCCTCGAGCTGCTCCTGCATGCCCTCGGCCAGCTCCTCCGCCCGGTGGCGCACCTCGTCCATCGTGCCTTCCCCGCCCCTGCCGCCGTTTTCCATGGTCTCCCTCGCCGGATCGCCCTCGCCGCAAGGTAGGCCGCGCGCGCACGCGCGGCCAAACCCCGGGGAGGCGGCGGATCAGGCCCGGCGCGCGCGGCGCCGGCGCAGCCCGGCGAGGAGCTCGTCGAGCTCGGCGATGCGCAGCGCGCGCGCCGCCGCGAGGTAGGCGAGCCCGCCCGCGGCGATGGGGCCGAACGCGAGGGCGAGCTGCGCCGGGACGCCGGCGCGGCCGCCGAGCAGGCCGGCGAGCCCGCGCTCGGCGGCCCAGGCGACCGCGGCCAGCACCGCCGACGCGAGCAGCACCTTGCCGAGCTGGCGGACGAGCCCCTCCCCGCCCAGCCGGCCGTGGCGGCGCCGCCAGGAGAACAGCAGCACCGCGAAGTTCGCGAGCGCCGCGAGCGAGGTCCCGAGCGCCACGCCCCGGTACCCGAGCACGGGGTAGAGCGCGAGGTTGAGGACCACGTTCGACGCCATGCCGAGCACGCTGCCCACCACCGGCACGCGGGCGCGGTCGAGCGCGTAGAACGCCGGCGCGAGCACCTTCACCGCGGAGTAGGCGTAGAGCCCGGCCGCGTAGCACACCAGCGCCGCGGCGGTGGCGTCGGTGTCGGCCGCGCCGAAGCGCCCGTGCTCGTAGATGACGGAGATGATGGGCCGGGCCAGCACCGCCAGCCCCACCGCCGAGGGCACGTTCAGGAACGCGACCAGCCGCAGCGCCGAGCCGAGCGTGTCCTGCACCGCGCCCATGTCGCGGGCCGCCGCCCGCTGCGCCACGCCGGCGCCGGCCACGGTGGCGATGGCCACGCCGAACACGCCCAGCGGGAGCTGCATGAGGCGGAACGCCATCTGCAGCCAGGTGTTCGCGCCCTCCTGATGCGAGGCGAAGATGGTGTTGACGAGGATGTTCACCTGGGTGGCGGAGAGCCCCACCACCGCGGCCCCCATCAGCCGGAAGATGCGGCGGACCCCGGGGTCGGCCAGCGCGCCGCCGGCGAGCGCCGGCCGGGCGCGGTAGCCCACCGCGCGGACCGACGGGAGCTGCGCCGCGAGCTGGAGCGCGCCGCCGAGCAGCGTGCCGATGGACCAGCCCACCACCGCCCGCTCCGGCGGGAGCCCGGCCAGCCACAGCCCGACCCCGACCGCGATGGCGCCCACGTTGAACAGCGCGGGGGCCACCGCCGGCGCGGTGAAGCGCCCCTGCGCGTTCAGCATGCCCATCGCCACCGCGGAGAGCGAGACGAGGAGCAGGAACGGCATCATGATCCGGGTGAGGTACGCCGCCAGCGCCGCCTGGTCGGCGGTGTAGCCCGGCGCCATGAGCGCGACGAGCGGGCCGGCGAAGGCGATCCCGAGCAGCGTGATGCTCCCCACCACCAGCAGCACCAGCGCCACCACCGTGTTCGCGAGCCGGTAGGCCGCCTCGCGGCCGCGGTTGCGGTGGGCGTCGGCGAACGCGGGCACGAACGCCGAGGAGAGCGCGCCCTCGGCGAACAGGTCGCGGAGCAGGTTGGGGATCCGGAACGCGACCACGAACGCGTCGGAGAACCGGTTCGCGCCGATCAGGATCGCGAAGAGCTGGTCGCGGACCAGGCCCAGCACCCGCGAGGACATGGTGGCGGCGGACAGCCACACCGCGCGCCCGACGCGGACCGGCGCCGCGCCCGCCGCCTCGGGGGTCCCGGCCACTAGTGCTTCCCGCCCACCGGCCCGCGCGCCGCCTGCTCCTTCTTCATCATCCACGCCTTGGCCTGCGCCTGGATCGTCTGCGGCACGTTCCGGTCGCGGGCCAGCTCCTTGATGTCCTTCTCCTGGAGCGTGGTGAGCATCTTGAGCGCGGTGGGCAGCGGGACCTTCGGGTTCTTCACGAGCGAGATCTTGATGGCGTAGGTCTTCAGGTACTCGCGGGTGCCGTAGATGTGGCGCAGCACGTCGGCGCTCACGGTGCGCGAGTTGGCCAGCGAGAGGATCTCGCCGTCGGTGATGCGGGGGCTGGTGACCGCCGCCATGCACACCAGCTTGTTCGCGTCGCGCAGGAGCAGGGTGCGGGCCTCCTTGTTGCCGAGCGTGGCGAGCTTGATCTTCTCCGACACGCTCATGCGCATCACCCGCTGCGTGATGTTCAGCTTGCGGGTGGACTGCTCCTCGGTCTCCGCCGCGGGCGGCGCGCCCTCGCCGGCGCCGTCGCGCGCCAGCTCGTCCGCGTACTCGGCCATCAGCTGGGCGGCGGTCTCGCCCGGCTCGGGCGGCTTCACGGTGGGGTCGACGCCGTGGACGCGCTTGTGCGCCTCGACCATCTGCGGCACGTCGAGCAGCGTGAGCCCGTTGCGCACGCAGAAGTCGCAGGCGCCGTCCAGGGTGGACGCCAGCACGCCCGGGTTCGCGCAGAGCGCGCGCACGATGGGCTCGTGCCGGAGCAGGCGCAGCTCGTTCTGCCGGACGATCTCGGCGAGCCGCTGCGGCACGATCGCGGCGAGGCGGGCCACCGTCCCGTCCAGCGTGGCCGGGTTGAGCAGCACCAGCTCGAGCGCGCCCTCCCGCTGCGACAGCCGGTCGGCCATCCAGTCCAGCACCGCGCCGGGCACCTCGTCCGAGCGCAGCGCCACGCTCCAGATCTTCTCGGGCAGCCCCTCGGCGGTCTTCGCCGCCGTGTCGCGCACCGCGGCCTCGGGGTCGTGCGCCAGCATGAACAGGAGCGTGGCCAGATCCGCGGCGGCCACCGCCGGGACGAGCCCCTTCGCGCCCATGGTGCGGAGCGGCAGCGGGGCCTTCGGGTCGGCGTGCTTCTGCAGCGGCTTCGGCAGGGTCTCCAGCGGGAGCGGACAGTCCGGCATCAGCGTTCGACCTCTCGAGGCTCGTCCGGCTCCGGCGGCGCGGCGGGCGCGCCGGCGGCCTCCGCGGTGGGCGCGGGGGCTGCCGGTGCGGCCTCGGCCGCACCGGGCTCGGCGGGCGCGGCAGTGCCGGACGCGGCGGGCTCGGCCTGCTCGGCGGCGGGCGCGTCGGATGGGGTGGGGTCCGCGGCAGGCTCCGCCGCGGGGGGCGCCGCCTCCACCTCCAGCGGGACCGGCGCGGGCGGCGGCGGGGCCTCGGGCGGCGCGGGCGGGAAGCCCAGCGCGAGCGGCGACATCTCGTAGAGCGGCGTGTGCCGCCGCTGCCACTTGTGCCGGATCCGGCCGAGGAAGCGGTTCAGCGGGTTGTTGCGCGAGAGGAAGCCGATCACCGGCGGGCGGCGGATGCCGATGGTGTCGCGGGCCATGCAGAGGCTCGCGTCGCGCGGCCACAGCTCGAGCCCGCGCAGGATGGCGCGCACCGCCCGCTCGCGCTGGTTGAGCGCGAGGTGCACGCGGGCCTGGTTGAGCAGGAGCTCCGGCTCCGGGCCGGTGGCGCGCAGCGCCTGGTCGCACAGCGTGACGCCCAGGTTCGAGTTCTTCTCGACGAGCACCAGCGTCACGCCGTACCAGGACATGGCGCGCGCGTCGCGCGGGTCCCGGCGGTGCGCGCGCTCGAACGCGGCGTGCGCCGCGCCCAGGTCGCGCGCGGTGAACGCGGCGAGGCCCTCGTCGAGGAGGCTCCGCGCCGGGGCGGCGGCGCCGGGCGCCGGGGATGAGGTGGACGGGCCGGTCACCGGTTGCGCTCGTGGAGGATGCGCAGCCCCTCCAGCGTGAGGTGCTCGTCCACCTCGGTGATGCTGCGCGAGACGCCGGCGATGAGCGGCGCGAGCCCGCCGGTCGCCACCACCTTGGGCGGCGTGGCCAGCTCGGCCGCGATCTGGGCGCAGATCCCGTCCACCATCCCGACGTACCCGTACACCAGGCCGGCCTGGATCGAGGCGACGGTGTTCTTGCCGATGACGGACGGCGGCTTCGCGAACTCCACCCGCGGAAGCTTGGAGGCGCTGCGGGCCAGCGCGTCCATGGAGATCCCGATCCCGGGGCAGATGGCGCCGCCCAGGTACTCGCCCTTCGCGGAGATGACGTCGAAGGTGGTGGCGGTGCCGAAGTCCACCACCACCAGCGCGCAGCGCCAGCGCTCGAACGCGGCCACCGCGTTCACCACCCGGTCCGCGCCCACCTCCCGCGGGTTCTCGTAGAGGATGGGCATCCCGGTCTTCATCCCCGGGCCCACGAACATGGGCTTCCGGTCGAAGTACCGGACGCACATCTGCTCGAGGGTGAAGGCGAGCGGCGGGACCACGCTCGCGATCACCACCGACGAGACCCGCGCCGGCTCGAGGCCGGCCGAGGCGAACAGCTGGCGCAGCAGGATCCCGTACTCGTCGTAGGTGCGGGTGTGGCTCGTCTCCACGCGCCAGTGCTTGCGGAGCACGGCGCCCTCGTAGGCGCCCAGGGTGGTGTTGGTGTTGCCGACGTCGATGGCGAGGAGCACGGGCGGGAGCCTAGCTTCCGGGCCTGTCTGGGGTCAATTCCGCGGCCGGCGCGGGCGCGCGCCGCCGCACGGGTCAGCGGGGCCGCAGCAGCCGGACGTCGCCCGCGAGCACCCGCTCCAGCCCGCTCGCCGTCCGGACCAGCAGGGCCCCGGCCTCGTCGATGTCCTCGGCGGTGCCGGCCAGCTCGCCCTCGTCCACCCGCACCCGCACCTCGCGTCCCAGCGTCACCGAGCGCTCGCGCCAGGCCTCGCGGATGGGCGCGAAGCCCCGCTCCTCGTGCACGTCCAGCCAGCCCTCGAGCGCGGTCAGGCAGGCGGCCGCGAACAGCGCGCGCGGGGCGGGCTCGCCGCGCTCCAGGAGCACGCTGGTGGCCTCGCCGCGCAGGTCGTCGGGGAAGTCGTCGGCCCCGGCGTTCACGTTCACGCCCACGCCCACGACGATCCAGTGGACGCGATCCGGCTCGGCCGCCAGCTCGGTGAGGATCCCGGCGATCTTGCGCCCGCCGGCGAGCACGTCGTTCGGCCACTTGATGCCGGCGTCCACCCCGGCCTGCCGGAGCGCGTCGCAGACGGCGAGCGAGGCCACCAGCGTGACCTCCGGGGCGCGCGCCGTGGGCAGGTCGGGCCGGAGCACCACGGAGAAGTAGAGGTTCTTGCGCGGCGGCGAGATCCAGGCGCGGCCGCGCCGCCCTCGCCCGGCGGTCTGCCGCTCGGCGATCACCACCTCGCCGTGCACGGCGCCCTCCTCGGCCAGCTCCCGGGCGCGGTCGTTCGTCGAGGCGAGCTCCTCGTAGGCGTGGAGCACCTGGCCGAGGTCGTGGGTGTTGAGCAGCGGCCGCAGCTCCAGCGCGGTGAGCCGGTCCGGCACCTCGGCCAGCCGGTAGCCGCGCGCCGGCACCGCGTCGATGCGGTACCCGCGGGCCCGCAGCGCGTTCACGTGCTTCCACACCGCGGCGCGGGTCAGGCCGAGCTTGTCGGAGATGGCCTCGCCGGACACGACCTCGTCCCCGGCCTCGGCCAGGAACGCGAGCACCAGCTCGGCGGAGTCGGACGGCTCGGTCGCCATGGTCCCGCGATCTTCCGGGGCCGGCGACGGCCTGTCAAATGGCGCGCCCGGGCAGGCGCGGGTCAGGCCAGGTCGAACGCGAGGTCCACGGCCCGCGCGCTGTGCGTGACCGCCCCCATGGACACGAAGTCCACCCCGGTCGCGGCCACGCGCGGGAGCCGCTCCAGCGTCATGTTGCCGCTGGCCTCGAGCAGCACGCGGCCGGCCGCGCGGCGGACCGCCTCGGCCATGGCCGCGTCGTCCATGTTGTCGAGCAGCACCAGGTCGGCGCCGGCCGCGATGGCCTCGTCCAGCCCGGGCAGGTCCTCGACCTCGACCTCGACCCGAAGCATCGCGCCGGCCGAGGCGCGGGCGCGCCGGACCGCCTCGGCGACGCCGCCGCAGGCCGCGACGTGGTTGTCCTTGATGAGGACGCCGTCGCCCAGGCTGAAGCGGTGGTTCTTGCCGCCGCCGGCGCGCACCGCGGCCTTCTCCAGCATGCGCCAGCCCGGCGTGGTCTTGCGCGTGTCGAGCAGGCGGGTGCGGCCGCCGCCCGCGGCCAGCGCGTCGGCGCAGCGGCGGGTGGCGGTCGCCACGCCGGAGAGCCGCTGGAGGAAGTTCAGCGCGGTGCGCTCGGCGGCGAGCAGCGCGCGCACCGTGCCGCGCGCGGTGCCGACGAGCTCGCCGCGCGCGGCGCGCGCGCCGTCGGCGCGGTCGAACGTGCAGGATGCCCCGAGCCGCTCGAACACCCGCACCGCCACCGCGGTGCCGGCGAGGACCAGGTCCTCCTTCGCGAGGAACCGGCCCTCCCCGGTCGCCGAGGCGTCGATGGTCGCCTCGCTCGTCGCGTCGCCGAGGAGGAGGTCCTCCTCGAGCGCCAGGTCGAGGAGGCGCTCGGCGTGGGCGGAGAGCCGGGGCATCCGCGCGCCGCCGCCTACTTCCGCTTCCCGGCCTTCTTCTTGGCCGTCTTCTTCGCGACCTTCTTCGGCGCCGGCTTCCGCGCGACCTTCTTCGCGGGCGCCTTCTTCGCGACCTTCTTCTTGGCGGCCGGCTTCTTCGCGGCGACCTTCTTCGCGACCTTCTTCTTCATGGCGGCGCGCTTCGCGGCGGCCTTCTTCACGGAGCGGCGAACCGTCTTGCGGACCACCGCCGCCACCTTCTCGATGCCCGACGCGACCGCGGTCGCGGCCTGCTGCGCGGCCTCGCTCACCGCGGCGACGGCCTTCTCGGCGCTCTCGACGACCGGGTTCTCCTGCGCCTGCTGCGACGGGGCAGCGGGCGCGTCCTGCGTCGGCTTCTGCTCGTTCTGGATCTCCATGGTGTCCCTCCTGGCGGAATTCGCCTCCGATCCCGAAAGCATCGCACGATGCGCCTCGAGCTTGCCTCTTTTTTCGCGAAGCTCCTCCGCCCGGGCACGGTCCTTCTCGACCACCGCCGCCGGCGCGTTCTGCACGAAGGACGGGTTCTGGAGCTTCCGCTCGAGGACGGCGAGGTCCTGATCGACCTTCCCGATCTCCTTGTCCACGCGGGCGGTCTCGGCCGCCAGGTCGATGACCCCGGCGAGCGGGACGCGCACCTCGAACCCGGGGCCCACCCCCACCGCCGACTGCGGCGCCGGGGCGGTCGCGGCCGCGACCACGAGGTGCGAGCCCTCGACCCCGGCCACCCGGTGCACCCGGGCCAGCTCGCCGGCCTGCAGCAGGTCGCGGACCGCGGGGTCCGCCACCGCGATCTCCACCGGCGCCTGCGCGCCCAGCTTCACCTTCCACGGGATGCCCATCTCGCCGCGGATGTTGCGCACCGCGTCGATGATCCCGAGAACCGGGCGGAAAGCGGCCTCTGCCGCCTCGTCCGCCTCGCCCTTTCGGGGGTATTCGGCGACCAGGACCGAGTCGGCCCACGCGCTCGCGCCGACCTGCGCGCGGAGCACGTGCCACAGCTCCTCGGTGATGAACGGCATGAACGGGTGGAGCAGGCGGTAGGACGTCTGGAGGCAGTGCACCAGCACGGCCTGGACGGCCCGCCGCGCCTCGGCGTCCTCGGAGGCGAGCGCCTCCTTGGACAGCTCGATGTACCAGTCGCACAGCTCGTGCCAGACGAACGCGTACACGGCGTTCGCGGCGTCGTTGAACCGGAACGCCTCGAGCGCCTCCACCGTCTCGTTCACCGCGCGCTGCAGCCGGGCCAGGATCCAGCGGTCGGCCGGCGTGCGCGCGGCGCGGGCCGGGTCGTCCCCGCGCTCCTCGTAGCCGGCCAGGTTCATGAGCGCGAAGCGGCTCGCGTTCCAGAGCTTGTTGGCGAAGGCGCGGTAGCCCTCGATGCGCTCCTTCGCGAGCTTGATGTCGCGCCCCTGCGCGGTGAGCGCCGCCAGCGTGAAGCGGAGCGCGTCGGCGCCGTACTGCTCGGTGATGACGAGGGGGTCGATGACGTTCCCCTTCGTCTTCGACATCTTCTGGCCCTTCTCGTCGCGCACCATCGGGTGCAGGTACACGGTCCGGAAAGGCACCTCGCCCATGAAGTGGAGGCCCATCATCATCATCCGGGCCACCCAGAAGAAGATGATGTCGTGCCCGGTCTCCATGACGGAGGTCGGGTAGAAGGTCCGCAGCGTGTCGGTCCGCTCCGGCCAGCCCATGGTGGAGAACGGCCACAGGCCGGACGAGAACCAGGTGTCGAGCACGTCCTCGTCCTGGCGCAGCTCGCGCTTGCCGCAGGTCGAGCAGGCCTCCGGCGTCTCGCGCGCCACCGTGACGTGGCCGTCGGGGCAGTACCAGGCCGGGATCTGGTGGCCCCACCACAGCTGCCGGCTGATGCACCAGTCGTGGATGTTGCGCATCCACGCCATGTACGTGTTCGTCCACTGCTCCGGGATGAAGCGGGTCTTCCCCTGCTCCACCGCCTCGATGGCGGGCCGGGCCAGCGGCTCGATGCGCACGTACCACTGGTCCGAGAGCAGCGGCTCGAGGATCGTGGCGCTGCGCTGGCAGCGGCCGAGCGGCAGGACGTGCGGCTTCGCGCCGCGGTCCAGCCCCTGCTCGGCGAGGAGGCGCTTCACCTCCTTGCGCGCCTCGAAGCGATCCAGCCCGGCGAGCGGGCCGGCCTCGGCGGTCATGCGGCCGTCCGGGCCGATGACCGTGATCATCTCGAGGCCGTGGCGCTTGCCCACCTCGAAGTCGTTGAAGTCGTGCGCCGGGGTGACCTTCACCGCGCCGGTGCCGAACTTCGGGTCCACCAGGATGGCGTCGGCGACGATGGGGAAGGTGCGCCCGGTGATGGGGTGGCGGACCTTCTTGCCGTGGAGCGCCATGTAGCGCGCGTCGAGCGGGTGGACCGCCACCGCGGTGTCGCCGAGCATCGTCTCGGGCCGGGTGGTCGCCACCACGATCTCGCCCGAGCCGTCGGCGAGCGGGTACGCGAAGCTCCACAGCTCGCCCTGGTGCGCCTCCTCGTGCTCGACCTCCAGGTCGGAGAGCGCGGTGCGGCAGTCCGGGCACCAGTTGATGAGCTTCTTCTCCCGGTAGATGAGCCCCTCCTCGTGCAGGCGCACGAACACCTCGCGCACCGCCCGGGAGAGCCCCTCGTCCATGGTGAAGCGCTCGCGCTGCCAGTCGAGCGAGGCGCCCAGCGCCTTGTGCTGCTCGCCGATGCGCGACCCGTACTGCTCCTTCCAGGCCCAGACGCGCTCCAGGAACGCCTCGCGCCCCAGGTCGTGCCGGCTCTTCTTCTCGGTCTTCTTCAGCTCCTTCTCGACGATCATCTGCGTGGCGATGCCCGCGTGATCGGTCCCGGGGAGCCAGAGCGTGTTGAAGCCGCTCATCCGCTTCCAGCGGATGAGCACGTCCTGCAGCGTGGCGGTGAGCGCGTGCCCGAGGTGCAGCGAGCCGGTCACGTTGGGCGGCGGCAGCACGATGGAGAACGGCGGGCGGGTGCGGTCGTGCTCGTCGCCGTGGAAGTAGCCGCGCTCCTGCCAGAAGGGATACCAGCGGGCCTCGACCTCGCGGTGCTCGTAGCCCTTGGCGAGCTCGGTGCGGTTCTCGTTCTCGATGGGATTCGGGTTCGACACGTCGTCTCCGGGCCTGCGCGGACCGCGGCCGCCCGGCGATCGGGCGCGCGGCCTCGGCGCGGCATGCGTTGGGAACGGGCGGCGCCGCCGCGGCGGCTCAGCCCTGGCGCTGCTTGACGAGGCGGTCGAGGTTCTCGCGGATGATCGTCTCCGCGAGCTCGGGGACCACCTCCCAGACCACCCGCTCGATGACCTCGCGCGACGCCTTGCCGATGGCCTCGCGCAGCGCCGCCTCCCCGCCGTCGGCCGCAGCGGCCGCCGGCGCCGGCGCGTGGCCGGTGGAGGCGGCGGGGGGTACGAACGCGTGCATGGGCGCGAGCTCCGGCGCCTCGTCCGGCGCGCCGGGCAGCTCCACGGGCGCGGGCGCGGCGCGCGGGGCGTCCAGCTCGAGCGCGGGCGCCGGCCTCGGCGCGGCGGGCTCGCCGCCGAGGTCGAGATCGCTCCAGTCGGTCTCGGGCGCGGGCGCCGGGGGCGGCGCGTTCACCGCGCGCTGCGGGCCGCCGGTCCCGACCTGCGGACCCTGGACGCCGAAGCCGAACGGATCGCGCCGGGCGGCCGGCGCGGCCGGCTGCGGGACCGGCGTGGGCGAGGGGCGCGCGGCGGGCGGCGGCATGCCGGGGCCGGGGCGGAAGCCGGCGGGGGCGCCGGGCGGCATGCCGGCCATCGGGCGGGCGCCGGGGGGCATCCCGGGCCGCATCT
>NZ_BAZG01000133.1 GCF_000964525.1 Anaeromyxobacter sp. PSR-1
GATGCTGGGCGGCCTGGAGCCGGCCCGCTTCTGGGACACCCCGTCCTACCTCCACGACGCGGGCCACCTCGCGCGCGGCGAGCTCCCGCCGCTCGGGCTGCGCATGCCCGGCTACCCCGCGTTCGTCGCGCTCGTGGGAGGGCGCGCGCCCGACCTCGGGCGGGTCGCCGGGGCGCAGGCGGCGCTGTGGGTCGCGAGCGTCGTGCTCGCGTACGCGCTGGTCCGCCGGCTCACCGGCAGCCTCGCCGCCGCGCTCGCCGCGGGCCTCGCCGCGCTCTCCTTCGTGGACCTGCTGTTCATGGCGGTGACCCTCTACTCCGAGACGCTCTGCCTGGCGCTGGTGTGCGGCGCCGCGCTCGCCACCGCCGCGGCGTTCGCCGGCCGGGCGCGCGGGGCGGTCGTCGGCGCGGGCCTGCTGTGGGTCGCGGCCGCGCTGGTGCGCCCCATCTTCCTCGCCTCCGCCGGCGTGTACCTCCTGGCGGCGCTGCTCCTCGCGGCGAGGCGCGCGCTCGCGCGGCGCGACGTGGCGCTCGCGTGGGCGGCGGTCGGGGCCGTCGTGCTGGCGATGGCGTCGGTGAACCTCGCGCGCGCCGGCCGGTTCGAGTTCTCCCCCGGCGCGGGGCTCTCGCTCCTCAACCACGTCGGCCACCCGGCGGTGTACCGCCACCTCCCGCCCGACCAGGCCCGGATCCGCGAGGTGTACGAGCGGCTCGCCGCCGAGCAGGGGCGGGAGTGGATCGGGTGGTGGCGCGCCGTGGGGCCGCTCGCGGCGGTGGTCGCGCCCGAGCGGGCGGAGGCGGCCGGGCGGCTCGAGGTGGCCGCGGCGGAGCCGGTCGCCGAGCGGGTCGCACTGCGCGCCCTCGCGGCCGTGCCGGGCGGCTACGCGCGCGTGTGGGCGGACGCGGCGGAGCAGCTCCTCGGCCGCTTCGCGCTGCAGCTGGGGTGGAGCGCCTGGCCGGACGGCCCGCCGCAGTGGCCGCCCGGGGCCTGGCAGCACCGCGCCGCGCGCGACGCGGAGGCGGTGTGGCGGGTGGGGATGCCGTGGCTCTCCGCGGCCGCGCTGCTCCTGCCCCCGCTCGCGCTCTGGCTGCGCGCGCGCCGCCGCCGCCGCGGGGACGACGCGCCGGGACCGGCCGGGGCGGGCGCGGCGCTCGCGACGCTCTGGGTGATCGCGGCGGTGAACGCCGCGCTCAGCCCGGCCCTCGAACCCTGGGCGGGGCAGATGCGCTACCGCTTCCCCATCCAGCACCTCCTGCTCGGGCTGGCGATCGGTGCCGCGGTGCTCGCGGCGCGCGCCCTGCGCCCCGCGCGCGGCCTTGCCGGCACCGGAGCGGCCGGGGCCGGCGCCGGCGCCGGCCGGCCCACGTGACGCTGGGTGAAGCACGGCCGCGGGCATCCGGGCCCCCCGGCGGCCCGGAGCCTTGTCGCGCGCCCGGGGTGCACGCAGATCCTCCGCGAGACGGCGGCGCCGGTGCGACCCGGGGGGCACGCGTGCGCGGGACGCCGTCCGGGGAGCGCGGATGGCGCAGGCGGTGGCGGCGGCGATCGAGTGGGGCCTGTTCGCCCTCATGGCGTACACGTTCGCGGTGGCGCTGGCGGGCTTCCTCCCGCGCCGCGCGCCCGCGACGGCGCCGCCCCGCCATCGCTTCCTGGTGCTCGTCCCCGCCCACGACGAGGCGGCGGTGGTGGCGCACGCGGTGCGGGCCGCGCTCCGGCAGGATCACCCGCGGTCGCTGTTCCGGGTGGTGGTGGTCGCGGACAACTGCGCCGACGACACCGCGGCCCGGGCGCGCGCCGCCGGCGCCGATGCGGTGCTGGAGCGGCGCGATCCCCGCGACCTCGGCAAGGGGCACGCGCTCGCCTGGGCCCGCGAGCGTGCGCTGGCGCTCTACCCGGCGGACGCGGTGTGCGTGTTCGACGCCGACAACGTCATGGCGCCCGGCTTCCTCTCCGCCATGGACGCCCGGCTCTCCGCCGGCGCCCGCGTGCTCCAGGGGACCATCGAGGCGAAGAACCCGGACGACAGCTGGATCACGCAGGCGAGCGCGCTCCAGCACGCGGTCGCGGCCCGCCTGTTCGAGCGCTCGCGCGCGCGGCTCGGCTTCTCCGCGCTCCTGAACGGCACCGGCTACTGCGTCCGCACCGAGGTGCTGCGCGCCTGGCCCCCGGATCCCGCCTGCCTCACCGACGACCGCGAGCTGCAGCTCCGGCTGCTCCGCGCCGGCGTGCGGGTGGAGTGGGCCCCGGAGGCGGTCACCTACGACGAGAAGCCGGCCACGCTCGCCGCCTCGTGGCGCCAGCGCGTCCGCTGGGCGCGCGGCCACCTCGACGTGGCCCGCCGCCACACGCTGCCGCTGCTCTGGCGCGCGCTCCGGCACCGCGACCTCGCGGCGCTGGACGGCGCGGTGGCCTGCCTGCAGCCGTCGAGGTCGGCGGTGGCGATGCTCGCGGGCGCGGTGGTCGCGGCGCGCGTGGCGGCCGCGGCGCTGGGCCACCCGGCGGGCGCCCCGCACGTCCCGCTCGCCGCCTGGCTGCCGCTGCTCGCGTGCCCGGTGGCGTTCCCGGTGGCGGCGCTCGCCGCGGAGCGCGTGCCGGCGCGGGTGGCGCTCCGCTACGGGTACACGCTGCTCCTGCAGGCCGCCTGGGCGCCCCTGCTGGTGGCGGGGCTGCTGCGCCGGCGGGACCGGCGCTGGGGGGCGACGCGCCACACCCGGAGCATCTCGGTCGAGGCCCGGCTCGCGGCGGGCACGGCCGCCGGCTCGACCGGCCCCGGCGGCACGGCGGCCCGGCCGCGGCGGGGAGGGGAGAGCGTCGCGTGAGCCCGGACGGTGCGCCGGGGTGCCCGGGGCCGCGCCGCGGCCAGGGCTGCGCCCCGCGCCCGGGCTTCCGGGCGGGCGCGCGCGTCGCGACGTTGGTGGCACCGGCGGCGTCCGCCGGCCGGGGTCACACACGGTGAAGGCATGCTGAAGGAGCGGGCAGGGGCGGTCTCCGCGGGGCTGCGCGCGCTCGACCTGGCGCTGGTGGCGGCCGCGTTCGGGCTCGCCCTCGCGCTCCGCGCGGCCGTGGACGTCCCGGCGGTGCCGCCGCTGCTCCCGGCCGGCCGGCACCTCGCCTGGCTCGCCGTGGCGCTCGCGCTCTGGCCGGCCGCGGCCGGGGCCGCCGGAGTGTACGGTCAGTACCGCACCCGGTCGCGCCGCGAGGAGATCCTCCGGCTGGCGCGCGCGGTCGGCCTGCTGGCGCTGGGGGTCGCGGCGGCGAGCTTCCTCGGCCGCGACCGGGACCTCTCGCGCCTGCTGCTCCTCGGCTGGCACGCGATCGCGCTGGTGCTGCTGGCGGGCAGCCGCGTGGCGGTCCGCACCCTGGCGCACGAGGCCCGGCGGCGCGGGCACAACACGCGCGCGTTCGCGGTGGTGGGCAGCGGGCCGCTGGCGCGGGCCATGCGGCAGCGGCTGCTGGCGCGGCCGGAGTGGGGCTTCACGTTCGCGGGCTTCGTCCTCGAGGAGGGCGCGCCGCGGCGGGGCATCCCGGGCCCGGTGCTGGGCCGCGTGGACGAGCTCGCGGCGGTGCTGGAGCGGCACGTGGTGGACCTGGTGGTGTTCGCCGTCCCGCGCGACCGCCTGCCGGAGATGGAGGCCGCGGTGGCGGCCTGCCAGGAGCAGGGCGTGGTGGCGAAGATCGGCCTCGAGCCGTTCCCGCCTCGCCACGGCCGGCTCACCGTCGAGGACCTCGACGGCATCCCCGTGCTCTCCTACGCCTCCGCGCCGCAGGACGCGCTGCCGCTGCTCGCGAAGCGGGCCATCGACGTGGTGGCGAGCGCGCTCGCGCTCGCGGTGCTCTCGCCGCTGCTCGGCGCGGTGGCGCTGGCGGTGCGCCTCGACTCGCCCGGCCCGGTGCTGTTCCGGCAGCGACGGGTCGGGCTGTCCGGCCGCACCTTCACGCTCTACAAGTTCCGCTCCATGCGCGCCGGCGCCGAGGCGGAGCAGGCGCGGCTCGCCGATCGCAACGAGATGGACGGCCCGGTGTTCAAGCTGCGCGACGACCCGCGCGTCACGCGCGTGGGGAGGGTGCTGCGCCGCACCTCGCTCGACGAGCTGCCGCAGCTCTGGAACGTGCTCCGGGGCGAGATGAGCCTGGTGGGCCCGCGGCCGCCCTTGCCGGACGAGGTCCGGCGCTACGAGCGCTGGCAGCGGCGCCGGCTGTCGGTGAAGCCCGGGCTCACCTGCACCTGGCAGGTGTCCGGCCGGTCCGAGGTCGGCTTCGGCCGCTGGATGCAGCTCGACCTCGACTACATCGACCGGTGGTCGCTCTGGCAGGACGTGCGGATCGTGCTGCGCACCATCCCGGCGGTGCTGCTCGGGCGCGGCGCGCGGTAGAGTCCGCGCATGGACGCCCAGCTCGAGGCCCGGATCGCGGAGGCCGCCGCCGTGCTGCGCGCCGGCGGCATCGTGGTCTATCCCACCGAGACGTTCTACGGGCTCGGGGCGCTCGCCTCCGACGCCGCAGCGCTCGCCCGGCTCGCCGCCGCGAAGCTGCGGCCCGAGGGCAAGCCCCTGCCGCTCGTCGCGGCCGACCGGGAGCAGGTGGACCGGGTGGCGTCGCTGGAGGGCGCGGCGGCGCGGCTGGCCGGGCGCCTCTGGCCGGGGCCGCTCACGCTGGTGCTGCCGGCGCGGCCGGGCCTCTCCGAGGCCATCACCGCGGGCTCCGGCACCGTCGGGGTGCGGATCCCCGGGTCGGAGGTGGCGCGCGCGCTGGCGCGCATGGCGGGCGGGGCGCTGGTCTCCACCTCGGCGAACCTCTCCGGCGGCCCGCCGCCGGACCGGGTCGAGGCGCTCGCCCCCGCCCTGCGCGCGGCCGTGGACCACGTGCTCGACGCCGGCCCGACGCCCGGGGGGCTCCCGAGCACCGTGGTGGCGGTCGCCGGCGAGGAGCTGCGGGTGGTGCGGCCCGGCGCCGTGTCCATCGAGCAGGTGACCGCGGCGCTCGGCGGCCCCACCGGCGCCTTGCACCGTACGGGGCCGTGATCTACGGTCCGGGGCCCCATGGCCGAGATCGTCCCGTTTCGAGGCGTCCGTTACGCCGCCACCCGCGGCCGGGCCCTCGGCCAGCTGCTGGCCCCGCCCTACGATCTCGTCTCCCTGGAGCAGCGCGACGAGCTGCTGCGCCGCAGCCCCGAGAACATCGCCCACGTCGCCATCGGCGAGGAGCGCGCCGGCGACGGGCCGGGCTCGAACAAGTACACGCGCGCCGCCGAGCTCTGGACCGGCTGGATGCAGCGCGGGGTCCTGCGCCGCGATCCCGGGCCGGCCCTGTACGCGCTGGAGCAGGCGTTCTGGGCGCCCGACGGGCGGCAGGCGCGGCGCCGCGGCTTCCTGGCGGCGGTGCGGCTGCACGAGTTCTCCGAGGGCGTCATCGTCCCGCACGAGAAGACGCTCACCGCGCCCCGCGCCGACCGCCTCGAGATCCTGAAGGCGGTCCGGGCCAACCTCTCGCCCATCATCGGCCTCTACCGCGACGAGGACCGGACCACCTCTCGCGCGCTGGAGGCGGTCGCCGCCGGCGAGCTGGTGGCCGAGACCGACTCCGACGACGGCGTGCACCACCGGCTCTGGCGCGCCGAGCAGCCGGAGGTGGTGGCGGCGCTCCAGCAGGCGGTGGCCGACAAGCGGATCTTCATCGCCGACGGCCACCACCGGTACGTGTCCGGGCTCGCCTACCGCAAGCTGGTGGAGGCGCAGCGGCCCGGGCTGCCGCCGGGCGCGGGGCACAACTACATCCTCATGTTCCTGTGCCCGATGAGCGACCCGGGCCTGATGCTCTTCCCGACGCACCGGCTGGTGTTCGGGCTGAAGGACTTCTCCGTGGCGCGGCTCACCGGCGCGCTGGAGCGGTACTTCAGGATCGAGACGCTGCCCGAGGACATCCGCCGCCCGGCCGGCCGCGCCTGGGCCATCGCCAAGCTCTCCGAGCACTTCGGGAAGTCGTCCTCGTTCCTGATGGTCACCGCCGAGGACCAGAAGGCGCGCGTGCTCACGCTGCGCGACGAGGCCGACCTGGAGGAGGCGGAGCTCCCGCGCAACGAGACGCTCCGCGCGCTCGACGTCACCGTGCTCCACTCGGTGGTGCTGCAGCACGTGCTCGGCCTCTCGGCCAGCGCCCAGGAGAACCAGGAGAGCCTCACCTACGTCCGCGACGCGGGCGAGGCGGTGAACCGGGTGCTGTCCGGCGAGCACCAGGTCGGCTTCCTGGTCAACCCGACGCCCATGTGGCAGGTCGAGGCGGTGGGCGACGCCGGCGAGACGATGCCGCAGAAGAGCACCTACTTCTACCCGCGGCTGCAGAGCGGGCTGGTGATGCGCGAGGTGTTCGAGCCCGGCACGCCGTCACCGTAGGCCCGGCGGCCGGGCGGCCCGGCGGACCGGGTGGACCCCCGGGGCACTCGGCCGCCTTTCCCGGCGGCGCCGACTGCGCTAGAAAACGCCCATGCCTTTCCCCCAGCACCGCCCCCGCCGCATGCGTCGCACCGAGGCCCTCCGGAGCCTGGTGCGCGAGACCACCCTCGCCCCCCAGCACCTGGTGTGGCCGCTGTTCGTGCTCCCCGGCGCGAAGGTGCGGAACCCGGTGAAGAGCATGCCGGGCGTGTTCCAGCTCTCCGTGGACGAGCTGGTCGCCGAGGTCCAGCAGGGCTGGGAGGCGGGCGTCCGCTCGGTCATCCTCTTCGGCATCCCCTCGCACAAGGACCCGCAGGGCACCGAGGCGTACGCCGACGACGGGATCGTCCCGCAGGCCATCCGGGCGCTGAAGGAGAAGGTGCCCGGGATGGTGGTGATGACCGACGTGTGCATGTGCGAGTACACCGACCACGGCCACTGCGGCATCCTCAAGGCGTCGAAGGCCGGCGGCCCGAGCAAGGAGCTGCAGGTCGACAACGACCTGACGCTGCCGCTCCTCGCCAAGGAGGCGCTCGCCCACGCGCGCGCCGGCGCCGACATCGTGGCGCCCTCGGACATGATGGACGGCCGCGTGGCGGCGATCCGCGCCGAGCTGGACGGCGCCGGCTACCAGGACGTGCCCATCCTCTCCTACGCGGCGAAGTTCGCAGGCGCGTTCTACGGCCCGTTCCGCGACGCGGCGGAGAGCGCGCCGGTGGAGGGCCCGGGCATCCCCAAGGACCGCAAGGGCTACCAGATGGATCCCGCCAACTGGCGCGAGGCGCTCCGCGAGGTGGAGCTCGACGTCGCCGAGGGCGCGGACATGATCATGGTGAAGCCGGCCGTCCCGTACCTCGACATCGTGCGCCAGGTGCGCGACCGCTTCGACCTGCCCACCGCCGCGTACCACGTGTCCGGCGAGTACGCGATGATCAAGGCCGCCGCGGAGCGCGGCTGGATCGACGAGGACCGGGTGGTGCTCGAGACGCTGCTCTGCTGCCGGCGCGCCGGCGCCGACCTCGTGCTCACCTACTACGCGAAGCACGCCGCCCAGCTCCTCACCGGGAAGAAGCGTTGACCGTGCTCCGGCCCGTGCCCCAGCCCGCCACGTACAAGGTCGTCGAGGTCTCGCCGGTGTCCGACGAGACCCTGGAGCGCGCCCTGAACGAGCGGACGGGGGAGGGCTGGAGCTTCGAGTCGCTGCACTTCGTGACGCGCGACGGCTCGCACCGCCCGGCGCTCGCGTACCTGTTCTTCGTCCGCGGCGATCCGCCGGCGGCGCGGGAGCGCTGACCGCATGCGCGATGCGCGGCGAGAGGGGAGCCCGTATCCCAAGGCGGACCTGACGCTCCGGGGGCTGGCCCGCCTCGCCGACCTCACCGTCGCGTTCGCGCTTGCGCAGGTCTCCCCGCAGATCGGGCCGGTGCTCTCGGCCTTCTACCTGCTCGTCGCCGACGGACTCATGCAGGGCCAGTCGATCGGCAAGAAGGTCTTCGGCGTGCGCACCGTGGTGGTCCCGCGGCGCGCCCCCGCCGGCTACCACGAGTCGATGCTGCGCAACGCGCCGTTCGCGCTCGTGGCGGTGTTCTGGTCCGTGCCGCTGCTCTGGCCGGTGTTCTTCGTGGCCGGGGTGCCCATCGTGGCGTTCGAGGCGTACATGATCGTCTCGGACCGGCTCGGCATCCGCATCGGCGACATCTTCGCGGACACGCAGGTGGTGGACGGGAAGGTGCTCGCCAAGGACGACGCCGTCGTCCGCGACCTCACGCCCGTCAGCCCGGCGCCGCCCAGCCCGCCGGCGAGCGCCACGCGCCAGCGCGCGGCCGCATGAAGCCTCCACCAGCCAGCGCCGTCCCGCCTCGAGCCCCGCGTCCCCACGGGCCGGGAGAGGTCTCCCCATGCGCATCGCCCTGACGCACAACCTCCGGATCTCGGACTCCGAGGAGGAGGCCGAGTTCGACACCCGCGAGACGGTGGACGCGCTCGCCGGCGCCATCGAGCGGCTCGGCCACCGGGTCGAGCGGATCGAGGTCTCCGGCCCGGCGTCGCGCACCGTGACGCGCCTCGAGGCGTTCGGGCCGGACCTCATCTTCAACACCGCCGAGGGCCGGCGCGGGCGCTTCCGCGAGGCGTTCTTCCCGGCGCTGTTCGACGAGCTGGGCATGCCGTACACCGGCTCGGACGCGTACGCGCTGGCGGTCACGCTCGACAAGCAGCTCACCAAGCTCGTGCTGGCGCAGAAGGGCGTCCGGACGCCGCGCTGGCAGTACGTCGAGGAGCCCTGGCAGCTCCAGGTGAACGCGCTCCGCTACCCGGTCATCGTGAAGCCGAACTTCGAGGGCAGCTCGAAGGGCATCACGCAGGACTCGGTGGTGGACGATCCCATGCGCCTGCACGAGGTGGTGCAGGACGGGCTGGCGCGCTACCCGGCGGGCCTGCTCGTCGAGGAGTTCGTGGTCGGGCGCGACCTGACCGTCCCGTTCCTGGAGGCGGCCGCGCCGGACCGGCACGGCGTGCTCCAGCCGGTCGAGTACCTCATCGACCCCGCCGTCACCGCCGGCCGCAAGTACGCGATCTACGACTACGAGCTGAAGACGAAGCTCGACAAGGCGGTGTCGGTGCGCGCGCCCGCCAAGGTGAAGCGCGGGCAGGCCGAGCGGATCCAGCAGCTCTGCGAGACCGTCTACCGCGAGCTCGGCATCCGCGACCTGGGGCGCATCGACCTGCGCCTGGGCGACGACGGCGAGCTGTACTTCCTCGAGATCAACGCGCTGCCCTCGCTGGAGCCCGGCGCCGGCATCTACGCGGCGGCGGCGCTGGAGGGGCTGCACGAGGACGCGGTGCTCGGGGCGGTGATCCAGAGCGCGGTGCAGCGCTGGAACATCGTGGACAAGAGCGCCCGGCGCGGGCGGCCGCGGCGCACCGAGCGCCTCAAGGTCGGCTTCAGCTTCAACGTGAAGCGCGTCACCCCCGACCCCGGCGGCGAGCAGGACGAGGAGGCGGAGTACGACTCGCCGAAGACGCTGCAGGCCATCCGCGAGGCCATCGCGAGCTGGGGCCACGAGGTGGTGGACCTGGAGGCGACCCAGGACCTGCCGCTGCAGCTCGCTTCCACGCCGGTGGACGTCGTGTTCAACATCGCCGAGGGGTTCAAGGGGCGCAGCCGAGAGTCGCAGGTGCCCTCGCTGCTCGAGCTGCTCGACATCCCGTACACCGGCTCGGATCCGGCGGCGCTCTCGGTCTCGCTCGACAAGGCGCTCGCGAAGCGCATGGTGCGCACCCACGGGATCCTCACCCCCGACTACCTGGTGCTGAACACCGGCAACGAGCGGCTCCCGCGCGAGCTGACCTTCCCGCTCATCGTGAAGCCGGTGGCGGAGGGCACGTCGAAGGGCGTCACCCGCAAGTCGGTGGTCCGCGACGAGCTCGAGCTGCGCGAGGTGGCCCGCGAGCTCATCGCCAAGTACCGCCAGCCCGCGCTGGCGGAGGGCTACGTCTCCGGCCGCGAGTTCACGGTGGGCCTGCTGGGCGAGCGGCGGCCGCGGGTGCTGCCGCCCATGGAGATCGTGTTCCTCGACGCGCAGGACCCCACGCCCATCTACTCGTTCGAGATGAAGCAGGACTGGAACGAGCGGATCCGCTACGAGGTCCCGGCGAAGCTCTCGCCGCGCGAGCTGGAGCGCCTGGAGAAGGCGGCGCGCGAGTGCTTCACCGCGCTCGGCTGCCGCGACGTGGCGCGGCTCGACTTCCGCATGGACGCCGAGGGGCGGATCCACTTCATCGAGTGCAACCCGCTCCCGGGCCTCGCGCCGGGCTGGTCGGACCTCGTGCTCATCGCGCAGGCCGCCGGCATGGACTACCGCGGGCTCATCGGCGAGATCCTCTCGTTCGCGATCCGGCGGTACCAGGAGCGCGAGCGCGAGCGGGAGCGGGCCGCCGGGCGCAGGCGGCCGCCGAGCGCGAGGCGCAGGCGGCCGCGCCGCAGGGCAACGGCGCGCCCGGCCCGGAGGCGCCGGCCGGCGGGAACGGCGGGACGGGCGGCGAGGCCGGCGAGCGGCGGCCGCAGGCGCCGCACCGGCACTGATCCGGCGCCGCGTCCCGGCGGGAGCCCCGCGGCCGGACCGGCCGTCCGCGCCCGGGCGGGATTTCCGCTTCGCCCGGGGCGGCGGGTGGCGTAAGTCTTTCGCATGCCCGAGACCGCACCGAACGAGCCGCGCTGTCGCGCCCGCGACCTGGGCATCTCGCTGGGCCGCTACAAGCCGGGCCGCTGGAACGCCATCACCGACGTCGCCGGGGTGCGCGTCGGCCACTCCACCGTGACCCGCGGGGCCGGCCCGCTCCGCGTGGGCAAGGGGCCGGTCCGCACCGGCGTCACCGCGATCCTCCCCAACCCCACCAACGTGTTCGAGGACCGGGTGGTCGGCGGCGGCTTCGTGCTGAACGGCGCCGGCGAGGTCTCCGGGATGACCCAGCTCCTGGAGTGGGGGCTGGTGGAGACGCCCATCTTCCTCACCAACACGCTGTCGGTCGGCGCCGTGTCGGACGCGGCGGTGAAGTGGATGGTGGAGCGCTACCCCGGCATCGGCGACGAGCACGACGTCATCATCCCGCTCGTCGGCGAGTGCGACGACTCGTGGCTGAACGACATCGCCGGCCGGCACGTGAAGGACGAGCACGTCTACGAGGCGCTCCGGACCGCCAGCGACGGGCCGGTGCCGGAGGGGAGCGTCGGCGGCGGCACCGGCATGATCACCTGCGACTTCAAGGCGGGGATCGGGACCTCCAGCCGGAAGCTCCCCGAGACGCTGGGCGGCTACACGGTGGGCGTGCTGGTGATGTCCAACTTCGGCGTGATGCGGCAGCTCCGCATCGGCGGCCTGCCGGTGGGCGAGGTGCTGGAGGCCCGCTACCGCCCGGCCAACCGGCGCACCCGCAACTACGGGTCGATCATCGCGGTGATCGCCACCGACGCGCCGCTCATCACCCACCAGCTCAACCGCCTCGCCAAGCGCGCGGCGCTCGGCATCGGGCGCGTCGGCTCCACCGCCATGCACGGCTCCGGCGAGATCGTGCTGGCGTTCTCGACCGCCAACCAGGTGCCCCGCGAGACCAACAAGATGGTCTACCGGATGAAGATCCTGCTCGACCAGCGGCTCGACCCGCTCTACGAGGCGGTGATCGAGGCGACCGAGGAGGCCATCCTGAACGCGCTCTGCATGGCGCGGGACATGGAGGGCGTGAACGGCAACGTGAGCAAGGCCCTGCCGCTCGACGACGTGAAGGAGATGGTC
>NZ_BAZG01000132.1 GCF_000964525.1 Anaeromyxobacter sp. PSR-1
GGCGCAGCCCCTCGCGCGCGGCGGGCAGGTCGCAGAACTCGCCGGCCGCGTGGAAGTGCGCCACCGCCTCCACCAGCGCGCCGGAGCGCTCCAGCGAGAGCCCCGCCGCGAGCGTCCGCTGCGACTCGGCGCGGAGCGCCGGCGTGCAGGAGATCCCGTCCGCGCGCGCGGCCCCGGCGGCGGCGAGCGCCGCGACCGCGATCACCGCCGCGCCGCCCGGGCCCGGGCGGAGGCTCACGGACGGCCGCCCTTCATCATCTTCATCATGTCGCCCATGCCCGGCATCCCGGCGGGCAGCTCCATCTTCGACCAGCCGGCGGGGATCTCGAACAGGTGGGCCGGCTGCGGCCCGACCTGCAGGTTCGTCAGCTCGAGCTTGAACCGGGTCTTGCTCCCCTCGGACCTCGCCACCGCGTCCACCTTCACGACGATGCCGTCCTTGCTCGTCCAGAAGAACCCGCCGAGCTTCGTCCCGCTGGCCCGGTCCGTCATGACGACCTTCGTCTTCTTGCAGGGGACGCCGTTCACGACCTCCTCGCCGGCGGGCGTCTGCTCGATGTCGTAGGACGGCGGCTGCCCGGCGCCCGCGGGGCCCGCCTCGCCGAACGCGTTCTCCATGTACATCCGCTGCTCGGGCATGAGCGTCCACACCACCTTGCGGTCGGTGCGGACGATCGTGGTCGAGACGTGGCCCCCCAGGTCCAGCTCGCGGCGCTCCTTGCCCTTCGCGGACCAGATCTTCGACGGCATGCGCCCGGCCTCGGTCTCCATGACCGCGTCGGCGCGGTACTCGACCGTCGGCGGCGGGCCGAGGCTCAGGGACTGCGCGAGCGCGGGGCCGGCGAGGAGGAGCGCGAGCAGGGCGGCGAGGTGTCGGAGCATGGGCGTCCTTTCGGCAGCGGCGCTGCCAGGCCGCGCGGGGCGCGGCGGCGCGCAGGATGCACCGGCGGAGCACCGTCGCTCGCGGCCCTTCGGGGCGGGACGCTCGGGGGAGCCCGCGGCGGATCCGGCGGAGAGCCAGGGGCGCTGGCCGCGCGCACAGGGGCGGACCGGGTAGCGTTCACCCGCGGTCGCCGCACCGCCGGCGCCGGGCGGGACCGCCGGCGGCGGGCGCCGCCGGCGATCCGGTCGATCGAGCGCGCTCGCTCACTCGCAGTTCTGCGGCTGCGGGCATCGCGCCGGGCGCTCGTACTTGCACGTGCAGGGACAGGCCTCCTTGCACGCCTTCAGGAGCGCCACGTTGCCCTTGTCCGCGCCGCGGCCCACCGGGAACTGCGCGTCGCAGGCCTGCGTGCAGGCGCTCTCGCACGGCCCGATCCCGCAGCTCGTGTCGCCGCCCTCCTCCACGCAGCCGGTGGCGACCTGATCGGCCTCCTGCACCGCGGGGAGCATCGCCACCGCCTGGCCCGAGGCGCACACGGTCTGGCCGAGGTCGTCCACGTAGGTCTGGCAGGTGCCCCCCTTCGCGAACGCCTCGATGCTGAAGGTGACCGGGATGGCCTCCGGGCACCCGAGCGCCACCCGCACGCCGTCACAGCCCGTGTAGTAGTGCCAGCGGTTCTGGAACGGCGAGAGGTCGGTGACGGTGTCCCAGACGTACCGCACCGTCCGGTCCTGGGAGTTCACCACCTCGGTGAAGTTGCCGGCGGTGACGCTGCTCAGCGTCGCGACCACGCCCTGGTCCGCGGGCTCGCCGCGAGCCACGTGAGCTTCTTCATGTGGTGTCCCCCCTCGAGGTTCCGCCGGCGCGCCCCTGGGCGACGCCGGCATGCGCGGAAGTGTCGCCGCCCCCGCTGGCCTGCGGCAGTCCCGCGACGCCGCGTCGCCGGCAACACCGACGGGCATACCCGCGTCGGGGAGGTTCGCCCCGAGTCGCGGGCGGCGCGCGAGCGCGGACGCTACGCTGGGTCGGTGGACACGCTCGCGCTCCAGGCCAACGGCCTCCGCTTCGCGGCGCTCGCCGACGGCCCCGGCGACGGTCCGCTCGCGCTGCTCCTGCACGGCTTCCCGGAGCTGGCCCGCTCCTGGCGGCACCAGCTCCCCGCGCTCGCCGCCGCCGGCTGGCGCGCGGTCGCGCCCGACCTCCGCGGCTACGGCGCCAGCGAGAAGCGGGGCCCCTTCGACCTCGCCACGCTGGCGGCGGACGCGGCCGGGCTGGTGCGGGCGCTCGGGCGCGAGCGCGCGGTGGTGATCGGGCACGACTGGGGCGGGGCGGTGGCGTGGGCGGTCGCGGCCCGCCACCCCGAGGTGGTGTCGCGGCTCGTGATCCTGAACGCGCCGCACCCGGCCGCGTTCGCGCGCGAGCTGCGCCGCAACCGCCGTCAGCTCCTCCGCTCGTCGTACATGCTCCTGTTCCAGGTGCCGCTCCTCCCGGAGTGGCTGCTCACCCGCGACCGGGCCGCCGGCGTGGCCCGCGCCATCCGCGGCGGCTCGTACGTGCGCAGCGCCTGGCCGGCCGAGGAGCTGGAGCCGTATCGCCGCGCGTTCCTGCAGCCCGGCGCCGCGCGCGCCGCGCTCGGCTACTACCGGGCGGCGTTCCGCGGCCGCCGCTCGCCCGGGCCGCGGCCCCGGCCCGTCTCCGCGCCCACGCTGATCCTGTGGGGCGTCGAGGACCGCTTCCTCGGCGTGGAGACCATCGCGCGGGCGAAGCTCGCGCCCTACCTCGCGCCCGGCAACGCGCCGGAGATCGAGCCGATCGAGGGCGCGGGCCACTTCGTGCAGAACGAGGCGCCGGAGCAGGTGAACGCGGCGCTGCTCCGCTGGCTCGGCCCAGGCGCCGGGAGGTCCGGAACGTGAACGCCCATCCGCTGCTCGTCTCCCCCGCGCTCGCGGCGGCGCTCGCGCTCGCGGTCGCGCCCGCCCCGGCGCGATCCGCGCCGGCGGACCTCCAGGTGAGCCCGGTGGCCGACGGCGCGATCACCGCGGGCGCGCTCGCGGCCGCGCTGGGCCTGCGCCTGTTCGAGCGCGACCTGCTCCCCGCCACCTGCCGCTGGTGCAGCCCGGGCCGCTTCGACGCCTGGGCGCACGAGACGCTGGCGTGGAGGCACCCCTCGCGCGCGGCGACCGCCTCCGACCTGCTCGGCGTGGGCGTGCCCCTCGGCGCGGCGGCGGCGCTGGCGGTCCCCGACCTCGCGGCGGGCGCGCCCCGGCGCGCGGCCGAGGACGCGCTGCTCGTCGCCGAGGCGGTCTCGATCGCGACGCTCGGCACCGAGCTGGTGAAGGTGGGCACCGACCGGATCCGGCCGGACGCCTGGGACGGGAGCGGGCCGGCGCACGCGCTCGACTCGCGCGTCTCCTTCTGGTCGGGCCACACCGCGACCGCGTTCGCCGCGGCGGCCGCCGCGGGCACGATCGCGACGCTGCGCGACGCGCCGGCCGCGCCGTGGATCGTCGGCGGGGGCGCGGCGGCGGCGAGCGCCGTCGGCTACCTGCGGCTGGCCGCGGATCGCCACTGGGCGACCGACGTGCTCGCCGGCGCCGGGTGGGGGACGGCGGTGGGGATCCTCGTGCCCCTGCTCCACTGGCACCCGATCGCGCACGTGCGCCTGGTGCCGGCGCCGGGCGGGATCGCGGGGGTGTTCTAGCTCAGCCGTCGTACGTGTAGACGCGGACCGTGAGCGCGGGCAGGTCGAACGAGGCCGCGCCGGCCGCGTCGGCCGTGGCCGCCGGCGCCGTGGCGGGCAGGCGCGGCGCGAGCGCGGCCCCGGGCGCGAGGCCGGTCACCTGGAGCGTGAGGGGGACGACGTCGTAGTTGAGGAGCACGAGCGCGTGCGAGGCCCCGAGCGCGCGGCGGAACGAGAGCGTCGCCCCGGACGCGCGCGCGCCCTCGTAGCCGCCGCGGTCCAGCGCCGGCACCGCGCGGCGGAGCGCGATCACCTCGCGGTAGAACTCGAGCAGCGAGCCGGCGCGGCCCCGCTCCGCCTCGACGTTGTGCGTGGCCACGTTCGAGGGCAGCGCCCGGAACGGCTTGCCGGTGGTGAACCCGGCGGTGCGCGCGTCGCCGGTCCAGCTCATGGGCGTGCGCAGCCGCCAGTCGCCGGAGAGCGAGCCGGCGCCGCCCAGGCCGACCTCCTCGCCGTAGTAGACGAACGGGATGCCGGGCTGCAGGAGGTACGTCGCGGCCGCGAGGCGGTAGCGCGCCTCGTCCCCGCCGAGCTGGTCCCAGGGGCGCTGGCCGGCGAACGCGTCGTGGTTGGAGAGCATGGTGGCGGCGGCGTGGCGGGCCGGGTCCTCGAAGTAGGCCGCCACCCGCGCGACCGCCGCCGGGTCGCCGCGCGCCGCGCCCATCACGTCGTACTGGTGACCGAACGCGAAGGCGCTGCCGCACGCGGCGGTGAAGCCTGCCGGGTCGTCCGGCCCCTCGCACACCATGAAGCGCCGCTCGTAGCCGTCGAGCAGCGCCCGCACCTCCGCCATCCGCACATAGTTCTGCGGCTGGTCGTTCCAGGCGGCGGGCCCGTTCTCGAACAGCATCCCCACCGCGTCGAAGCGGAACCCGTCCACGCCGCGGTTCAGCCAGAAGCGCTGGCTGTCGGCGTGGTACGCGGCCACCGCCGGGTTCGCGAGGTCGAAGTCCGGCATGTTCGACGCGAACGGCGCGTAGTACCAGCCGGTGCCGTGCTGGCGCCACGGGTTGCCGCCGTACACCGACCAGTCGAGCGGCTGCGATGGCTTCCACAGGTACCAGCCGCGGTACGGGTTCGACTTGCCGTCGGCGGAGTTGAGGAACAGCGGGTTCGTGGCCGCGCTGTGGTTCATCACGTAGTCGACGATCACGCCGATGCCGCGGGCGTGGGCCGCCGCGACGAGCGCGTCGAGGTCCTCGAGCGTGCCGTAGTCCGGCTCGACGCCGCGGTAGTCGGCGACCGCGTAGCCGTGGTCGTGGTCCTGGCTGGCCGTGACCGGCATGAGCCAGATCCCGCGCACGCCCAGCTCCGCCAGGTAGTCGAGCCGGCTCGCCAGGCCGCGCAGGTCCCCCACCCCGTCGCCGTCGGAGTCCTGGTAGCCGCGGACGTAGATCTCGGCGAAGGGCCCCCGCTCCCAGCCGTCGGGGAGCGCGCTGCCCGGGTCCGCGGCGGGCACCGGCGAGACGTCCACCGGCGGCGGAGGGGTGGAGCCGCCGCCGCCGCAGGCGAGCGCGGCGAGGACGGCCGCGGCGAGGAGGGCGAGCGGGGTGCGGCGGGGCGATCGCGCGGGCGTCATGGGCGCCTCCGGCGGACCGGGCCGGGCGCGACGCGCGTCCGTCCGGGCGCTGCCCTGCTCTCTACGTGCGGACGCGGAGCCGCGTCAACGTCCCCGAGGTCGCGCGGCGGGTGGGCTCGCTCACGGCCGGAAGGCGCGCAGGAACGTCTGGACCGCGCGCCGGACGGTGCCGCGGACGTCCTCGGGTGACGCCTCCTGCAGCACGCCCAGGTGCAGCCGCATCATCACGTCGCCGTGGCAGAGGTTCACGAACTGCACCGCGGCGTAGTAGGGGTCGTCCACGCGGAGCAGGCCCCGCGCCGCCCAGCGCGAGAGGGCCGCGGCGATGAGCTCGTGCGTGACCCGCGCGCCGCGCTCGTACAGCATCTTCCCGATCTCCGGCAGCCGGAACGCCTCCAGGGCGCTCCGGTAGAGCGCCACCGCCTCGCGGGAGAGGAACTTCGCGAGCAGGCGCTCGCCCACCGCCTGCAGCGCGGACTCGAGATCGTCGCTCGTCTCGGAGAACAGCGCCTCGAGGTCGGACCGCATCTCGTGGGAGCCCTGCTCGAAGCAGGCGAGGAACAGCGCGCTCTTGTCGTCGAAGTGGTTGTAGAGCGTGGCCTTGGAGACGCCGGTGCGGGAGGCGATCAGATCCACGCTGGCCCGCTCGTACCCGAGCTCCGCGAAGACCTTTCGCGCCCCATCCAGGATCTGCTGGCGCTTGCCCGTGCACCAATCGGGGGGTCTATGTGCCTGGTTCTCGGACATGTCGTCGGTTGAACTAAACGGTTTAGTATTGACTGTCAACCCGTGTACCCGTAGGTTCCGCCCGCCTGTTGAACTGAACGGTTTAGTGTTGACCGCTCCCGGCGGCGCGGCTATCTGTACCGCCCTCCCGGGCTCACGGATCCGTTCCCCGGGCCTCAAAGGAACTGCGATGAACCCCTCCCTCCGCTCCCCTCGCGCCGCGCGGCGCGCTCCCGCCCTCTTCTCCGGCAAGCGCGCCCTGGTGCTCGCCGCGCTCGCGCTCGCCGCCGCCGGCTGCGGCGGCAAGAAGCAGGAAGCGCGCGCTCCCGGCCCGGTGGAGGTCGGCGTGGTCACGATCTCCCCGCAGGCGGTGACGCTCACCACCGAGCTCCCCGGCCGCGTCTCGGCGTTCAAGGTCGCCGAGGTGCGCGCCCGCGTGAACGGCATCGTGCTGAAGCGCCTGTTCACCGAGGGCAGCGACGTGAAGCAGGGGCAGCCGCTGTTCAAGATCGACCCGGCGCCCTACCAGGCCGCGCTCGACAGCGCCCGGGCGCAGCTCGCCCGCGCCGAGGCGACGCTCGCGTCGGCCCGGCTCACCTCCGAGCGCTACACCGAGCTCGTGGCCGCGAACGCGGTCAGCCGGCAGGAGCACGAGGACGCCGTGGCCGCGCTCAAGAAGGCCGAGGCCGACGTGGCCGCGGGCAGGGCGGCGGTGGACGCGGCCCGCATCAACCTCGGCTACACCACCGTCACCTCGCCGGTGAGCGGCCGCATCGGCCGCTCCGAGGTGACCGAGGGCGCCTACGTGCAGGCCGCGCAGGCCACGCTGCTCGCCACGGTGCAGCAGCTCGACCCGGTCTACGTGGACGTGACGCAGTCCAGCGCCGAGCTGCTCCGGATGCGCCGCGACCTCGAGGCCGGCAAGCTCCAGTCCGCCGGCGCCGGCAAGGCCAAGGTCGCGCTCACCACCGAGGACGGCCACGAGTACGGGCTGCCGGGCACGCTGCAGTTCGCCGACGTGACCGTGGACCCGGGCACCGGGTCGGTGAAGCTGCGCGCCATCTTCCCCAACCCGCGCGCCGAGCTGCTCCCCGGCACCTACGTGCGGGCGCGCCTGGCCGAGGGCGTGGACCCGGCGGCGCTGCTCGTCCCGCAGCGCGGCGTCGCCCGCAACAACAAGGGCGAGCCCACCGCGCTGGTGGTCGCCGGCGGCAAGGCCGAGCTGCGCACCCTGTCCACCGAGCGCGTCGTGGGCGACGCGTGGCTGGTGACCGGCGGGATCAAGCCGGGCGACCAGGTGATCGTCGAGGGGCTGCAGAAGGTGCGCCCCGGCGCGCCGGTCAACCCCGTTCCGGCCGGCGTCGCCAAGCAGGCGAGCGCGGCCCCCGCGGCGGGCCAGCCCGGCCCGTCGGGCGCGGCGCGCTGAGGTCCCGGCGAGCGTGACCGCGCGGCGGCCGGCCCCGGGCCGGCCGCCCGCGCACCCCCCTTCCCTTTTCGCAGTCGAGGAGTCGTCGTGGCCAGGTTCTTCATCGACAGGCCCATCTTCGCGTGGGTCATCTCGATCATGATCATGCTGGCCGGCGGGCTCGCCATCCTGGGCCTGCCGGTCTCGCAGTACCCCGCCATCGCGCCGCCGGTCGTCACGGTGTTCGCGACGTACCCGGGCGCGAACGCGCAGACCCTGGAGAACTCGGTCACCCAGGTCATCGAGCAGAAGATGACCGGCATCGACCACCTCCGGTACATGTCCGCCGCGAGCGACAGCTCCGGCAACGCCAGCGTCACGCTCACGTTCGACGCCGAGGCCGATCCGGACATCGCGCAGATGCAGGTGCAGAACAAGCTGCAGAACGCGATGCCGCTGCTCCCGCAGCAGGTGCAGCAGCAGGGCGTCCGCGTGCTGAAGACCGTCAACAACTACCTGCTCATCGCCGGCCTCATCTCCGAGGACGGCAGCATGACCCGCGACGACCTGAACGACTACGCGTTCTCGAACATCGTGGACCAGATCAGCCGCGTCACCGGCGTGGGCGAGGTGACCGCGTTCGGCACGCAGTACGCGATGCGCATCTGGCTCGACGCCGACAAGCTCGCCAGCTTCCAGCTCACGCCGCTCGACGTGAGCGCGGCCATCCGGGCCCAGAACGCGCAGGTGTCCACCGGCTCGCTGGGCGCCGCCCCGGCCGTCCCCGGCCAGCAGCTCAACGCCACCGTCACCTCGCAGACCCGCCTGCAGACGCCGGAGCAGTTCCTCAACATCCTGCTGCGGGTGAACCCCGACGGCTCGCAGGTGCGCCTGCGCGACGTGGGCACCGCGAACCTCGGCGGCGAGACCTACGAGATCGAGAGCTACTACAACGGCAAGCCCGCCGGCGGCATGGGCATCAAGCTCGCCTCCGGCGCGAACGCGCTCAAGACCGCGGACCTGGTGCGCGCCAAGCTCGCGGAGCTGTCGCAGTTCTTCCCGCCGGGGATGAAGGTCGTCTACCCGGTGGACTCGACGCCGTTCGTGCGGATCTCGATCGAGGAGGTGGTGAAGACCCTCGTCGAGGCCATCATCCTCGTGTTCCTGGTGATGTTCCTGTTCCTCCAGAACTTCCGCGCGACGCTCATCCCCACCATCGCCGTGCCGGTGGTGCTGCTCGGCACGTTCGGCGTGCTGGCCGCGGCGGGCTTCACCGTCAACACGCTCACCATGCTCGGCCTGGTGCTCGCCATCGGCCTGCTGGTGGACGACGCCATCGTGGTGGTCGAGAACGTCGAGCGCGTCATGAGCGAGGAGGGCCTCTCGCCGCGCGAGGCCACCCGCAAGTCGATGGACCAGATCACCGGCGCGCTCGTCGGCATCGCGCTGGTGCTCGCCGCGGTGTTCGTGCCCATGGCGTTCTTCGGCGGCTCGGTGGGCGTCATCTACCGGCAGTTCTCCATCACCGTGGTCTCGGCGATGGCGCTCTCGGTGCTGGTCGCGCTGACGCTCACCCCGGCGCTCTGCGCCACCATGCTGAAGCCGGTCGAGAAGGGCCACCACGCCGCCGAGAGGGGCTTCTTCGGCTGGTTCAACCGGCTCTACGGCCGGGGCAGCGGGATCTACGAGAAGTCGGTCGGCTGGGTGCTGCGCCGCGCCGGCCGCGCCCTGATCGTCTACGCCCTGCTGCTCGCCGCCCTGGGCGCCCTGTTCCTCCACCTGCCCACCGGCTTCCTCCCCGAGGAGGACCAGGGCTCGATCATCAACATGGTGCAGCTGCCCGCCGGCGCCACCATGGACCGCACCCGCACGGTGATGCAGGAGGTGACGCGGCACTACCTCGAGGACGAGAAGGACAACGTCGAGGCGGTGATGGCGATCACCGGCTTCAGCTTCTCCGGCCGCGGCCAGAACGCCGGCCTCGCGTTCGTGCGCCTCAAGGACTGGGGCGAGCGCCCGAAGAAGGAGCAGCACGCGCCGGCCGTCGCCGGGCGCGCCATGCGGGCGTTCTCGCAGATCAAGGACGGCCTCGCGTTCGCGTTCGTCCCGCCGGCGGTGCCCGAGCTCGGCAACGCCACCGGCTTCGAGCTGCAGCTGCAGGACCGCGGCAACCTCGGGCACGAGGCGCTCATGGCGGCCCGCAACCAGCTGCTCGGCATGGCCGCGAAGGATCCCCGGCTCGCCAAGGTCCGCCCGCTCGGCCTGGAGGATACGCCGCAGTACCGCATCGACGTGGACCAGCAGAAGGCGGCCGCCCTCGGGCTCGCGCTCTCCGACATCAACGCCACGCTCTCGAGCACCTGGGGCGTCAACTACGTCGACGACTTCGTGGACAAGGGGCGCACCAAGCGCGTGTACGTGCAGGCGGCGGCGCCGTTCCGCATGAAGCCGGAGGACCTGAACCGCTGGTACGTGCGCAACCGCGCCGGCCAGATGGTGCCGTTCTCGGCGTTCTCCACCGGCACCTGGGTGTACGGGCCGACCAAGCTCGAGCGCTTCAACGGGTCCCCGGCCATGGTGATCCAGGGCGAGCCCTCGCCCGGCCACAGCTCGGGCGAGGCCATGGCCGCGATGGAGGAGCACGTGAAGGCGCTCCCGGCCGGCATCGGCCTGGAGTGGTCCGGCCTCTCCTACGAGGAGCGGCTCTCCGGCGCGAACGCCCCGGCGCTCTACGCCATCTCGCTGCTGGTGGTGTTCCTGGCGCTGGCGGCCCTCTACGAGAGCTGGTCGGTCCCGTTCTCGGTGATGCTGGTGGTGCCGCTCGGCGTGCTCGGCGCGGTGCTGTTCACCGAGCTCGCCGGGCTGGACGCGGGCGTCTACTTCCAGGTCGGCCTGCTCACCACCATCGGCCTCTCGGCCAAGAACGCCATCCTCATCGTCGAGTTCGCGAAGTCCCTGTACGAGCAGGGCATGAGCCTGTTCGACGCCGCCGTGGAGGCGGCCCGCATGCGCCTCCGCCCCATCGTCATGACCTCGCTCGCCTTCATCCTCGGCGTGCTCCCGCTCGCCATCGCCAACGGGGCCGGGGCGGCCGGGCAGAACGCCATCGGCATGGCGGTGATCGGCGGCATGGTCTCCGCGACCTTCCTCGCCATCCTGCTCGTGCCGGTGTTCTTCATGAAGGTCGTCCGCAAGCGGAAGGCGCCGCCGCCCGACCTGGTGGCCGGGCCGCGCGACGAGGACGAGGCCGCGCCCAAGGAGATCGCCCATGCGTAGCCCCGGCCTCGCGGCGCTCGCCGCCGTGTCCGCCCTCGCCGTCTCGGGCTGCACGCTCGCGCCCCGCTACCAGCGCCCCGCCGCGCCGGTCGCCGCCGAGTTCCCCGGCGACACCGGGGCCGCGGCCGGCCCGGCCGCCGCCGACCTCGGCTGGCGCGACGTGTTCCAGGATCCCGGCCTGCAGGCCGTGATCGACCAGGCGCTCCGCGAGAACCGCGACCTCCGCGTCGCGGCGCTCAACGTGGAGCTGGCCCGGGCCCAGTACGGCATCCAGCGCTCCTACCTGCTGCCCACCGTGGGCGCGAGCGGGAGCGGCAGCCGCTCGCGCACCGCCAAGGACCTCAGCTTCACCGGCGAGCCGTCGGTGGGGAACGTCTTCTCGGCCGGCGTGGGGATGACCGCGTTCGAGATCGACCTGTTCGGCCGCGTGCGCAGCCTGCGCAACCAGGCGCTGGAGCAGTACCTCGCGACCGAGGAGGCACACCGCAGCGCGCACCTGGCGCTGGTCTCGGAGGTCGCCGTCCAGTACCTCGCCTCGCGGGCGCTGCAGTCGCAGGTGGCGCTCGCCGAGCAGACGCTGCAGACGGTGCAGCAGTCGTACGACCTCGCGAAGCGCACGTTCGAGGCCGGCCGCACCTCCGAGCTCGACTTCCGCACCGCCGAGGCGCAGGTGGAGACCGCCCGCGTGAACCTGTCCGCCTACCGGCAGGCGCTCGCGCAGGCGGAGAACGCGCTGGTGCTGCTGGCCGGCGGCCCGCTCCCGAAGGACCTGCCGGCGGCGGCGCCGCTGGAGCAGCAGCCGCCGGTGGCGGAGCTGCCCGCCGGCCTCCCCTCCGACCTCCTGCAGCGCCGGCCCGACATCCTCTCGGCCGAGCACCAGCTCAAGGCGGCCAACGCCAGCATCGGCGCGGCGCGCGCCGCGTTCTTCCCGTCGATCTCGCTCACCGCCTCGGTGGGCACGGCCTCGACCGAGCTGTCGAACCTGTTCACCGCCGGCTCCGGCACCTGGGCGTTCTCGCCGCGCATCGACCTGCCCATCTTCACCGGCGGGCGGAACAAGGCGAACCTCGACGCCGCCAACGTGCGCAAGTCGATCCAGATCGCGAGCTACGAGCGGGCCATCCAGGTGGCGTTCCGCGAGGTGGCCGACGCGCTGGTGGCGCGCGGGCGC
>NZ_BAZG01000131.1 GCF_000964525.1 Anaeromyxobacter sp. PSR-1
AGGCCGGCGCGGAGCTCCGGGAGGGCGCCGAGGTGCGGGATCACCGCGTGCTCGCCGACCGGGTGCGGGTCGCGCTCGCCGGCGGCGCGGCGGCGGAGGCGCGGGTGCTGGTCGCGGCCGACGGGCTCGGCTCGCCCACGCGGCGGCGCGCCGGCCTCGAGCGCCCGGTGCGCGCGCCGGAGCGCTTCGGCGTGCGCCGCCACGCGGAGGTCCCGGACGCCGGCGACGCCGTCGAGGTGCACTTCGGGGACGGGGTCGAGGCCTACGTGACGCCGGTGGGCCCGCGGCAGGTCGGGGTCGCGTTCCTGTTCGAGCGCGGCGCGGCGCGCTCCTTCGAGGCGCTGCTCGGGAGGTTCCCGGCGCTCGCGGCGCGGCTCGACGGCGCGGCGTTCGCGACGCCCGCCCGCGGCGCCGGCCCGCTCGCGCGCGCCGCGCGCGCGCGGGTCGCGGACCGGCTCGTGCTGCTCGGCGACGCCGCCGGCTACCTCGACGCCGTCACCGGGGAAGGGCTCTCGCTCGCCTTCGGGTGCGCGATCGACCTCGCCGCGCTGCTCCCGGGCGCGCTCGCCCGCGGCGCCACCGCCCATGACCTGGCGGCGTACGAGACCGCCTGGCGGCGCCGCTACGGGCCGTACGCCCGCTGGACCCGGCTCGTGCTCGCGCTCTCGCGCCGCCCCGGGCTCCGCCGCCGCCTCATCGCCCTCGCCGCGATGGCCCCGCGCCCGTTCGAGCGGGCCGTCGCGGCCGCGGTCGGGTGACGGCCCGGACCTCCGCCTCCATCGCACACCGCGCCCTTCCCTGCGCGCCCCGCCTCCATCCACGCGTCCCGCGGACCGGGGGCCGGCGATTCGGTTCACTCACCGGAACATCCCCCGTGCTACCGTGCCGCGTCCCTTTCCCGCACCCGGTGCGGAGGAGAGTCCGATGCGGAACCGGTTCGCCCTGCCGGCGGCGGCGCTGGCGCTCCAGGCGTGCGCCACCGTCTCGCAGCCTCCGGTCGAGGTGGAGTCCCCCGTCCCGAAGGCCGCCCAGGTCGCCGCCCAGCAGCAGGCGCAGGCGCCCGCGCCGTCGGCCAAGCGCTACAAGACCCGGATCGCCATCGCGCGCTTCACCAACGAGACGAGCTACGGCCGCTCGCTGCTGAACGACGCCGACCTCGATCGCATCGGCAAGCAGGCCTCCGACATGCTGACGTCGCGCCTCGTCATGTCGGGGAGCTTCGTGGTGCTCGAGCGGCCGGATCTCCAGAAGCTCGAGCGCGAGCAGGCGCTCGGCGGCGTCGCCGGCCTGGTGGGCGCCGACACCGTGATCTCCGGGTCGGTCACCGAGTTCGGCCGCTCCGTCGGCGGCAAGAAGGGCTTCCTCAGCAGCACCAAGGTGCAGACCGCCCGCGCCAAGGTGGACATCCGCCTGGTGGACGTGAAGACCGGGCACGCCTACTTCTCCGCGCTCGGGGCCGGCGAGGCGAGCACCGAGTCCGGCGAGATCGCCGGCTTCGGCAGCCGCGCCGAGTACGACGCCACGCTGAACGACCGCGCCATCGCCGCGGCCATCTCCGACGTCATCGACCGGCTGGTCTCCACGCTGGCGGCGCGCCCCTGGCGCTCCGACATCCTGGAGGTGCAGGGCAGGCAGGTCTTCATCTCCGGCGGGCGCCACCAGGGCGTGCGCGAGGGCGACGTGCTCGCGGTGATGGAGGAGGGCAACAAGGTGAGGAGCCGGCAGACCGGCTTCGAGGTGGCGCTCCCGCCGAAGCGCGTCGGGACGCTCAAGGTGCTGTCGCTGTTCGGCGACGGCGAGACCAGCGAGGGCGCGGTGTGCGAGCTGACCTCGGGCGCGATCGAGAAGGGCGCGCTCGCGAGGCTGTTCGTCGCGGAGCCGACGCCGTGAGGTGCGCCATGCGGAAGGTCCTGTTCGCGGCGGCGACCGCCGCGCTGGTGGCGGGCTGCGCCATGCCCCAGACCACGGTGAAGACGGTCGAGAGCCGCCCGAGCCTGGCGGTGGTGGGCGCGCCGAGCGGCGCGGTCCTGGTGGTGGACGGGCAGCCGGTGGGCGAGGCGCGCGCGTACGACGGCAACCCCACCGTCCTCCGCGTCGAGCCGGGCACGCACCAGGTCGAGGTCCGCGACGCGTCCGGCGCCGCGGTCTTCCGGCAGACGGTGTTCGTCGAGAGCGAGCTGAAGACGGTGAGGGTGCACTGATGCGCGCGTGCCTCCCGGGTGGCGCCGCGCGAGCGGCCCTCGTCCTCGCCGCGTCCGCGGCCCTGCTGCAGGGGTGCGCCGGGCGCACGCTCTACCGCTGGGGCGAGTACGACGAGGCGCTGTACGCCCACTACAAGAACCCGCAGGACCGCGAGGCCTTCGTCGAGCGCCTCCGCGTGGTCATCGACGGGGCGGAGCAGGCGGGGGAGAAGGTGCCGCCCGGCTGCTACGCGGAGTACGGCTACGCGCTCTACGAGGAGGCCCGGTACGAGGACGCCTCGCGCTACTTCAAGCTGGAGCGCGAGAAGTGGCCGGAGTCGGGCGTGCTCATGCAGAAGATGATCGGGCTCGCGGACCGGCGCGGCGGCAAGGCGCCGGCGGCGCCCGCGGCCGCCGCCGCGGTGCCGGCGAAGCCGGTGCCGGTGAAGGCCACCAAGGCGGCGGCGAAGCCCGCCGCCACGCGCGGGCCGGCCGGCGCGCTGGAGCGGAGGTGACCATGGGACGGCTCGCATCGCTCGCGGCGCTCGCCGCGCTGCTCTCCGCCTGCGGCACGGCCCAGGTGAAGAAGGACTACTCGGCCTTCGACGCCGCCCGGCCGCGCGCCATCCTGGTGGTGCCGGTGGTGAACAAGAGCGTCGAGATCGACGCGCCCGAGTACTTCCTCTCCACGCTGCCGGTGCCGGTGGCGGAGCGCGGCTACTACGTCTTCCCGGTGAACCTGGTGAAGCGCGTGCTCGAGGACGACGGCCTCGCCGACGCGTCGCTCGTGCACGGCGCCGACCCGGTGCGGCTCTGCTCGCTGTTCGGGGCCGACGCGGTGCTCCTCGCCTCCATCGAGCGGTGGGAGGCGAAGTACATGGTCGTCACCACCCAGGTGAACGTGGAGTTCGAGTACGTGCTGAAGGACGGCAAGACCGGGCAGACGCTCTGGACCGAGCGCCGGTCGATGAGCTACCAGCCCGGCAACTCCGGCGGCGGCCTCGTCGGCGCGCTCGTGAACGCCGCCGTCACGAAGGCCTCGCCGAACTACATGCCGCTGGCGCGGCAGGCGAACGCGCAGGCGTTCGCGTGGCCCGGCCCGGGCATCCCGGCGGGCCCGTATCGCCCGGAGTACGGCCAGGACGTGCAGGTGGTGGCCGCGCAACGGTGAGGGCGGGCCGCCGGCGCTCGCATCCCGGGGCGCCGGCGGGTACGCTCCCGCCGCTCCATGTCCAAGCTCATCCTCTTCTACCTGCTCGTCCAGCTCACCGGCAGCCCGCTGGGCGCCCTGGCGCTCCTGCTCGCGGTCTGGTGGGCGACGGACCGGATGACGGTCGGCGTCCTGCCGGATCCGCTCCGCGGCGTGGCGCGGTGGCGCCGCCGCCTCCAGCTCACCCGCGCCCTCGAGGTGAACCCGCACGACCGCCGCGCGCGGCTCGAGCTCGCGGATCTCCTGCTCGCGGGGCGCCGGCCGGCCCGGGCCGCCGAGGTCCTGCGGCCCAACGTCGAGGCAGGGGACGAGGACGCGCACACCGCGTTCCTGATGGGCGCGGCGCTCGGGCGGAGCGGGCAGGCCGAGCCGGCGGAGCGCGCGCTGGCCGTGGCCCGCGCGGCGGACCCCGACTTCCGCGCCGGCGAGCTCGACCTCGAGCTGGGGCGCCAGCGGCTCGCCCGCGGCGACGCGGCCGGCGCGCGCGAGGCGCTGGAGCGGCTCCTGGTGGAGCGCCCCGGATCGGTGGAGGGGCGCCTGTGGCTGGCGCGCGCGCTCGACCGGCTCGGCGACCGCGACGGCGCGCGCCGCCGGCGCGACGAGGGCTGGCGCGAGTACGTCTCGCTGCCGCGCTTCCACCGCAAGCACGAGCGCCCGTTCGCGTGGCGGCTGCAGCCCTGGCGCCCCGCGGCGGTGGCCCTGGGCGTGGTGATCGTGCTCGCGGCCGTGGCCGCCGCGGCGGGTTGACGCACCGCGCATCGCCGGGGACGCCCCGGCGTTCCGCCCCATCACGGCATCCCCCGCACAATCAAGAGCTTTTCGCGGACCGGTCCTGGCTAGGATGGCCGCAAAGGAGAACCCATCATGCGCGCCACCGTCCTGGGCGCCGGTTCCTGGGGAACCGCGCTCGCCTCGCTCCTCGCCGGCAAGGGCTACACCGTCACCTCGTGGGACAAGGACGCCGCGGTCCTCGACGACATCGCGCGCAACCACCGCAACGAGCGCTACCTGCCGGGCCTGCAGCTCCCGCCGACCCTGCACGCGAGCGCCGAGGTCGCGAAGGCGCTGGAGGGCGCCGAGCTGGTGGTCCTCGCCGTGCCCTCGCACGCCGTCCGCCCGGTGGTGATCGAGGCGAAGCGTCACGTCCACGCGGGCACGCCCATCGTCTGCGTCGCGAAGGGCATCGAGCTCGACACGCTCATGACCATGACCGAGGTCATCGAGGACGTGCTGCCGGTGCCGCTCCATCCCTACCTGGCGGTCCTCTCCGGCCCGTCCTTCGCCAAGGAGGTCGCGAAGGGGCTGCCCACCGCGGTCACCGTGGCGGCGCGCTGGGAGCGGATCGCGAAGCAGGTGCAGGACGCCTTCCACACGAAGACGTTCCGCCCGTACACCTCCGGTGACGTGGTGGGCTGCGAGATCGGCGGCTGCGTGAAGAACGTCGTCGCCATCGCGGCCGGCATCTCCGACGGCATGGGCTTCGGCGCGAACGCCATGGCGGCGCTCGTCACCCGCGGGCTCGCCGAGATCACCCGGCTCGCGGTGCGCAAGGGCGCGAACCCGCTCACGCTGTCCGGCCTGGCGGGCCTCGGCGACCTGGTGCTGACCTGCTCGTCGGACCTGTCGCGCAACCGCACCGTCGGGCGCGGGCTCGCGGAGGGCAAGACCGCCGACGCGATCCAGCGCGAGCTGGGGCAGGTGGCGGAGGGCGTGCGGAACGCGCGCAGCGCGCGGGAGCTGGCGAAGCGGCTCGGGGTGGAGATGCCCATCACCGAGGCGATCTACCGGGTGCTGTACGAGGGGCTCGCGCCGCGCGAGGCGGTGACGGCGCTCATGATGCGCGAGACCAAGCCGGAGCTGTGAGGGACGCGGGCCGGTGCGCGCGCGGCCGCGGCCCCGCGCGCACCTCGGGTGCGGCCCCGCACCGGCCCCGTGCGGATCGGCCCGGGGCGAAGTACACATGAGGCCATGTCCGAGCCCCTGCGCCCCGAGGCCTCCCGCGAGCTGACCGGCACGCCCGCCGCCTTCACGGAGGGTTGCCGCCGCGACATGGACCGCGCCCGCGCCGAGGCCGCCCGGGCCCGCGCGCTCGGGCCGGCGGGCGGCCTGGCCACGCTGGAGGCGTTCGACGCCGCCTTCGCGGCGCTCTCCGAGGCCGCCTCGCGCGCGAGCCTGGCCCGGAACGTCCACCCGGACCCGGCGCTGCGCGACGCGGCCGAGGCGGCGGAGCGCGACGTGGACGCGCTCTCCACCGAGCTGTCGCTCGATCGCGGCCTGTACGACGCGCTGGCGGGGCTGGACCCGTCGGGCCTCGACGGCGCCACCCGCCACCTGGTCGAGAAGAGCCTGCGCGACTTCCGCCGGGCGGGCGTGGACCGCGACGACGCCACCCGCGCGCGCGTGAAGGCGCTCCGCGAGGAGCTGGTGCGGGTCGGGCAGGAGTTCGGGCGCAACATCAAGGACGACGTGCGCCGGCTGGAGGTCGAGCCGGCCGCGCTGGACGGGCTCCCGGAGGACTGGCGCCGCGCGCATCCGCCCGGGCCGGACGGCCGGGTGACGCTCACCACCGACAACACCGACTACGTGCCCTTCCTCACCTACGCGCGGAGCGCCGCCGCGCGCGAGGCGCTCTGGCGGCTGTACCGGCTGCGCGGCCACCCGCGCAACCTCGAGGTCCTCTCGCGCATGCTGGCGCGGCGCAGCGACCTGGCGCGGCTGCTCGGGTACCCGAGCTGGGCCGCCTACGTCACCGAGGACAAGATGATCGGCAGCGAGGGCGCGGCGGCCGACTTCATCGAGCGGATCGCGCGCGCCGCCGAGGCGCGCATGCGGCGCGACCACGCGCAGCTCCTCGAGCGCAAGCGCGAGGAGCGCCCGGGGGCCGACCGCGTCGAGCCCTGGGACTCGGCCTGGCTGCAGGAGCGGGTGAAGGCGGAGCGCTACGGCTTCGACTCGCAGTCGGTGCGGCCCTACTTCGAGTACGCGCGGGTGAAGCAGGGCGTGCTCGACGTCACGGCGCGGATCTTCGGGATCGCCTACCGCCGCGCGCCGGACGCGCCGGTGTGGCACCCGGAGGTCGAGGCCTGGGACGTGGTGGAGGACGGCGCGCTGCTCGGCCGCGTGTACCTCGACATGCACCCGCGCGACGGCAAGTACAAGCACTACGCCCAGTTCACGCTCGCGTCGGGGCAGGCCGGGCGGCGGCTGCCGGAGGGCGTGCTGGTGTGCAACTTCCCGCGCCCGGCGCCGGGCGCGCCGGCGCTCATGGAGCACGGGGACGTCCGCACGTTCTTCCACGAGTTCGGCCACCTGCTGCACCACGTGCTCGGCGGCCACACGCGCTGGGCGGGCCAGTCCGGCGTCGCGACCGAGTGGGACTTCGTGGAGGCGCCCTCGCAGATGCTGGAGGAGTGGGTGTGGGACCCGGCCGTCCTCGCCACCTTCGCGCGCCACGTCGAGACCGGCGAGCCCATCCCCGCCGAGCTGGTGGCGCGGATGAAGGCGGCCGACGAGTACGGCAAGGGCCTCATGGTCCGGCAGCAGATGTTCTACGCCGCGACCAGCCTCGAGCTGCACCGGCGCGACCCGGCCGCGCTCGACACGACCGCGCTGGTGGCCGAGCTGCAGGAGCGCTACACGCCGTTCCGCCACGTGCCCGGCACCTACTTCCACGAGTCGTTCGGGCACCTCGACGGGTACAGCGCCATTTACTATACGTACATGTGGTCGCTCGTCATCGCGAAGGACCTGTTCGGCCCGTTCCGCGAGGCGGGCCTGCTCGACCCCGCCCCGGCCCGCCGCTACCGCAAGGCGGTGCTCGAGCCGGGCGGCTCCAAGCCCGCGGCGGAGCTGGTGAAGGACTTCCTCGGCCGGCCCCACGCCTTCGACGCGTTCGCCGCCTGGCTCGACGCCTGATCGCCCGCCGCCGCGGGCGCCACGGCCCGGGCGACTCGATCGCGGCATGGCGGGCCGGCGCACCCCCGCCTATGTCCCATCGATGAGCGAGCCCGCCCTCGAGACCCGCGTCGTCCGCACCGCCGTCCCGCCGGAGGGCGAGGCCGTCCGCACCGAGGTCCCGCGCCGGCGCATCAAGGACCTCGAGGTGATGGTCGCCGACGTCATCCAGGAGACCGCCGACACCACCACGCTCGTGCTCTTCACCGGCAACGACCGGCTCGACTACCTGGCCGGCCACTTCCTCACCATCGACCCGCGCCAGTTCCCGGCGCTCGAGCGGTGGGTGGCCTACCTGGAGGACCTGAAGGGCAAGCGCGAGGCGCCGCGCGCCTACTCGCTCGCGTCCGCGCCGCACGAGCGCTACCTCGCCATCACGGTGAAGGAGGAGACCTACCAGAGCGGGCAGACGCGCTACCCGCCGCTCCTCTCGCCGATGCTGGTGCGGCGCACGCCGCGGGGCAGCCGCTTCGTCATCACCGGCTTCACCGGCCCGTACGTGCTGCCCCCGCGCGTCGAGGAGAAGACCGACCACCTCGTGCACGTGGTGGCCGGCTCCGGCTCGGTGCCCAACTGGTCGATCCTGAAGCACGCGCTGCGCGAGCACCCGCGCCTGCGCCACACCTTCGTCTACTCGAACCGGACCTGGGACGACGTCATCTACCGCGACGGCCTGCGCCAGCTCGAGGCCGAGCACCCCGACCGCCTGCGCGTGGTGCACACGCTCACCCGCGAGCCGGAGCCGGAGCGCCACGGGCCCGGCGTGCGGCGCGGCCGCATCTCGGCGGAGCTCCTGCGCGAGCTCGTCCCGGACCCGCGCGCCGCGCTGTACTACGCCTGCGGCCCCGCGGTCGGGCCCATCGAGCGCGCCGCCGCGAAGGAGCGCGGCGAGACCCCGGCCCCCCGGTTCCTGGAGGCCGCGCTCGGCGCCCTGGACGAGCTGGGCGTGCCGCGCGACCGCGTGAAGCGCGAGTCGTACGGGTAGCGCCCGGCGCCATTCCGTGGCGCCCGGGCGCGCGGCGATCTACCTTTCCGCCCGCCCGTGCCCAGGACCCTGCGCGCCATCCCCACGCTCCTCAAGGTCGGCTTCGCCGAGGCGGTCGCGTACCGCGCCGAGATGGTGGTGTGGCTGCTCTCCACCAACATGCCGCTCGTCATGCTGGCGCTGTGGACCGCGGTGGCCCGCGACGCGCCGGTGGGGCGGTTCGGCCAGCGCGACTTCGTCGCCTACTACCTCGCCACGCTGGTGGTGCGCCTGCTCACCGGCGCCTGGGTGATCTGGGAGCTGAACTACGAGATCCGCCAGGGCACGCTCGCGTTCCGGCTGCTCCGGCCGGTCCACCCGCTGCTCGCCTACGCGGCGGAGAACCTCTCCGCGCTCCCGGTGCGCATGCTGGTGTCGCTGCCCATCGCGCTCGGCGCGCTGCTGGTGGTCGGCCGCGACCGGCTCACCGGCGACCCGCTGCTCCTGGCGCTCTTCCCGGTGACCGTGCTGGGCGCCTGGCTCATCACCTTCCTCGCGATGGCGATCATCGGCGCCCTGGCGTTCTGGATCGACCAGGCCGGCTCGCTGTTCGAGATCTGGCTGGGCCTGTTCGGCGTGTTCTCCGGCTACCTCGTGCCGCTGGAGCTGTTCCCGCACTGGGTGGCGACCGCGGCGCGGTTCCTGCCGTTCCGGTACATGCTGGCGTTCCCGGTGGAGATGATCATCGGGATGACCCCGCGCCCGGCCGCGCTCGCCGAGCTCGCCATCCAGTGGACGTTCGTGGCCGCGCTGGCCCTGGGCGCGCGGGGCGCCTGGGCGCTCGGGCTGCGCCGCTTCGCGGCGTTCGGAGGGTAGGGCGTGGGACGCTACCTCCGCCTGCTCGCGGTGCAGTTCCGCGCCTCCGCCGCGGTGGCCATGCAGTACCGCGTCGAGTTCCTGGTGGAGGGCGCGCTGGCGCTGTTCTGGACCGGCTGGTCGCTCGTGCCGCTGCTGGTGGTCTACGGCAGCCGCGAGGCGGTGGCCGGCTGGAGCTTCGACGAGGCGCTGGTGGTGATGGGCTGGTTCACGCTCATGAAGGGCGTGCTGGAGGGGGCGGTCAACCCGTCGCTCACCACCGTGGTCGAGCACATCCGCAAGGGCACGCTCGACTTCGTGCTGCTGAAGCCCGCGGACGCGCAGTTCCTCGTGTCCACCGCCAAGTTCGAGCCGTGGCGCATCATCGACGTGCTGGGCGGGCTCGTCATCTTCGCGGTGGCGTTCCACCGCATGGGCCGGCTCCCGGAGGCGGGCGGGATCCTCGCGGCCTGCCTGCTGTTCGCGGCCGCCACCGTGATCCTGTACTCGCTCTGGATCATCGTGGTCGCGGCCGCGTTCTTCGTGGTGAAGGTGGACAACCTCTCGTTCCTGTTCGTGTCCATCTACGACGCCGCGCGCTGGCCGGCCTCGGTCTTCCGCGGCGCGCTCCGGGTGATCTTCACGTTCGTGGTGCCGCTCGCGGTCATGACGACGTTCCCCGCCGAGGCGCTGCTGGGCCGGCTGGCGGCGCCCCGGGCCCTGGTCATCGCCGCCGGCGCGGTGGCGTTCGCGGGGCTGGCCCGGGCGGTGTGGCTGCGCTCCATCGCGCGCTATACCTCGGCGTCCTCCTAGCGAGGGCTGCGCCGTCCCGCACATCCGGCGTGCCGCCGGGCCCGCGCTTCGACTACATTCCGGCCGGCATGCTCCGCCTGACCTTCCTCGGCACGTCCGCCGCCCAGCCCACCATCCGCCGCAACCTCACCGGCCACGCGGTGCGGCGGGAGCGCGAGCTGTTCCTGGTGGACTGCGGCGAGGGCACCCAGCGGCAGCTCATCCAGTTCGGCGCCGGGTTCGACGTGGCGGCCATCTTCTTCACCCACTTCCACGCCGACCACTACCTCGGCGCCATCGGCTTCCTGCGGACGCTCTCGATGCAGAACCGCGCCGAGCCGCTCGACCTGTACGGCCCGCGCCCGGCGAAGCGGCTGCTCGAGACCATGCTGTTCACCGGCGCGGAGCGCTTCAGCTACGAGGTCCGCATCCATGAGGTGCGCGCGGGCGAGCCGGTGCGGCGCGACGGCTGCGCCATGGTCCCGTTCCCCACCGAGCACCGCACCCCGTCCGTCGGGTGGGCGCTCCGCGAGGACGCGCGGCCGGGCCGCTTCCACCCGGAGAAGGCCGCGTCCCTGGGCGTCCCGAAGGGCCCGCTGTTCGGCGCGCTCCAGCGCGGCGAGCCGGTGACGCTCCCCGACGGCCGCGCGGTGCGGCCCGACGAGGTGGTCGAGCCGCCGCGGCGCGGCCGGGCGCTGGTCATCACCGGCGACACGCGGCCGTGCGCGGCCACCGTCGAGGCGGCGCGCGGCGCGGACGTGCTGGTCCACGACTGCACCTTCGGCGACGGCGAGGCGGAGCGGGCCGAGGAGACGCTCCACTCCACCGCCCGCGGCGCGGCCCAGGTGGCGCGCGAGGCGGGGGTGGGGCGGCTGGTGCTCACGCACCTCTCCACCCGCTACGACCGCGCCTGGGAGCCGCTGGTGCAGCAGGCGCGGGAGGTCTGGCCGGGCCCGCTCGACGTGGCGCACGACGGCATGGTGCTCGAGATCCCGCTGCCGGGGTGACGGCGCGCGCCCCCGCCCATAGGCGGGGCCATCGAGATGGCCTGCGCTGGACGGCGCGGAGTTCGCCGTTAGGTTCCGCGCATGATCACCGTCCGCAAGTCCGAGGCCCGGGGCCACTTCGATCACGGCTGGCTCGACACCCGCCACACCTTCTCGTTCGCCGACTACCACGACGAGGCGCACATGGGCTTCCGCGCCCTGCGGGTCGTCAACGAGGACCGCGTCAAGCCGGGCGAGGGGTTCGGCACGCACGGCCACCGCGACATGGAGATCCTCTCCTACGTGCTCGCCGGCACGCTCGCGCACCGCGACTCCACCGGCGGCGGCGGCCGCCTGCGGCCGGGCGAGGTGCAGCGCATGAGCGCGGGCACGGGCGTCATGCACTCCGAGTTCAACGGCTCGGACCGCGAGGAGGTCCACTTCCTCCAGATCTGGCTCATCCCCGACCGCCGGGGCCTGAAGCCCTCCTACGAGCAGCGGGAGTACCCGGAGGCCGAGCGGCGCGGGAGGCTGCGCCTCGTCGCCGCGCCCGACGGCGCCGACGGCGCGACCACCATCCACGCGGACGCGCGGGTGTACGCGACGCTGCTCGCGGCCGGCGAGCGCGCCGCGCTCCCGCTCGCGCCGGGCCGGCACGCCTGGGTGCAGGTGGCGCGCGGCGAGGCCACGGTGAACGGCGAGCGGCTCCGCGCCGGCGACGGCGCGGCGCTCTCCGGCGAGGCGGAGGTCGCGCTCGCCGGGGCGGGGGAGGGCACGGCCGAGCTGCTCGTCTTCGACCTCGCCTGAGCATGAGTGCGAGGGCTGCGCCCTCGCCCCGCCGGCCCTGAGCTTGCCGAAGGGTCGTCGGGGCCCCATTCCTGCTCGCCGGGTC
>NZ_BAZG01000130.1 GCF_000964525.1 Anaeromyxobacter sp. PSR-1
GGCTCGCTGCCCGAGGTCACCCTCCCCACCTCCGTGCTCTCGCTGCCCGGCGCGCCCGACGCGCTCGCCGCCCGCCTGCGGCGCGGCGATCCGCCGGTGGTCGGGCGCATCGAGGAGGACCGCGTGGTGCTCGATCCGCGCACGGTGATGCCGGGCGAGGACGAGGCGCTCGTCGCCGCGGTGCGGGGCGCGCTGGCCGGCTGAGGAGCCGCCGCTCGCGGTCCCCGACCGCGCGCCGCCAGGCGCGCCCGCGGGGACACTCGCGCGAGCCCGCGAATGCGGGCGCGCGAGGTCACGGGACCCGCGCAGCAGGGTGGGGCCCCGCGGCCCCTTCGACAGGCTCAGGGTCCGTGGGGCGGGGCGCAGCCCCGTTCAGACGTTGAACCGGTAGCCGATGCCGCGGACCGTCTCGAGGTGGCGGGGCTGCTCGGCGTCGTCGCCGATGTGCGCGCGGAGCCGGGCCACGAAGTTGTCCACGGTGCGGGCGGTGCCGAAGTAGCGCGAACCCCACACCGCCTCCATGAGCTGCTCGCGCGAGTAGACGCGATCGGGGTGGGTGACGAAGAACGCGAGCAGGTCGAACTCGCGGCTGGTCAGCTCGAGCGCGCGGCCGTCCACCAGCGCGCGCCGGGCGTCGAGGTCGAGCTCGATGGCCCCCGCCCTCCGGATCGCCTTCGGCTGCGCGCCCTCGCCGCGCGCGCGGCGCCGGCGCAGCAGCGCGTCGATCCGCGCGAGCAGCTCCTTCAGCCCGAACGGCTTGCCCAGGTAGTCGTCGGCCCCGAGCTGCAGCCCGGCCACCTTGTCGGTCTCCTGGTTCTTCGCCGAGAGGATGAGGATGGGGAGCTCGGGGTCCTCCTTGCGGATCTCCCGGATCACCTCCAGCCCGCCCATGCGCGGCAGCATCACGTCCACCACCACCAGGTCCGGCCGCTCGGTGCGCGCCAGCTGCAGCCCGGTCTCGCCGTCGCTCGCGGACCGGACCGTGTAGCCCTCCATCCCGAGGTTGAGCTGCAGGCCCCGCAGGATGGACGGGTCGTCCTCGATCACCAGGATCCGCTCAGCCATGGGTCCCTCCGGCCACCGGCAGCGCGATGCGGAAGGTCGCGCCGCGCCCGGGCTCGCTCTCGACCGACACCTTCCCGCCGTGCCCGATCACGATGTGCTTCACCATCGCCAGCCCGAGCCCGGTGCCCTCCACCGTGCGCTTGAGCGGGTCGGAGGCCCGGTAGAACTTGTCGAACACGTGCTTCTGGTCGCGCTGCGGGATCCCGGGCCCGTTGTCGGTCACCGCGATGGTCACGGTGGGCCCGCTCGCCACGGCCGCGAGCCGGATCCGCTTGTCCGGCCCGGTGTACTTGAACGCGTTGTTGAGCAGGTTCAGCACCGCCTCGACCAGGGCCGAGCGGTCCGCCATCACCGAGGGCAGGCGGGGCGGGAGGTCCAGCTCCAGCTGCACCGGGTGGTGCAGCCGCTGCGGCTCGAACGCGACGAGCGCCGCGTCCAGGATCGGGCCGAGCGGCTGCCGGGTGAGCTCGTAGACGCGCCGGCCGGACTCCATGCGCGCCCAGTCGAGCAGGCGGTTGATGAGCCCGGAGAGCCGCGCGGTCTCCTCGGCGACGATCTCCAGCGCCTCGCGCTGCCGCTGCGGGTCCTGGAGGCGGCCGAGCTGGAGCGTCTCGACGAACATGCGGATCGAGGTGAGCGGGGTCCGGAGCTCGTGGCTCACCTTGTTCACGAAGTCGGTCTGCAGCTTCGCGACCCGGGCCTCCCGGAACAGCACCGCCAGCGTGGCCGCGCTGCCGATGATGGTGGTGCCGACCAGCGAGACGATCAGGATGCCGAACAGGTAGTCCCGGGCCACCGAGCCGTAGACGAGGATCAGGATCCCCACCGTCAGCATGAGGGCGGCGGGCACGAAGACGAAGCCGATGATGAGCGGAAGGACGTGGCGGAGCTTCAAGGGGCCCTCTGGCGCGGCATCTTAAGCCGGGCGGCCGCCTGCCGCCTGCGTCCCGGAACGCCCCGGCGCGGCGCCCCCGCCGGCGGCCGGGGCGCCGCCCGCCCGTCCGCCGGCCCGGATTGACCTCACGCGTCAGGGCGGATTGGACCGCCGCGAAATCACTGCGACGCTCCTGCGCAATCCTGGCGCCGGCGGGGCGGCCACCACCCGCGCCGCGGCGCGCAAGCCTCCATCCCTCGCCCGGACGGCCGCGCCGGCGCGGCGCGCGGGCGTCCCGCGGCGCGTGGCCAGCATTGGCTACGGCCTCGGGGGAGCGCCGGCGGGCGGCGCGCCGCGCGATTGCGCACAGGGGCACAATCCCCGCGGCCGATCGCCGCGGGGTGCGCAGCGCGGCGATCGCGCGAAACCCGCGCCAGATCGCGGCCTCCACGCGGCGCCGGCGGCGCGGCGCGCGCGGACATCGTTGCGAGGCGCCAGGGTTGATTTGCGTCATCGCCGGGCGCCCCGGATTGCAGATTGGACAGAACCGCCCACCCCCGTTCCGCGGAGCGCGGCAACCGGCCGCATGCCCAAAAGGCGCGAGATATCACCGCATTGCGCCGACGACGCGGCCGACCGCAGGAAAATTACGCAATCGTCTGGCCAATGATTTTCGCCTTGGTAGACTTCGCGCCGCGATCGGATTCGGGGGCGCTATTGCCCTATCCACGCTTGGGAGCTTCACGCCATGCAAAAACTGATGCGGTACAGCGGCGCGCTGTTCTTCGCCGGCGTGCTCGCGCTTGCTGGGTGCAAGGGGTCGGACGGGAGCGTCGGGCCCCAGGGCCCTCCGGGCCAGGACGGCACGGACGGTCAGAACGGCCAGAACGGCCAGAACGGGCAGGACGGCAAGGACGCGGCTGCCATCGCCAAGCCCGAGTCGTGCTCCGTGTGCCACGCCACCGCGGGCACGCAGCACCAGGGCATCTACAACAACTTCGCCGACGGCCTCGATCCCGAGACCACGAAGCTCGTGATCTCCGACATCCAGGTCGCGAGCGTGCCGGGCGCCACGGAAGGCACGTTCGACGTCACCCTCACCTTCGCCGTGACCTACAACGGCGTCGCGTTCACGGGCGATCTCGGCACGATGAAGCAGAAGCGCTACACCGCGACCCAGTTCGACACCGCCACGAACAGCTTCACCACCGCGACGGCGTTCTCCTGGGGCTCGCCCGTGTACGACGCGGACATCGGGCGCTACACGGCCACGAAGACCGCCGCCGCGTTCGCGCCGGAGGCCTCGAACGCGTTCGTGTACCTGTACCTCGGCGACAAGCTGATCCTGCCGGCCGAGGGCCACTACAACCTGATGGACAACGTGGCCAGCGCCGGCGTGAAGTACGGCACCTGGACCTACACGTCCGTCGCGAACGTCGCCGGCTGCGAGAAGTGCCACCCGGCGCCGTACGCGAAGCACGGCTACCGCCAGGCGACCGTGGCCGGCCTCGAGGACATGGTGGCCTGCAAGGCCTGCCACACCGACCAGCGCGAGGGCACGGACTTCGTCTTCCAGATCCTGGGCGACGACCCGGCCGCGGCGGCCGCGCTCCAGGTGGACGCGGACGGCGAGACCATCTACAGCGCCGAGCAGCAGGCGAAGTACGCCTACACCGCGACCATCGTGAACGACACGCACATGTCGCACGCGATGGAGTTCCCCTACCCGCAGACGATGGCGAACTGCGTGACCTGCCACGCGGGCAAGCTCGACCTCATCCTCACCGACGCGAACTTCACGCTGAAGACCTGCAAGAGCTGCCACCCGGTCACCGGCACGGGCGCGAACGCCCCGGCGCTCAGCGCGGTCGTGCCGCACAACATCGACCTGTACACGTACACGGGCGCCTGCAACGAGTGCCACCGCGCGACGAACGGGATCGGGCCGACGTTCAGCCAGATCCACCTCGGCTATGACGCGAAGATCTACGCGAGCGAGGGCGTGAAGCACGCGGCCGGCTTCACCACCACCATCGACACCGTCGCCTTCGACGCGGCCACCAACATCCTCACGGTGGACTTCGCCGTCGCCGGCGCCGCGGCCAACGCGCTCGTGAAGCCGACCGTGGTCGTCAGCCTCTACGGCTACGACACGAAGGACTTCATCGTCAGCGGCCACGGCTCGACCGGCGGCCTCCGCAACCTCGAGTGGACCGAGGGCTCGACCAGCAACAGCCCGCGCCTCGCGGTCGCCCCGCTGGCGACGGCCGGCAACGCGGAGTGGACGGCGACCGCCGACCTCTCCACCTGGGCCGACATGATCGCGAGCGGCGTCGTCAAGCGCGTCGAGGTGGTCGTCCTGCCGGTGGTCGGCCTCGACCAGACGGCGGCCGTCTCCGCCACCAACGTGGAGATCGCGGTCGCCGGCGTGTCGAAGACCGTGGACCTCGCCGAGGGCGCGATCGTCGCCGACGACGTGGCCTACGGCCGGAACATCGTGGCGACGTCGGGCTGCAACAACTGCCACGACGCGCTCGCCACCACGTTCCACCACCCCGCGTACGGCGCCGCCGGCGTCGTCGGCTGCCGCGCCTGCCACGTGGTCGGCAGCGGCGGCTCGCACCTGGAGATGCAGTCCCGGTCGATCGACTCCTACGTGCACGCCATCCACTCGTTCCAGGCGTTCGACATCGGCGACATCGACTTCGCCGACCCGGTCGCGAACATGGAGTACGAGCACCACATCGGCTCGACGTACCCCAACTTCACGATCCTGAACTGCCGCTCGTGCCACGAGGCCGGCAAGTTCGAGGTGCCGGATCAGCGGCTGTCGATGCCGAGCCTGCTCTCCGCCTCCGACACGATCACCGGCAAGGACCGGGCCATCGGCACCGTCCCGATGTACGTGACCGGCCCCGGCTCGCGCGCCTGCGGCTCCTGCCACCGGTCGCAGATGATCAACGCGGACGCGGCGGGCGACCTCGCCTCGTTCAACGCGCACACCGCGACGTTCGGCACGATGGTCGAGACGACGTCCACGAACGGGCAGTCCACGACGGACTTCTACGACGCCGTGGCGAAGCTCTTCGCGCAGTTCCAGTAGGCGCGGCGGGCGGGGTGGGCTCCGGCCCGCCTCGCCCACCCTGAAGACCGCAGCATCGACGTGAGGGAGGCGAGCCGGGGACCCCGGCTCGCCTCTCGCATTCCCGGGGGCGCGGCGCGCGGCCGGGCTCAGCCGTGGAACGGCCGGCCCGCCCGGCCCAGCTCGGCGAGCAGCGGCGCCGGCTCGAAGCGGTCGCCGTGCCGCCCGCGCAGCTGCTCCATCCGGTCGAGCAGCGCCTTCGTGCCCACCGCGTCGGCCCAGCGGAACGGCCCGCCGCGGAACGGCGGGAAGCCCAGGCCGAACACCGCGCCGACGTCGCCGTCGCGCGCCGAGCGCAGGATGCCCTCGCCCAGGCAGCGCACCGCCTCGTTCACGAGCTGCAGCACCAGCCGCTCCTGGATCTCGTCGGCGGCGACGCGCTTGCGGCGGCGGCCGCCGGGCAGCAGGTCGTAGACGGTCTCGTCCACCCGCTTCTCCTTGCCGCCGTACGTGTAGAAGCCCTTGCCGTTCTTGCGGCCGAGGCGCCCCGCCTTCACCACGTCGTGCAGCGCGCCCGGCGGCGCCATGCGCGCCCCGAACGCCTCCTGCAGGATCTTGCCGACCTTGTCGCCGACGTCGATGCCCACCTCGTCGAGCAGCGTGATGGGGCCCACCGGGAACCCGAACGCCACCAGGGCCCGGTCCAGGTCCTCGATGGCCGCGCCCTCCACCAGGAGATGGGCCGCCTCGTTCATGTAGGGCGCGAGGATGCGGCTCGTGTAGAAGCCGGGCCCGTCGCGCACCACGATCACCGTCTTGCCCTGCTTCTTGCCGAGCGCCACCGCGGTGGCGGTCGCCTCCGGCGCGGTGCGCGGGGTGACGATCACCTCGAGCAGCGGCATCTTGTTGACCGGCGAGAAGTAGTGCATCCCGAGCACGGTCTCGGGGTGGCGGGACGCCTCGGCGATGCGGGCGATGGGGATGGAGGAGGTGTTGGAGGCGAAGATGCCGGCCGGGTTCACCGCCTCGAACGCGCGCACCATCTCCTGCTTCAGCGAGAGGTCCTCGAACACCGCCTCGACGAGCACGTCCACCCGCTCCAGGCCGGACCAGTCGGTGGTGGTGGTGAGCAGGCGGAGCTTCTCGGCGCGCTCCAGCCGGTCGATGGACCGGCGCTTCACCCGCTCGTCGAGGATGCCGCGGACCGCCGCCACGCCCCGCGCGGCGGCGGCGTCGTCCCGCTCGCGCAGGCGCACCGGCAGGCCGGCGTTCACGGTCACGTAGGCGATCCCGCCGCCCATCAGGCCGCCGCCCAGCACGCCCACCGCCGAGACCGGGCGCGCCTTCACCGCCGGGTCGTCCACCCCGTTGTCCTTCTTGAGCGCGGTGGTGGCGAAGAAGATCTCCATGAGCCGGCGGGCCTCCGGCGTCATGGCGAGCTTCCCGAACAGCTCGGCCTCCTTCTCCAGCCCCTTCTCGAAGCCCTTCGCGTACCCGTGCTCGATGGCCTCGAGCGCGCGCAGCGGCGCCGGGTAGTGCCCCTTCGTCTTCGCGAGGGTGAGCTTGCGCGCCTGCCGGAACAGCACCTCGCGGCCGAGGAAGTTCTCCTCCAGCGCGGCGCGGGTGACGCGCTCCACCGCGCCGCCGGCCCGGCGCGCGGCGCGGCGCAGCTTGCCCGAGGCGAGCGCGGCGGCGCGCTCCCGCGCCACCTGCAGCAGGAGCGGCGGCGGGACCGCCTCGTCCACCAGGCCGAGCTTCAGCGCCTTCCTCGCCTTCACGGTCTTGCCGGCCAGGATGAGGTCGAGCGCCGGCTGGATGCCGATGAGCCGCGGGAGCCGCTGGGTCCCGCCGCCGCCCGGGATGAGCCCGAGCTGCACCTCGACCAGGCCGAGCGAGGTCTTCGGGTGGTCGGTGGCGACGCGGTAGTGGCACGCGAGCGCCCACTCCAGCCCGCCGCCCAGGCAGGCGCCGTGGATGGCGGCCACCACCGGCTTCCGGCAGCGCTCCACGCGGTCGAACAGCGCCTGCCCGTCGCGCGAGAGCCGCTCCGCCTCGGCGGCGTCCTTCGCGCCCTGCATCAGCTCGACCTTCGCGCCGGCCACCCACACGTCGGGCTTGCCGCTCGCGACGACGATCGCCTTGACCGCCTCGTCCTTCTCCAGCCGGTCGAGGTGGGCGGCGAACTCCCGCATCGCCTCGGGGTGCACGGTGTTCACGCGCTCGCCCGGCTCGTCGAGCACCAGCGTGGCCACGCCGCCGGCGACCTCCACGCGGAAGTACCGCGACGCGCCCTGGCCCGCCGTCATCGCCTCAGCCGACATCATGCGTCCCTCCGTGCACGCCGGCGCGCCGCGCGGGGCGGGCGCCGGGGGCGAGTCACTCCCGCTCGAGCACCACCGCCGCGCCCAGGCCGCCCGCCGCGCACACCGTGAGGAGCGCGTGCTGCCCGCCGCGGCGCCCCAGCTCCCGGAGCGTCTGCAGGATCATGCGCGCGCCGGTGGCGGCGAACGGGTGGCCGAGCGCGATCGAGCCGCCGTTCACGTTCAGCCTGGCCGGGTCCACCTCGCCGAGCGGCTCGGCCCGGCCCAGCTCCCGCTCGGCGAAGTCCTTCGAGGCGAACGCCTGCAGGTTGGACAGCACCTGCGCGGCGAACGCCTCGTGCATGTCCACGAGGTCCATGTCGGCGAGCCGGAGCCCGGCCCGCTCCAGCGCCACCGGCGCCGCGTAGGCCGGCCCCTGCAGCAGCTGGTCGCGCGGGTCGAGCGCGGCGTAGGCGTAGGCCTTCACGAACCCGAGCGGCCGGATCCCGAGCGCCTTCGCCCGCTCCTCGCTCATGAGCACGAGCGCGGCCGCGCCGTCGGTGAGCGGCGAGGCGTTGCCGGCGGTGATGGTCCCGTACTTGCGATCGAACACCGGGCGGAGCTTCGCGAGCGCCTCGACGGTGGTGTCCTTGCGCACGATGTTGTCGCGCGCCGCCACGTGGTCGTAGCGGGGCGGCACCGGGACGTGCATGACCTCCTCGTCGAAGCGGCCCGCGTCCCAGGCCTCGGCGGCGCGGCGGTGGCTCTCGTACGCGAGCCGGTCCTGCGCGGCGCGCGAGATGCCGTTCACCTGCGCCATCTTCTCGGCGCTCTCGCCCATGGTGAGCCCGGTGGTGGGCTCCTTGAGCGCGGGCGGCGTGGGCGTGAAGTCCTTCGGGCGCAGGCCGGCGAGGATGCGGGCGCGGTCGGCGAGCGTCCGCGCGCGGCTCAGCTCCACCAGCGCCTGGGCCAGCGGGCGCGAGGCGAAGATGGGCGCGTCGGAGACGGACTCGGCGCCGCCGGCGATGGCGCAGTCGGAGTGGCCGAGCCGGATCTGGTCGGCCGCGTCGGTGGCCGCCTGGATGGAGGTGGCGCAGGCGCGCGCCACCGTGTGCGCCTGCACGCTCCGCGGCAGCTGGGTGCGCAGGACCATCTCGCGGCCGATGAGCGTGACCGTCGGCGAGGGGATGACCTGGCCGAAGATCACGGAGTCGAAGGCCTTCGGCGAAAGTCCGCTCCGCACCACCAGCTCGTTCACCACCAGCGCGCCGAGATCGGTGGCGGAGAGGTCCTTGAAGTCGGTGCCCGCCTTGACGAACGGCGTGCGGAGGCCGGCCACGACCGCGGCCCGCCGGCCGGGCGGAGGAGAACCGTTCATGCCCATGAGCGCAGCTCCGGTTGACTCGGGAATCGGTCGGTTGCCTGGCCAGATTTAGTGAGCATGGCGCGAAGCGTCAACCAAGGACCGCTCCTCCCCCCGCGGGGGATCGGGGTGTGGGGGATGGAGCCGGCGGGCGCCCTTGCGCACGTCAGGGGGGCCGGGCACGATTCATCCATGAGGCGCTCCCGCCAGCTGAAGCCACTTTCGAGCGAGCACCACCAGGCCATGCTGGTCGCGTTCCAGCTCAAGATGGGGCTGGCCGGCCACCCGGAGAGCGCGGGCGCCCCGAAGGACCTTCCGGGGCTCCTCGCCCTGGCGCGGCGTTTCGACGAGCAGGTCTTCCGGACGCACAGCCGCACCGAGGAGGACGTGCTCGGGCGCCACCTCACCGGCGCCGACCTCCACCGGCTCGGCTCGGAGCACGCAGAGCTGACGAGGCTGCTCGACAGCGCGCGGACGGCCCGCCCGCCGGAGCTCCGCGCCGCGCTGACCGCGTTCGCCGAGCTGCTGGAGCGGCACGTCCGCTGGGAGGAGCGCGAGGTGTTCCCCTACGCGGAGGACCACGTGGACGAGGAGACGCTCGCCACCATCGGGGGCGAGCTGGAGCGCCGCCTGGTCCTGGCGCACACCGAGACCCGCGCCCAGCGCCGCTGATCCCGGCCGCTACTCCGCCTCCGGCGCGCCGCCGCTCCGCGCCACGTCCTCGCTCTTGATCTTGCCGGGGTCCATCCCCTGGGCGCGCTTCGTCATCTGCGCGAACAGCTCGTCGAACGGCGGCGCCGCGCCCTTCATGAAGCGGAGCGGGTTCACCCGCGCCACCACGAAGTTCTTGAGGTAGGGCGAGTCGAAGCCGCGCGCCTTGAGCCGCGCCACCGCCTCGCCCACCGCGTCGTCGAACGCGAGCAGCACCGACGCGCGCCGCTCGCGCTCGGCCAGCGCCCGGGAGAGCTCGTCGTCGGAGAGCGCGTCCACCTTCCGGAGGATGGGCGCGTAGGCGCCGCCGGAGAGGCGCGGCCGCTGCTCGTAGGCGAAGCCGAGCGTGACGAGCGCCGGCTCCTCGAACTCGAGCGCCATCTCGCTCTCCTTCGGGTCGAGCGCGCCGGCGAGGTCGCGGTACATGCGCACCACCTCGAGCGCCTTCTCGCGGAGGTTGTGCGCCTTCTCGATGTTGAGCGCGAGGATCTGGTACGCGACCTCGCGCTCCGGCACGAGCAGCGCCAGCACGGTCCGGGCGCCGAGCTCCTTCAGCGCCGTGAGCCGGTGGCCGCCGTTCGGCGTGAGGTACCGGTCGCCCTCGCGCACCGCGACGATGGGGTCGAGGTACCGGCGGGTCTTGTCCATGGCGAGGGTGAGCTTCCGCACGTGCGCGTCGGACACGTCGCGCTGGAACGCGGTGCGCTCCACCTTCTCGACCGGCAGCGCCACGAACAGCAGCGGGTGGCCGCCCAGCGGCTCGCGGTAGGCGGCCAGCACCGCCCCGCCGTCCGCCTCCACCGCGCGCGCCAGCGCCTCCAGCTCCGGCGGCCGCTCGGCGAGCGCCACCTGCTGGGCGCCCAGCTCGGTCGGCTTCAGCGTCACCCCCTTGCGGGCGCGGGGACGGCCGGTCTTGGTGACCGGGCGCTTCTTCTTCGTGGCGGCCATGAACGCATGGTAACCGGCCGCGCGACACGGGGGTTGCCCCCGGGAGGTCCGGGCCGCAATATCTCGCCCCCGTGATCCAGGTCCGCGCCCTCGCCAAGCACTACCGCGTCGCCCGGCGCCCACCCGGCCTGGCCGCCGCGGTGCGCGCGCTGTTCCACCGCACCTACGAGACGGTCCGCGCCGTGGACGGCATCGACTTCTCGGTAGGTGAAGGCGAGCGGGTGGGATTCCTGGGGCCGAACGGGGCGGGCAAGACCACCACCCTGAAGATGCTCTCCGGCCTGCTGCACCCCACCGCCGGCGAGGTGACGGTGGCCGGGCACGTGCCGCGCCGCCGCGAGCCGGCCTTCCTGAAGGCCATCACGCTGGTGATGGGCCAGAAGCAGCAGCTGATCTGGGACCTGCCGCCCGCCGAGACGTTCGAGCTGAACCGCGCCGTCTACGACATCCCGCGGGCGCAGTTCCAGGAGACGGTGGCGGAGCTGACCGAGCTCCTCGAGCTCGGGACGCTCGTGCAGAAGCCCACCCGCCAGCTCTCGCTGGGCGAGCGGATGAAGTGCGAGCTCGCCGCGGCGCTGCTGCACCGGCCCCGGGTGCTGTTCCTCGACGAGCCCACCATCGGGCTCGACGTCTCCATGCAGGCCACCGTGCGCCAGTTCGTGAAGGCGTACAACGAGCGCTTCGGCGCCTCGGTGATCCTGACCAGCCACTACATGGAGGACGTGCTGCAGCTCTGCCCGCGGGTGGTGGTCATCGACCACGGCCGGATCATCTACGACGGCGACCTGCGGGCGCTCGCGCACCGGGTCCGCCCGGACAAGCGGATCGTGCTGCGGCTGGCGAGCGGCAACGGCGCGGCGCCGTCGGGCGGCGAGCTGGCGCGCTTCGGCCAGGTCGTGTCGGCGGAGCCCGGGAGCGCCACGCTGCAGGTGGCGGCGGAGGAGGTCTCGGCGGTGGTGGCGCGGCTGCTCGCGGCCATGCCGGTGACCGACCTCACCGTGGAGGACCCGCCGCTCGAGGAGGTCTTCTCGGAGCTGTTCCGCGCCTCGCGGCGCGCGGCGGAGCCGGCGAAGTAGCGGTCAGCCCTCGCCGCGCGGCGGCGGGACCGGCCGCCCGGCCGGCGCGAGCACCTTCACCGTGGACGCCTCGCCGAGCGCCAGCCCGTCGCCGCGCGGCTCGGCCCCGGTCACCTCCACCACGTCGCCGCGGAGCAGCCGCTCGAAGGCGCGGTTCTCGAGGCGGACGTGCTTCTCCTGCAGGCTGAGGCCCATCCGGCCCTCGGGGCCGCAGCCCATGTAGCGCAGGCGGCCCTTCGACGGCAGCGGCTCGGAGACGATGCGGAACACCCGGCCGGCCGGCGGCGCCTGCCAGGCCTCGCCCGGCGGCGCGACCACGAGGTAGCTCATCTTCACCGCCTCCTTGCGCAGCCCGGCCGCCTTCCCGATCTGCGCGACGAGCGGCGGCGGGTCCACCGGCCGCTCGGCGTGGCACCAGTCGGTCTCGCGCAGCAGCGCCGGGCAGGGGCCGCGGAACAGGCACGGGGCGCGCACGGCGGCGCCGCGCTCCACCAGCAGGTCGCGCACGCGCAGGAGCGCCCGCGAGGTGTCGCGGAGCGCCGGCTCGATCACCAGGAGCGAGCCGCCCGGCGCCACCAGCCCGAGCGCCTCCTCGAGCAGCTCGGCGCGCCGCCGGTCCTCGTCCTGCCCCTTCCACAGCTCGTTGAGGACGTGGCCCATCGAGACGAGGTCGAAGCGGCGGCCGCCGGCGAGCGCGGCGAGCCCGGTGCGCGACG
>NZ_BAZG01000129.1 GCF_000964525.1 Anaeromyxobacter sp. PSR-1
CGCCGCCCGCGTCGCCTGCCACCGATCCGGCCCCGCCGGTTCCGCAGGCGGCCTGCGTCGCGGTACCGGTCGCGAAGCCCAGCTCGGTGGACTGGCTCGCCTCCGATCAGGCCCGCATGCATCTCACCGTGTCCAAGGCATTCCTGAAGAAGCTCGACGCCGCCCGGGACGCGCTCTCCCACTCCATGCCCGGCGCCACCCGCGAGGACGTCCTCGAGGCGGCGCTGGACCTGCTCCTCTCCGAGCGCTCACGCCGCAAGGGGCTCACGGCGAAGCCGCGGAAGAACGTTCGTCCCTCCAGGCGGGACCACATCCCCGCCCACGTCCGGCGCGAGGTCTGGGAGCGGGACGGCGGGCGGTGCACCTTCGTCCTCGCCTCGGGCGAGCCGTGCGGCTCCACGCATCAGCTCGAGCTCGACCACGTCGTGCCGCGGGCGCTCGGCGGGGCCTCGACGGTCGAGAACCTCCGGATCCGTTGCCGGGGGCACAATCTGGAGGAAGCCCGGCGGGTCCTCGGGGACGCGCTCGTGGACGCCTACGCCGGCAGGCGGCGCTCGGGATGAATCAGGGCGCGGGCGCCTTCGCGGTCCGCAGGCCGGGCGCGGCGGCGCTGGCCACCCGGTTCGCGAAGTACGCCTCGAGCGCCTCGCGGGCCACGGCCGTCGCGCGGGTCCGCCACTTCTGGCCGTTCACCACCAGCGTCGCGACGGCGACCTCGGGGCGGTCCATGGGCGCGTAGCCGACGAACCACGAGTAGTCGCGGTAGGGGGACGGATGGGTGAGCGAGCCGGTCTTGCCGGCGACCTCCACGCCGCGGAGCGAGCCGGGGCCGCCGCGGCGGAACGCCTTGCGGGCGGTGCCCTCGGTCACGGTGCTGCGCATGGCGTCGGCGAGCGCGCCGGCGACCTGCTCGTCGATCACGCGCCACGGCGCGGGGGGCACGGGCGGCGTGGCGCCGTCGGCCTCCTCCACCAGCGACGGGGGCACGAACACGCCGCCGTTCGCCACGGTGGCGGCGAGGAGCGCGGCGTGCAGCGGCGAGAGCCGCACGGGGCCGAAGCCGGCGGCGGTGTTGGCGAGCTCGAAGGGATCGTCTGGGATGGGCGCGGGCGAGACGTCCACGGGCAGCGCGAAGGGGATGGGCTCGCCGAACAGGAACCGGCCGGCGGCGGTGCGCAGCTCGGCGGCCCCGAGGTCGCGGCCGGCGAGCTTCGCGAACACCACGTTGGCGCTGTGGCCGAGCGCGGAGGTGAGGCTCATGCAGCGGCTGTCGCGGCGCGGATCGTCGGCGAGGAGCTTGGGCTGCAGGCGGCGCTTGCCGCCGTGGTAGCAGACCTCGTCGTCGGGGCGGACGCCGCGCTCGAGCAGCGCCGCGGCGGTCACGATCTTGAAGATGCTGGCGGCGGGCGCCATGGCCGTGCGCGCGAGCCCCTTGCGCGCGGGCTCGGCCTCGGAGTGCTCCGCCATCGCGAGCACGCGGCCGGTGGCGGGCTCGAGCAGGACGGTCACGCCCCAGGGCACGGCGTTCGACGCGAGCGTGCGCTCGAGGCGCGCCTGCAGCCGCGGGTCGATCGTCAGCACCGCCCGCCCCTGCCCGAGCGGCGCGACCCATCGGCCCAGCGCGGCGTCGTAGCGGGGCTCCCCGAGCGGCGGTGGGCGCTCGGCGGGGGCCGGGGTGGAGGTAGGGGTCCCGGCCGCGGCGCTCGCCGCCGGGGCCGCCGCGTGGGCGGGCTCGGGGCGCGGGGCGGCCAGTCCCGCGAGCACGAGCGCGCTCGCGGGGAGGAGCCAGACGGAGAGCTTGGAGTGCTTCATCGGACCGGAGGCGGGAGACGTGCGCAGTGTGCCCCACGCGGCCGCCCGCGTCAAAATACGGAGCGTGCGGGCGAGGACCACCGCCTCGCCCGGGCACGCTCCCCGATCCGATGTCCTCCGCTACGCGCGCGCTCTCGGGCGGCGCCCGGCACCCTTGCGCGCCCGCGGGACCGCGATCGCGGCGTTCCGCGCGCGCCGCGCCGGCGCCTTCGCGGCGCCCGCGGGCTTCGCCTTCCCGTTCCGCGCCCGCTTCGCGCTCCCCGCCGCGGCCACCTTCTTCTCCTGCGCGCGCTCGCGGAGCGCCGCCTGCGCCGCGGCGAGCCGCGCGATGGGGAGCCGGTAGGGCGAGCAGGAGACGTAGTCGAGCCCGATGCGGTGGCAGAACTCCACCGAGGCGGGATCGCCGCCGTGCTCGCCGCAGATGCCGAGCTTCAGGCCTGGCCGGGTGGCCCGCCCGCCGGCGACCGCGATCTTCATGAGCGCGCCCACGCCGTCCTGGTCCACCGAGACGAACGGGTCGACGGGCAGGATCTCCTTCGCGAGGTAGGTCTGCAGCACCGGGCCGGTGTCGTCGCGCGACAGGCCGAACGTGGTCTGGGTCAGGTCGTTCGTGCCGAAGGAGAAGAACTCGGCGGTGCGCGCGATCTCGCCGGCGGTGATCGCGCCGCGCGGCACCTCGATCATCGTCCCCACGAGGTAGCGCACCTTGCGGCCGCGCCGGGCGAACACGTCCTCCGCCACCCGCCGCACCACGCCGGCCTGGTCGTCCAGCTCCTTCACCGACGCGACGAGCGGGATCATCACCTCCGGCTCGACCTTCACGCCCTGCTCGGCGGCGTCGCAGGCCGCCTCGAAGATGGCGCGCACCTGCATCTCGGTGATCTCGGGGTGGCTGATGCCGAGCCGGCAGCCGCGGTGGCCGAGCATGGGGTTCGACTCGACCAGGTCCGCGATCTGCGCGCGGATCTCCTCGACGCTCCGCCCGGTGTCGTGGGCCAGCTGCGCCACGCCCTGCTCCTCGTGCGGCAGGAACTCGTGCAGCGGCGGATCCAGCGTCCGGATGGTCACGGGCCGCCCCGCCATCTCCAGGAACAGCCCGCGGAAGTCCTCGCGCTGGACCGGCAGCAGCTTCGCGAGCGCCTTGCGGCGGTCGTCGTGCGTCTCGGCCACGATCATCTCGCGCATCGGGCCGATCTTCCCCTCGCCGAAGAACATGTGCTCGGTGCGGCACAGGCCGATGCCCTGCGCCCCGAACGCGACCGCGACGCGCGCCTGGTCCGGCTGGTCCGCGTTGGCCCGCACCCGCAGGCGCCGGGCCGCGTCGGCCCAGGAGAGCAGCTTCGCGAAGCGCTGGTAGGTGGGCGCGTCCTTCGGGTCGAGGCTGCGCTCCACCAGCACCGCCATCACCTCCGACGGCCGCGTGTCGAGGCGGCCCTCGATCACCTCGCCGGCGGTGCCGTCGATGGAGAGCCAGTCGCCCTCCTTCAGCACCTTCGGGCCGGCGGCGGTCTCCACCGTCATGGTGCGCGCGTGGTAGTCGAACGAGATCGCGCCGCAGCCGACGATGGCGACCTTGCCCATCTGCCGCGCCACCAGCGCCGCGTGCGAGGTCATGCCGCCGAACGCGGTGAGGAAGCCCTCCGCCGCGGCCATGCCGCGGATGTCCTCCGGGCTGGTCTCGTGGCGGGCCAGGATCACCGGCTCGCCGCGCGCGTGCCACGCCGCCGCGTCCTGCGCGAAGAACACCAGCTTGCCGCTGGCGGCGCCCGGGCCGGCCGGGAGCCCCTTCGCGAGCCCGCGCCCGCCCTTCGCCGCCGCGGCCTTCGCCTCGGCGTCGAACACCGGACGGAGCAGGTGGTTGAGCGCCTCCGGCTCGACGCGCAGCACCGCCTCGTCGCGCCCGATGAGCCGCTCCTCGGCCATCTCCACCGCGATGCGCACCGCCGCGAGGCCGGTGCGCTTGCCGTTGCGCGTCTGCAGCAGGTAGAGCCGCCCGCGCTCGATGGTGAACTCGATGTCCTGCATGTCGCGGTAGTGGCGCTCCAGCGTCTCGCGCGCGGCCTCGAGCTGCCGCGCCACCTCCGGCCACCGCTCCTTCAGCTCGGAGATCTTCTGCGGGGTCCGGATGCCCGCGACCACGTCCTCGCCCTGCGCGTTCACCAGGAACTCGCCGTAGAACTCGTCCTCGCCGGTGGCGGGGTTGCGGGTGAACGCGACGCCGGTGCCGGAGTCGTCGCCCATGTTCCCGAACACCATCGACTGGACCGAGACCGCGGTGCCCCACTCGGCGGGGATGCCGTTCAGCTGCCGGTAGGCGATGGCCCGGTCGTTGTTCCAGGAGCGGAAGACGGCGCCGATGGCGGCGAGGAGCTGCTCCTGCGGCGCCTCGGGGAACTCGACGCCCTTGCGCCGCCGGATCTCCGCCTTGAACTCGGACACCAGCTCGCGCAGCGCCTCGACCGGCAGGTCCTTGTCGTACTTCACGCCGTGCGCGTGCTTCTTCGCCTCGAGGATCACCTCGAACGGATCGCGGTCCTCCTTCCGCTCGGGCTTGAGGCCCAGCACCACGTCGCCGAACATGGCCACGAAGCGGCGGTAGCTGTCCCAGGCGAAGCGCGGATCGGACGCGCGGGCCGCCAGCCCCTCCACCGTGGCGTCGTTCAGCCCGAGGTTGAGGACCGTGTCCATCATGCCGGGCATCGACGCGCGCGCGCCGGAGCGGACCGAGACGAGCAGCGGGTCGGACGGGTCGCCGAAGCCCTTGCCGGTGAGCGCCTCCACCTTGCGCAGCGCGGCCTTCAGCTCGGGCTCGAGCGCCTTCGGCAGCTTCTGGCCGGCCTTGTAGTACTCGGCGCAGACCTCGGTGGTGATGGTGAAGCCGGGCGGCACCGGGATGCCGATGTTCGACATCTCCGCCAGCCCGGCGCCCTTCCCGCCGAGCAGGTCCTTCATGTCCTTGTTCCCCTCGGCCTTGCCGCCGCCGAAGGCGTAGATGCGCTTCGCCGCCATGCGTCACCTCGAGATGGGAGAATCTCGACTGCGCCCGGAAAACGCAGCCGTGGGGCCACCATGCTCGATCGGAACGGCGCGCGGGACAACCCGGTGGTTCGCGGGACGCCCCGACGCGGCGGTGGGGCGTTGACCGCGGTCAACGCCGGGTGCGGACGCGCGGGCCGGCGCGCGGCCTAGATGCGCATCGCCTCGACGCGCGCCTCGTCGTGCTCGGGCTCGACCTCGTAGGTCTCGACCAGGTCGCCCTCCCGCCACTCCACCACCACGCGCCCGGCGTCCTTGCCCTTCCCGTAGCGCGCCACGATGCGCGCGGCGAGCTGGCGCTCCTCCCAGGTCGGCACGCCCTCGACCAGGGCCACCGGCCCGAGCACGTCGCGCGCCTCCACCCGGGCGCGCCCCTCCACGTGGTGCTCGAGCAGCGCGTTCTCCACCTCGGTGCGCCCGACGATGAGCTTCGCGCGCGGCGAGAGCCGGAAGTGCCGGCCGGTGGAGAGCAGCACCACGTCCTCGCGCTCCAGCTTCCGCGGCTCGCCCCGCGCCTCGCGCGCGTCGAGCACGTCGAAGAACTTCCGCGAGAACGCCTCGTCGGTCAGGTAGCAGCACCCGCCCGCCGGCTGCGGCCACTCCGAGATCCCCAGCTCCTCGGCGAGCGCCATCTGCCGGGTGCGGCCGCGGCCGCTGATGTCGAGCAGCCGCTCGCGGTCCACGATCCCCTCCTGCTCCGGGATGGTCGGGGGCAGGAGCCTCGCCGACAGCGGGCGCAGCAGGCGACCGTCGAGCCCGCTCTCGCGCTCGATGATCCGCAGCGTGTCGCGGCGCTGGCTCTTGGGGCGCTGGCCGAGCACCTCGCCGGTGAAGATGAAGTCGGCGCCCTCCGCCTCCATGATCTCCTTCGCCTTGCGCATCATGAACACGCGGCAGTCCACGCAGGGGTTCGCGTTCGCGCCGTAGCCCCAGCGCGGGTTCACGAGCATGTCGAAGTAGCCCGGGCCGGAGATGTCCACGTACTCGATCTCCACCTCGAGGTCGGCGGCGGCGCGGAGCGCCTCGTTCTGCGGGACGGTGCCGTCGGGGCGGCCGCCCTTCCGGCGCTGCGTCTCGGTGATGCAGAAGCCGGTGTAGAAGTTCACCGCCTTCACCTCGATGCCCTGCCCGCGGACGAGCGCCAGCGCCAGCGTCGAGTCGAGCCCGCCGGAGATCAGTCCGATCGCCTTGCCCTGCTTCTTCATGTCGCCTTCCAGGCCCGGCGGCGCGCGCCGCGGGCCGCCGTTCAGCGGGCGCGCTTCCGCACGAAGCTCTTCCAGGCCGCGCCGTCCTGGAACGTCCCGAGGTGCTCGTTCCGCGTCGCCTTGCACCACATCGGCATGTCGAGCGCGATGCCGGGGTCGGTGGCGATGACGAGCAGCACCGCCCCCGCGTCCATCGCCTTCACCGCCTTCGCGGTCTCGACGATCGGGAACGGGCACAGGCGCCCCGAGGTGTCGAGGGTGCGCGCGGGCGCGGGCATCCGTTCGGTGAGCGCCATGCGCGTCTCCCTTTAGCCGCTCGCGCCGGCCGCGGCAACGGGCGGTCCGGCCGGGCGCTTCCTTGAGCCCGGCGCGATCGGGGGGTAGCTTGTCCGCCATGCGCACATCCACCGTCCTCGGCGCGCGCGCCGCCGCCGCGCGCGCGCCGTTCGCGATCGCGCTCGCGCTCGCCTGCGCCCTCCCCGCCGCGGCCGCCGCCGCGGAGCCGGCGCCGGGCCCGACCGGCTTCTCCGTCCTCGCGTCGCTGGGCGGCGGCGGCGAGCTGGGCCTCGACCACGGCCAGGCCGGCGTCCTGGAGATCGAGGCCGTGCCGGGGCTGGAGCTGGCCGACACCGGCCTGCGCCTCGAGGCGGGCCTGACGCTCGGCCTCGAGCCCGACACCCACTTCGGCTTCCGACCCGGCGCGCGCTACCAGCTCCCGCGCCTCCCGTTCCAGGTCCGCGTCGCCTTCGACGCCTCCAACTCGCGCGGCGACGGCATGCGCTGGCGCTGGCTGCTGGTCGGCCTCTCCACCGAGGTCCGGCTCACCGGCGCGTTCGGGCTGTTCGCCGAGGCCGACACCGGCGCGCCGCTCGCCGGGCGCTACGGCCTGCCGCTGCTCGTGCGCGGCGGCGCCAGCTTCCGTTTCTAGCCCATGCGATCCCTCGCCTCCGCGGCGCTCGGCCTCGCCGCCCTGACCGCCCTGGCCGCCGCGCCCGCCGCCGCCCAGCCGCTCCCCGCCCCCGGGGACGCGGACGGCTGGACCGCCGGGCTCTCGACCGGCGTCGCCGGGCGCTTCGGCGGGTTCGAGATCGACCGCGGGGAGCACAACCCGCCGTTCCTGATCCTGGTCGGCGCGCGGGCCGAGGGCTGGTTCCCGGGCCGGCTCTCGCAGGCGGTGCGGCTGCGCGCGCGCGTGCTCGCCGGCGGCGAGGACCGGATCTTCGTGCCGTCCGACGGCGAGGTCGAGGCGGCCTGGGCGATCGGCTACCCCGAGTTCCGCTTCGTGCTCGGCCGCGTCGAGGCGGCGCGCGCCCCGGGGCTCGCGCTCCAGTCGCTGGTCCAGCTCGGCACGCTGCCCTCGGTGGAAGGGAACGTGACGGTGGGCTACCAGGCGCGCCTCGATTACCTGGCCGCACCGGTGGAGATGGTGCATGTGCGCTACCTCGGGCGCGCGCACCTGCCCGGCGCCGGCGCGACCACCGAGTCGGAGCAGGTGCACGCGGCGAGCGCCGCCCGGCTCCGCTACACGGTGGAGTATCCCGCCGGCCCCATCCTGTCGGCGCAGGCCGAGGTGCTGAAGCTGTGGGAGAAGGCGGATCTGTACGCCGCCGCCGAAGGTTCGGCCGGCTGGGCGGCGTTCGGGCGGGCGGTCGTGTTCGAGGCGGTGGCGCGCTGGCAGGGCTTCACGCGGCGCGCGCCGGCGCCGGACGACCGGCGGACCGACGGTGAGGTGCAGCTGCTGGCGGTGGCGCGGATCGGCCTCTAGGGGGCCCCACACCCGGGGCGGGGAATTCGCCGGAAGGTCCGGTGTTCGGCCTGGCGTCGCGGCGAGGTGCCGGCGCGTTGTCCACCCGGGGCGATCCTGATATCTGCGGTGGCTCTGACTTGGCTGGAAGGGAGACGGGACACATGAAGCACGTGAGCTGGGTGGTCGCGCTCGTCATCGGGTTCGCGATCGGGTTCGTCGGGCGCGGCTCGTGGGACGCGGGCGGCAGGCCCTCCCGGGCGCCCGTGGGCGCGCCCACGCGCGCGCGTCCGGTGGAGGATCCGAAGGCCGTCTACAAGGTGCCCGCCGACGACTCGCCGGTGCGCGGCCCGGCCGACGCGCTCGTCACGATCGTCGAGTCCTCGGACTTCCAGTGCCCGTACTGCAAGCGCGGCGCGGCCACCATGAAGCAGGTCGAGGAGGCGTACCGCGGCAAGGTGCGCTTCGTGTTCAAGCACAACCCGCTCTCGTTCCACCCGCAGGCCATGCCGGCCGCGCTCGCCGCCGAGGAGGCGCGGGCGCAGGGCGGCGACGAGAAGTTCTGGGCGCTGCACGACAAGCTGTTCGACTCGGCCCCCGCGCTCGACCAGGCCGCCATCGAGAAGGCCGCCGGCGAGCTGGGCCTCGACGTCGCCAAGGTCCGCGAGGCGATGCAGTCCGGCACCCACCGCGCCCGCATCGAGCGCGACCAGAAGCTGGTGGTCGGCCTGGGCGCCCCCGCCACCCCGACCTTCTTCGTGAACGGCCGGAAGATCGCCGGCGCGCAGCCCATCGAGGCGTTCCGCACCGTGATCGACGAGGAGCTCCGCAAGGCCGAGCAGCTCGTCCGGTCCGGCACGCCGGCCGCGCAGGTGTACGCGAAGACCATCGAGCGCGGCGCGACCGCCCCGGTGTTCCTGCCCGGCACCGTGCCGCCCCCGACCGCCGGCGCGCCGTCGGCCGCCGCGCCGGCCCCGGCCGCCCCCCCGGCCGCGCCGCCCGCCACCTACGCCAAGGTCCCGCTGCGCGCCGACGACCCGGCCCGCGGCCCGGCCGACGCGAAGCTGACGGTGGTGCTGTTCTCCGACTTCCAGTGCCCGTTCTGCTCCCGCGTCGAGCCCACCCTGAAGCAGCTCGAGGAGGCGTACCCGGGCCAGGTGCGGATCGTGTGGAAGCACCAGCCGCTCTCCTTCCACCCGAACGCGCTGCCGGCGGCCATCGCCGCCGAGGCGGCCCGCGACCAGGGCAAGTTCTGGCCGATGCACGAGAAGCTGTTCGCGAACCAGCAGGCGCTCTCGCCCGCGACCTACGAGCAGTACGCGAAGGAGCTCGGCCTCGACCTGCGCAAGTTCCAGGCGGCGGTGGCGGCGCGCAAGGGCGCCGACCGGATCGCGGCCGACCAGCAGCTCGCGAACAGCGTGGGCGCGAACGGCACGCCGACCATGTTCTTCAACTGCCGCCAGGTGGTGGGCGCGCTCCCGCTCGAGCGGATGCGCCCGGTGGTGGAGGAGGAGCTGAAGAAGGCCGACGCGCTGCTGAAGGGCGGCAAGGCGGGCCCCGGCTTCTACGAGCAGGCCTGCCAGGCGAACCTGGCGCTGAAGCCGGCCGCGCCGCAGCAGGGCGCGGTGATCCCGGCGGCGCTGCCCGCCGGCCAGCCGGTGCAGGGGCTCGCGGTCCGCGCCGACGACCCGATCCGCGGCAACCCGAAGGCGCCGGTCACCATCGTGCTGTTCTCGGACTTCCAGTGCCCGTTCTGCGCGCGCGTCGAGCCGACGCTGGCGCAAGTGCAGAAGACGTACGGCGACAAGGTCCGGGTGGTCTGGAAGCACCAGCCGCTCGGCATGCACCCGAACGCGCTCCCCGCGGCCGAGGCGGCCGAGGCGGCCCGCGAGCAGGGCAAGTTCTGGCAGATGCACGAGAAGCTGTTCGCGAGCCAGCGCGAGCTGTCCGACGCGCTGTACGAGCGCGCCGCCCGCGAGATCGGCCTCGACGTGGCCCGCTTCGACGCGGCCCGGCGCTCGGGCCGGGGCCGCGCCCGCATCGCCGAGGACCAGGCGCTGGCCGCCCGCATCGGCGCGCAGGCCACCCCGACCATGTTCGTGAACGGCGTGAAGGTGGAAGGCGCGGTGCCGTTCGAGCAGATCCGCGCAGTCGTCGATGCCGAGCTCGCCCGCCGCTAGCGGACCCGTGCCGGCGACGCCCGCCGCGGGCGCGCCGGCGCCCGCCCTGGCGCCGGACGTCGCGGCGGCCTGGGACGCGCTCCACCGCGCGTTCGACCGGATCTTCGTGGTCACGGTCGAGCGCGCGGTCGAGCGGCAGGAGCGCGTCCGCGCGCGGCTCGCCGGGCTCGACTACCGCTTCCACCAGGGGATGGACAAGCGGCTGCTCGATCCGGCGCGCCTCGCCGCCGAGGGCTACGACGCGGCCGCGGATCGCCGCGCGGCGCGCCACTCGAAGCCCATGTCGCAGGGGCAGATCGCCTGCGCCGTCTCCCACCTGCAGCTCTACCGGGCCGCGGTCGAGAACGGCTGGCAGCGGGTGCTGGTGTTCGAGGACGACGTCGTGCCCCGCGGCCCCGACCTGGCGGTCCTGCCGGAGGCGCTGCGGCAGCTCCCCGAGGACTGGGAGCTCGCGTACCTGGGCTGGTCCAACTTCGAGCGCGTGACGCTGCGGCACCGCGCCAAGCAGGCCGCCTACCTGGTGGGCGCGTCGCTGCGCCTCATGAAGTGGACCCCCGCGCAGATCCTCCGGTTCCACCCGCGCCCGTTCAGCGACCACCTGCGGGTGGCGGGGCTGCACCACTGCACCCACGCCTACGCGTTCACGCTGGGTGCCGCGCGGAAGCTGGTGGAGGCGCAGCGCCCGCTCGCGCGCAACGCCGACCAGCTGCTCATCCACATGGTGCTGAGCGGGAAGCTCCGCGCCTTCGTCACGGTTCCCAAGTTCTTCGACCAGGAGGACGGCACCGGGGCGGACGCGGCCTACTCCTTCGTGTTCCACGACTGACCGGGTCCCGCTCCGCCGTGCGGGGGACCGGGCGGCGGGCGGCGGGTGTTGCGCGAACCGACCCGACCATGTAAGTAAACGAGTCCTGCCATGCGTCGGACCTTCTTCAAGGCGAAGATCCACCGTGCGACCGTGACGCACGCGGATCTCGAGTACGAGGGCTCGGTCTCCATCGACGAGGACCTGCTCGAGGCCGCGGGCATCTGGGAGTACGAGGCCGTTCACGTGTGGAACATCACCCGCGGCACCCGGTTGCAGACGTACGCGATCAAGGGTGAGCGCGGCTCGGGCATCATCTGCATCAACGGCGCGGCCGCGCACCTCAACCGCCCCGGCGACATGGTGATCCTCGCCACGTTCGCCGAGCTGGAAGAGGCCGAGGCCCGCGACTTCAAGCCCACCGTGGTCCTCGTCGACCGCCAGAACAAGATCGTGGCCAAGGACGCCGTCGAGGTGCCCGGCCCGGCACGCAGGGTGACGGCATGACGGTGCGTCTTTGGCAAGTCCGCTGAGCTGCGGACCACGCCCGATCTCCAGACCTTCCTCTCCCTCTGCAGCCCCGGCCGCGCCGTCCCGGTCCGCGTCGAGATCGACGCCGACACCGAGACGCCGGTCTCGGCCTTCCTGAAGCTCTCCCGCGGCGAGCGGCACGCCTTCCTCCTCGAGTCGGTCGAGGGCGGGGAGCGGAGCGCGCGCTTCACGTTCCTGGGCGCGGCCCCGCGGGCGGTGATCCGCTGGAAGCTCGGCGACCCGGGCGATCCGATCGCCGCGCTGCGCGCCGCGCTCGCCACGCACCGGGCGGTGCGGGTGCCGGGCGTGCCGCGCTTCTCCGGCGGCTTCATGGGCCACGTCTCCTACGACGCGGTCCGCCTGTTCGAGCCGCGCGTCCCCATCGCGAAGGCCGACGAGCTGGGCTTCCCCGACGTCCTGCTCATGGACTTCGACGAGCTGGTGGCCTTCGACAACCGCCGCCACTCGCTCCACGTCATCTGCGAGGTGCGCTGCGACGAGGGCGACGACCCGCGCGCGCTGTACGCCGACGCGGTCCGCCGCATCCGCCGCCGGCTGGCGGTGCTGGCGCGGCCGCTCTCCGACCGCCGCCCGCGCCGGGCCGGGCCGCCGGCGGTGCTCGCGCCGCGGGTCCGCCGCGAGGAGTTCGAGGCGGCGGTGCGGCGCGCCAAGGAGTACGTCACCGCCGGCGACTGCCAGCAGATCGTCCTCTCCCAGCGCTTCGACGCCGAGACCTCGCTCCCGCCGTTCGAGATCTACCGGGCGCTCCGCCGCGTGAACCCCTCGCCGTACCTGTTCTTCGTGAAGGACGGGCCGCGCGCGCTGGTGGGCTCGTCGCCCGAGACGCTGGTGAAGCTCGAGGACGGCGAGGTGACGCTGCGGCCCATCGCCGGCACCCGCCGGCGCGGCGCGGACGCGGCCGAGGACCAGGCGCTGGAGGCCGAGCTGCGCGCCGACCCGAAGGAGAACGCCGAGCACGTCATGCTGGTGGACCTCGGGCGCAACGACGTGGGCCGGGTGT
>NZ_BAZG01000128.1 GCF_000964525.1 Anaeromyxobacter sp. PSR-1
GCGGCGGTCCTGGCCGCCGCGTGCTCCGCGGCGCTGGCCGTGCGCCCGCCGCCCGTGGCGGTGGCCCGGGTCCGGCGCATGGGCCTGCGCGAGACCGTGGTCGCGAGCGCGCGGGTCCTGGCCGCCGCGCGGGCAGAGCTGGGCGTCCCGCTGGCGGGGGTGGTCCGGGCGGTCCACGTCGATCGCGGCGCGCGGGTCCGCGCGGGCGAGGTGCTGCTCGAGCTGGACGACGGCGCGCTCGCCGCCACGCTCGAGGAGCGTCGCGCCGCGCTCGGCGCCGCGGAGGCGCGGGTGGCGCAGCTCGCGACGACCTCGGCGGCCTCGGCGACGGCCGGCCTGGGCGAGGCGGACGCGGCGCTCCGGCGCGCCGAGACCGAGCTGCGGCGCGCCGAGGCGCTCCGCGCGGAGGAGGCGATCGCGCCGGCCGCGCTGGAGGACGCGGCGCTCGCGGCGGATCGCGCCAGGAGCCGCCGCGCCACCGCGCTCGCGGCGCAGCAGGACGTGCGGGGGGCCGAGCTCCGGCTGGCGCGCGCGCGCGCCGCGGAGGCGGCAGCGGCGGTGCGCACCGCCGAGGCCCGGCTGCGGGAGGCGCGGATCCGGGCGCCGGCGGACGGGCTCGTGCTCGAGCGGCGGGCGGAGCCGGGGGACGTGGTCACGGCCGGGCGCGCGCTGCTGGTGATGGCGGCGGACGGGGAGGCGCGGGTGGCGGTGGAGCTGGACGAGCGCCACCTGGCGCGGGTCCGGCCCGGGCAGTCCGCCCGCGTCACCGCCGACGCGTGGCCGGACGTGGTGCTCGGCGGCGTGGTCGCGTCGGTGGGCCCGGGCGTGGACGCGGCGCGGGGGACGAGCGAGGTCCGGCTCCGGGTCCCGGACCCGCCGCGCGGCCTGGTGCCGGACCAGACCGTCTCGGTGGAGCTCGAGACCGGCGCGCGGCCGGACGCGCTGGCCATCCCGCCGGAGGGCCTGCGCGAGGCGCCGGACGGCTCGACCTGGTGCGCCGTCGTCCGCGGCGGGCGCCTGGAACGCGCGGCGGTGCACGCCGGGCTGCGCGGCGCGCGCGCGGTCGAGGTGACGGGCGGGCTCGTCGAGGGCGAGGCGGTGGCGACCGGGGCCGTGGAGGCGCTGCTCGGCCAGCGGGTGCGCCCGCGCGAGGAGCGCTGATGCGCCTCGACCTGTTCCTCGCGCTCCGCTTCCTGCGGGAGGGCCGCGCCCAGACCGCGCTCATCGTGGGCGGCACCGCGGTCGGCGTGGCGGTGTTCTTCTTCCTGAACGCGCTGGTGGCCGCGGTCGAGCGCGGGATGGTGGCGCAGACCCTGGATGCGCTCCCGCACGTGGTGCTGCGCCCTCGCCCCGAGGCTCCCCGCACGCCGCCCTCGCCGGACGGCGCCGCGGCGGTGAGCCACGTGCAGCGCGCGCCCCAGCGCCTGCGCGCCGTGGACCAGTGGCAGGCGGTGGCGCGCGAGGTCTCGGCGGCGCCGGGCGTGCGGGCGGTGGCGGCGGTCGCGTCGGGTCCGGCCATGGCGTCGAGGGGTGAGGCGAGCCGCTCGGTGAGCCTCATCGGCGTGGACCCGGAGGCCTACCGGCGCGTGCTGGTGGCGCTGCCGGGCCGCGTGGTCGAGGGGGACCTGAGGCTCGGGCCGTCCGAGGTGGTGGTGGGCATCGAGCTGGCGGAGGAGCTGGGCCTCACCCGCGGTGACACGCTGCGCGTCGCCACCGCCGCCGGCGCGCGCGCGTTCGTCGTGGCAGGCCTGTTCGATCTCGGGACCCGCGACCAGAACCTCCGCTGGGTGCTCACGGCCTACCGGAGCGCGCAGGCGCTGCACGCGCTGCCCGGCGCGAGCGCGCTCGAGGTCCGGCTCGACGACGCGTGGGCGGCGGCGGAGGTCGCCGATCGCCTCCGGCGGCGGACCGGTCTGCGGGTGGAGAGCTGGATGGACCTGAACGGGAGGTTGCTCGCGGCGCTCCGGTCCCAGCGCGGCTCCACCCGCGCCATCCAGGCGTTCGTGGGGCTCGCCGCGGTCGCCGGCATCGCCAGCGTGCTGGTGGTGTCGGTGGTGCAGCGACAGCGCCAGATCGGGATCCTCCGCGCCATGGGGCTCTCGCGAGGCGGCGTCCAGCGGCTGTTCCTGGTGCAGGGGGCGGTCATCGGGCTGCTGGGCGCGGCGGCGGGCGTGGCCATCGGGTCCGTGCTGGCGCTCGTGTTCGAGACCAGCGCCCGCCACCCCGACGGCACGCCGCTCTACCCGGTGCAGCTGTCGCCGGCGCTGTACGCGGCCTCGGCGCTGCTGGCGCTCGGGGCCGGCCTCGCCGCCGCGTTCACGCCCGCCCGGCGCGCCGCGCGGCTCGATCCGGCGGAGGCGATCCGCCGTGACTGAGCCCGGACCCGCGCTCGCCTTGCACGGGGTGAGCCGGGCGTTCGGCGGTTCGGTCGTCACGCCCGTCCTCCACGGCATCGACCTCGCGATCGACGCGGGCGAGCTGACCGCCGTCGTCGGCCCCTCGGGCTCCGGCAAGAGCACGCTCCTCAACGTCATGGGGCTGCTCGACCGGCCCACCACCGGCCGGGTGGAGGTGTTCGGCCGCGACACGGGAGCGCTCGACGAGGACGCGCTCACCGCGCTGCGCGGCGGGACGATCGGCTTCGTGTTCCAGTCGCACCACCTGCTGCCGGCGCTCACCGCGGCCGAGAACGTGGCCGTCCCGCTCGCCATCGCGCACGGGCGGCTCCTGCCCGAGCACGTGGCGCGCGCGGAGGAGCTCCTCGGGACGCTCGGGCTGGCCGGGCACGCCCGCGTGCGTGCGGGCGCGCTCTCCGGCGGGCAGCAGCAGCGCGTCGCGCTGGCGCGCGCGCTCGTCCGGCGGCCGGCGGTGGTGCTCGCCGACGAGCCCACCGGCAACCTCGACTCCGCCGCGGCCGATGCCGCGTTCGAGCGGATGCGCGCCATGAACGAGCAGCTCGGCGTGGCGTTCCTGGTCGTCACGCACGACGCGCGCCTGGCGGGCCGCTGCCGGCGCGTGATCCGCCTGCTGGACGGGCGGGTGGTGGAGGATCTGCGGAGGGGGTGACGGTTGGGTCGGCCCGTGCCCTCACCGCAGCCGCAGGATGCGGACCGCGCCCGCGAGCACCAGCAGCGCCACCGCCGTCCCGATCACCAGGTCCGGCAGCGCCGAGCCGGTCCACGCGACCAGGGCGCCGGCGGCGATGACGCCCAGGTTCGCGAGCACGTCGTTCGTCGAGAAGATCCAGCTCGCCTTCATGTGCGCGCCGCCGTGGCGGTGGCGGGCGACGAGGACGAGGCAGCCCACGTTGGCGGCGAGCGCCAGGGCCGAGACGCCGATCATCGCGGGCGGCTCCGGCGCGCTGCCCGCGAGCAACCGCCGCGCCACGTCGGCGAACACGCCGAGGGCGAGCGCGGCCTGGAGCACGCCGGACACGTGCGCCGCGCGCAGCTGGGCCCGCGCCGCGCGGCCCACCGCCCAGAGGCTCAGGCCGTAGACCAGCGCGTCCGCCAGCATGTCGAGCGAGTCGGCGATGAGGCCGGTGGACTCGGCGAGCCAGCCCACCACGCCCTCGACCAGGAACATGGCGGCGTTGACGGCGAGCAGCAGGCGGAGCGTGCGGGCCTCCGCGCCGGGGTCGGGCGCGGCCACCGCGGCGCCGGGCACCTCGGCTCCGTGCGCGGCCGGCGAGGCGGCCGAGGACGCGGCGGAGGACGCCAAGCGGGCGCCGAGCCCGAGCGGCCGAAGGCGGGCCAGGAGCGGCGCGGGATCGCCGGCGTGGAGCACGGTGAGGGTGCGCGCCTGCAGGTCGAAGCGGAGCTCGTCGATCCCCGCCGCGCCGTCGAGCGCCAGCCGGATCATCCGCTCCTCGGAGGGGCAATCCATCCTCGGCACCGCGAACACGGTGCGCGTCGTCCCGGGCGTCGGCATGTCGCGGCGCAGTATATAGCGCCGCCCATTCGCGTAGAGCCCTGCTGCGGCGCACGCTGGCTGCCTGCGCCGGGTCGAGGCGGGCGACGCCGCGGCGGCGTCGGCGGCGTCGGCGCACGTGGCGAGGCTGGAGCGGCTCCCGGCCCCGCCGGCGCAGGCGGGTGTGCTGCGGGCGCTGCTGGCGCGCCGCGCGCGGCTGGAGCGCGAGCCGCTCGACGACGCGCTCGTCGCGGCGTGGACGGAGGCCGGGCGTCCGGACCTCGCCTCGAGCCCGCTCCTGCCCGCGGACTGGGGAGCGCGGCTCCTGTCCGGCGCGGTCGCCCCCGAGGTGCGCGCCCGGATGGACGCGGGGGAGCGGCTGCTGTTCCCCTACGGCCGCCCGGCCGACTCCGCCAGCGACGGAGAGGGGAAGGATCTGGACGACGCGCTCGCGGCGGCCGCCGCCGCGGGGTCGAATCCGCTCTCGGTCAACCTCGCCATCCTGTCGGCGCTGGGCCGGCACGAGGGCGCGCCCGGTGCGCCCGAGGTGGCGATGCAGCGGGCGGCGGCGCGCGTCGGCCCGGCCGTCGCCGCGGCGGATCCGGGATCCCGGGAACGGGGTGATGGCGCTCGCGGCCGACCAGGCCGGGCCGGCGATGCCGCTCCTGCGCCTCCGCGAGCGCGCGGGCGCCACGGCCGATCCGGCCCTCCGCGGGCGCGCCGGCGAGCTGCTCCTCGCGGTGGGCGGCCGCCTGGGCTCCTCCGGCGCGTCCATCGACCGGATGCTCGGGCTGGTGCTGGCGGACGAGGGCGCGCGCCTGACGGGCGACGAGCGCCGGCGCGCGGCGGTGCGCGAGCAGGGGGAGCGCGTGCGGCGCGAGGACGACGCGCTCCGGGAGGCGCTGCGCCGGCTCGGCACCTGGCCGTTCGCCGCCACGCTCCCGCGGGAGCCGGATCGCGAGCTGGAGCGGCTCGGCCGGCTCCTGCGCTAGCCGCCCGGACGGGCCGGTCAGGCGGGCAGCGACCCGAGCGCGCGGTCGAGGTCGCCGATCAGGTCCCCGGGGTCCTCGATGCCGATGGACAGGCGGATCACCGAGTCGGTGATGCCCGCCCGCTGCCGCGCCTCCGGCGTCATCGACGCGTGCGTCATCGACGCCGGGTGCGCCACCAGGCTCTCGACGCCCCCCAGCGACTCGGCCAGCGTGAACCAGCGCAGCGTGCGCAGCACGTGATCCACGCGGGCTGGGCGGCCGTCGCGGAGCTCGAAGCTGAGCATCGCGCCGAAGCCGCGCTGCTGCGCGCGCGCCAGCGCGTGCTGCGGGTGCGAGGCGAGGCCGGGGTAGTGGACTCGCGCGACCTCCCGGTGCCCTGCCAGGAACTCCGCCACGCGCTGCGCGCCGGCCTCGTGCGCCTTCACGCGGAGCGCCAGCGTCTTCAGCCCGCGCAGCACCAGGAACGCGTCGTGCGGGCTCTGCGAGGTGCCGAGCAGGTTGTTCATCGACTGGATGCGCTGCAGGAGCGCGGTGCGGCCGCGCGGCGCGACCACGGCGCCGCCGACCACGTCGCTGTGGCCGTTCAGGTACTTGGTGGTGGAGTGCACCACGAGATCCGCGCCGTGCTCGAACGGGCGCTGGAGCGCGGGGGAGAGGAAGGTGTTGTCCACCACGGCGAGCGCGCCGCGCCGGTGCGCGAGCTCGGCCACCGCGCGGATGTCGGTGAGGCGGAGCAGCGGGTTCGAGGGCGTCTCGATCCAGACCATCCCGGTGTTCGGGCGCAGCGCGCGCTCGACCGCGTCCAGGTCGGCGAGATCCAGGTAGGTGACCTCCAGCCCGTAGGCCTGCCGCGCGTGCTCGAGCGTCCGGAACGTGCCGCCGTAGCAGTCCACGGTGCAGAGCAGGTGGCTGCCGTGCGGCAGCAGGTTGAGCGCCACCAGCACCGCGGCCATGCCGGTGGTGGTGCAGGTCGCGCCGGCGCCGCCCTCCAGCGTGGCGATCGCCTCCTCCAGCGCGGCGCGCGTCGGGTTGCCGCTGCGCGTGTAGTCGTAGCCCGCGTTGGTGCACACGTCGCGGAACGCGAACGTGGACGACTGGTAGATGGGCGGCATCACCGCGCCGTAGGCGGGGTCGGGCTGCACGCCCGCGTGGACGCACTGCGTGGCCAGCCCCGCGCCGGGGACGAGCGGCGCGCGCTCCGCCCAGCCGGCCCGCGCCGGGGTGCCGGGCGGCACGATGGTGAAGTGGTAGGCCGGGTTTCCGGGCACGTTGGAGTCGAGGTGGACGTCGTCGGACATGGCGGCTCCTGGGGCCGGGCGGCGGGCGCGGCCGGGCCGACGTTCCTACCAGAAGCGTCGTCCGTTTCATAGGACGGTCGTCCGTTAATCATGGATTGGGCGTCGAAATACCCGTTTGGTAGGACACGGCGTCGTCCGTTATGACGGATATATGTCTAACTTGGCCCGCCCTGGCGCTCCGCCGCCGCGACCGCGGCCCGGGCCCGCGCGAGCATCAGCGCGTACGCCGCGCCGAGCGCCGCGAGGCAGGCGAGCCCGAGCGCCACGTAGCGGCCGGAGAGCGCCGACGCGCTCCAGCCGTGCACCTGCATGAGCGTGCTCGCGTCGGACAGGCCGACGCCCTCGATCTCGCCGAGCGGCAGCTCCCCGGGATCGCGCCAGGCGCGCACCCAGCCGTGGAGCGCGTCCACCAGGGCGGCCGCGCCGATGACGAGGAAGCCCCAGCGGAGCGAGCCGCGGCCGAGCGGACCCTCGGGATCCGCCCAGATCGTCGCGACGAGGGCCGCGCCGATCACCATGCAGCCCGCGTCGCCGCCGAACGTGATCAGCGCCCGCGCGGTCGCCCCCGGCAGCAGGGTGCAGACGAGCTGCACGGCGAGCCCGGCCGCGCCGGCGGCGAGCAGCGCCCGGCGCCCGGAGCGCCAGCCGCGCCACGCGAGCGCGGCGAGCGCCGCGGCCACCCCGATCACGACGACCGGGAGCCGCCCCGCCGAGATTGGCGTCCGCCACGGGCCGGGGAAGGCGCCGTGGCCGCACAGCCAGGCGGTCGCGGCGTGGCCGAGCTCGTGGATCCACATGGACAGGAACGTGCGGAGCAGCGCGTGCCCGGGGCCGGACGCGACCATCGCGAGCGCGAGGAGCAGCGCCGCGGGCGCCGCCACCGCGCGGATCCACAGCTCGCGGCGCGCGCCGTCCAGCTCGCCGGACCAGCGCGCCGGGGCCGGCATCCCGAGCGCGACCCCCGCCGCGCCGAGGTCCGGCAGCGTCTCCTCCGGTCCCGGGGGCGCAGGGGGCGCCGTCGCCCGCGGCCGGGCCTTCGCGTAGATGACGCCGCAGCGCGGGCACTCCGGTCCGGTCGCGCGCGGCGCGCCGCAGCGCGGGCAGGAGGGGGCAGGGGCGTGGGCCATCGCGGTCACTCTACCGGAGCGCGGGGCACCGTGGCGGCCGGTCCTCCCCCGCTCGCGGTGCGACGCGGCGCGCGTCCCCAACGAGCGCCCGTCCTCGCCGCGACGGCGCGGCGTACGATCCCTGCATGCTCGTGGGCGAGATCATGACGCGCCGGGCCGAGGCGATCGCGCCGGGCGAGACGCTGGAGGCCGCCGCGCGGCGGATGAAGGCGAACGGCGTGGGCGCGCTGGTCGTGTGCGAGGGGGACCGGCCCGTCGGGATCCTCACCGATCGCGACATCGTGGTGCGGTGCGTGGCGGAGGGCGGGAACCCGGCGCGGGCGGACGTGGGGAGCGCGATGACGCCGCAGGTCGTCGAGTGCGGCGAGGACGACGCGCTCGAGGACGCGGTCCGGCGGATGGCGGAGCGCGCGGTGCGGCGGCTGGTGGTGCTGGATGCGTCGGGCCGGCTGGCCGGCGTGCTGAGCGTGGACGACGTGGCGCGCCGCGCGCCGGCGCTGGCCGGCGCCGTGGTCGAGCACCTCCAGGCGCCGGAGCGGCCGCTGCGGCAGGGCCCGTGGCCGTGGTGGGAGACGCCGGGCCGCTGACGCGGCGGCGAGTCCCCGGATCACAGCTCGGCGGGTGCGGGCGCCTCGGCCTTGGGCGACGGCAGCTCGACCAGGGTGGCCTGGGTGAGCAGCAGCACGCTCGCGATCGAGACGGCGTTCTCGAGCGCCACGCGGACCACCTTGGTCGGATCCACGATGCCCGCCTCGACGAGGTCCACCCAGGTGCCGTGCGCCGCGTCGAAGCCGAAGTTGCCGGTCCCGGCGCGCATCCGCTCCACCACCACCGCCCCCTCCACGTCGGAGTTCTGGGCGATCTGGCGGGTGGGGATGGCGAGCGCGTGCACCAGCACCTCGAGCCCGGTCCGCTCGTCGCCCTCGCAGGCCGCCTCCTCCCGGCGCACCGCGTCGATGGCGCGCAGCAGCGGCAGGCCGGCGCCCGGGACGATGCCCTCGGCCACCGCCGCCTTGGTGGCGCTGATGGCGTCCTCGAACGCCTCCTTGCGGCTCTTCAGCTCCGCCTCGGTCGGCGCGCCCACGTGGATGACCGCCACCCCGCCCGCGAGCTTCGCGAGCCGCTCCTGCAGCTTCTCGCGATCGTAGTCGCCCTTCGTCTCCCGGATCTGCCGGCGCAGCTCGTCGGTGCGCGCCTGGATGCGGGCGCGGTCGCCGCCGCCGCCGATGAGCGTGGTGGTCTCGCGCGCCACCACCACGCGGCGCGCGCGGCCCAGGTCGCCGATCGCCAGGCGCTCCAGCTTGGTCCCGAGGTCCTCCGACGCGACCTTGCCGCCGGTCAGGACGGCGAGGTCCTGCAGCAGCTCCTTGCGCCGGTCGCCGAAGCCCGGGGCCTTCACCGCGGCGCACGGCAGCGCGCCGCGCATCTTGTTCACCACCAGCGTGGCGAGCGCCTCGCCCTCGACCTCCTCCGCCACCACCAGCAGCGGCCGCCCCGCCTTGACCACCTCCTCGAGCAGCGGGAGCAGGTCCTTCATCAGGCTGATGCGCCGGTCGCAGAGGAGCACGAGCGCGTCCTCGAGCACGCACTCCATCCGGTCGGCGTCGGTCACGAAGTAGGGCGACAGGTAGCCGCGGTCGAGCTGCATGCCCTCGACCACCTCCAGCGTGGTCTCGGTGCCCTTCGCCTCCTCCACCGACACCACGCCCTCGCCCCCGACGCGCTCCACCGCGTCGGCCACCAGCTCGCCCATGGCCGCGTCGTTGTGCGCGGAGATGGTCGCGACCTGCGCCTTCTCGCGGCGGGTGGTCACCGGCCGCGACAGCGCCCGCAGGCTGGCCACCGCGGCGCGGAGCCCGCGGTCGAGCCCGTGCTTCAGGTCGATCGCGCTCGCGCCCGCGGCCACGTTGCGCACGCCGTCGGCGAGGATCGCGTGGGCGAGCAGCGTGGCGGTGGTGGTCCCGTCGCCCACCGCGTCGCCGGTGCGCTCGGCCGCCTCCCGCAGCATGCGGACGCCCAGGTTCTCGGTGGGATCGTCCACCTCCAGCTCCTTCGCGATGGTGACGCCGTCGTTGCAGACGATCGGCTCCCCCCATCGGCGGTCGATGAGCACGCACTTGGACTTCGGCCCCAGGGTCACCCGGACCGCGTCGGCGAGGAGCGTGGCACCACGGAGGACGCCCTCCCGCGCGCTGTCCGCGAAGCGCAGCGCCTTCTTCATGTGAACAGCTTAGGACCCCCGGGCGACGGGGGCGTCGGCGGCAACCGGGGACCCGCCTTCGCGTGCGCACCGGTGGCCCGGCCGTCCGGCCGGGCGAGCGGGCTCGCGCGTCTTCCGGAGTCCCCCGCACGCTCGGCGCCCCGGCCGCGGGGGCGGTCCTACAATGGGCCGGCGGCGAGGTGCGACCGGCCCTCGCGCCGGAGGCGGCCGTGGACAACGGCGAGGTCGCGCGCGTCCTCGCGGAGATCGCGGATCTCCTGGAGCTCACCGGCGGCAACGCGTTCAAGGTGCGCGCCTACCGCCGGGCGGCCCAGGTCGTGGACCTGCACCCGGTGCCGGTCGCGCGGCTGGCCCGGGAGGGCGGGCTCGCGGAGCTGCCCGGCGTCGGCGAGCGCATCGCGGAGAAGATCGCGGAGCTGGTGGAGACCGGCGGGTGCCGCGAGCACGCGCGGCTCGCCGCGCTGGTGCCGGCGGGCGTGCTGGAGCTCCTGCGCCTCGAGGGCGTCGGGCCGAAGACGGTCGAGGCGGTGTGGCACCGGCTCGGGGTCGAGGACGTGGCGGGCCTCGAGGCGGCGTGCCGGTCCGGCCGCGTCCTCGAGGTGCCGCGGATGGGCCCGGCGCGCGCGGAGGCGATCCTCGGCGCGATCGGGCGGCACCGGGCGCGGGCGGGCCGGACCCTGCTGCACCGGGCCATCGGGCACGCGGAGCCCATCCTCGAGCGGCTCCGCGCGGTGCCCGGTGTGCGCGCCGCGGAGGTGGCGGGAAGCGTGCGGCGCCGGCGGGAGACGGTCGCCGACCTGGACGTGCTGGTCTCGGCGGGCGACGCGGCGCCCGTGGTGCGCGCCTTCACCGGGCTGTCCGGCGTGGTGGCGGTGCTCGCCGAGGGTCCGACCAAGGCCTCGGTGCGGCTGCGCTGCGGCATGCAGGCCGACCTGCGCGTCCTGCCGCCGGACGCCTGGGGCGCGGCGCTCCTGTACTTCACCGGGAGCAAGGCCCACAACATCGCGCTCCGCGCCCGGGCCCTGCGGCGCGGGCTGAAGATCTCGGAGTACGGCGTCTTCGATCGCGAGGGCCGCCGGCTGGGCGGCGCGACGGAGGCGGAGGTGTACCGCGCGGTCGGGCTGCCGTTCATCCCGCCCGAGCTGCGCGAGGCGCAGGGGGAGCTGGAGGCCGCCGAGGCGGGGACGCTCCCGCGGCTGGTCGAGGAGGGCGACCTGCTCGGCGACCTGCACGTCCACTCGCGGGCCTCCGGCGACGGGCGCTCGGACCTCGAGGCGCTCGCCGCGGCCGGGCGCGCGCTGGGCCGGCGCTACCTCGCCATCACCGATCACTCCCGCTCGCGCCCGCTCGGGCTCGACCCGCAGCGCCTGGCGGCGCACGCGGGCGCCATCCGGGCGCTGGACGGCCGCCTGCGCGGGAAGCCGCACCTGCTGGCCGGCGTGGAGGTGGACATCCTGCCGACCGGCGCGCTGGACCTGCCGGAGCACGACCTGGCGCGGCTGGACTGCGTGGTGGCCGGGGTCCACGCCCGCTTCGGCGACCCGGCCGCCCGGAACACCGACCGCATCGTGCGCGCGCTCCGGTCCGGCGTGGTCCACGTGCTGGCGCACCCCACCGGCCGGGAGCTGGGCACGCGCGACGGGTACGCGCTCGAGCTGGACCGGCTCCTGGAGGCCGCGCGCGAGGAGGGCGTCGCGCTGGAGGTGAACGCGATGCCGGAGCGGCTGGATCTCGGCGCCGAGGGCTGCCGCGCCGCGCGCGCAGCGGGGGGTGCCGGTGGTGATCTCGACCGACGCGCACGACGCCGCGCAGCTCGCGAACCTCCGCTACGGGGTGTGGGTGGCGCGCCGGGGGTGGCTGGAGGCGAAGGACGTGCTGAACACGCTGCCGCTGCCGGAGCTGCGACGCCGCCTGGCGCGCCGCGCGCGCGCGCCGCGGCGCGCGCACGGGTGAGCCGGGCAGGAGGTGGAGCGCCATGGTGTTCGAGGACCGGAGGCAGGCGGGGCGGCTGCTGGCGGAGCGGCTGGAGCGGCTCCGGGCGCGGCACCCGGTGGTGCTGGGCCTGGCGCGCGGCGGCGTGCCGGTCGCGGCCGAGGTGGCCCGCGCGCTCGGCGCCGAGCTGGACGTGCTGGTGGTGCGCAAGCTGGGCGCGCCTGGGTGGCCCGAGTACGCCCTCGGCGCCGTCGCCGAGGGGGGCGCGGCCTGCGTGCGCCACGAGGCGCTGGGCGAGGCCGGCGTGTCCGAGGAGGACGTGGCGGCGATCGCCGAGCGCGAGGCGGCGGAGGTGGGGCGGCGGGTCCGCCTGTACCGCGGCGACCGGCCCGCGCTCGAGCTGGCCGGCCGGACGGTCATCGTGGTGGACGACGGGGTCGCGACCGGGGCCACCGCGCGCGCGGCGGCTCGGGCGGCGCGCCAGCGCGGGGCGGCGCGGGTCATCGTGGCGGCGCCGGTGATCGCCGCCGCGACGGCGCCGGAGCTGCGGGCGGACGCGGACGAGGTGGTGGCGGTGGACCTCCCGGAGCCGTTCATGGCGGTGGGGCTCTGGTACCGGCGGTTCCCGCAGGTCTCGGACGACGAGGTCGTCGCCTGCCTGCACCGCGCCGGCGAGGAGGTCGCGGCCGATCCGTGGGGCGGGGACGACTGGCTCGCCGGCGACGCGGAGCCGGCCGACCCCGAGGAGACGCGGACGGTGGTGATCCCGTTCGACGGCTCGTCCCGCGGCCCCGGGACCCTCGACGGCGAGCTGTCCATCCCGGAGGGCGCGACGGGGCTGGTGGCGCTCGTCCACGGGAGCGGCTCGAGCCGGCGCAGCCCGCGGAACCGGCTGGTCGCGGC
>NZ_BAZG01000127.1 GCF_000964525.1 Anaeromyxobacter sp. PSR-1
GGATGCTGGCGCGGCGGCTCGCCGCCGAGGGCATCGAGGTCTCGCTCCGGCTCGCGCGCGAGCGGCCCACCGGGATGTGGTTCGTGGCGCTCGACGCGGCGGGGGAGCGGACGTTCTTCTCGCCCAACGCGCGCTTCTCCGCCGACAAGCTCATCGCGCCCGCCGACGCCGACCCCGCCGCGATCGGCCGCGCCCGCGTGCTGCACGTCGGGACCTCGGCGCACGTGCTGCCGGAGGGCCGGGCGGCGCTGCGGGCCGCGGTGGAGGCGGCGCGGCGCCTCGGCGTGGAGGTGTCCTTCGACCCGAACGTCCGCGCGCACCTGTGGGACGACCTGGCGCCGCTGCGGGCGCTCTGCCAGGACGTGCTGCCGCGCTGCGCGGTGGCGAAGCTGTCGGAGGAGGAGATCGAGCTCTGCACCGGCGAGCGCGATCCCGGGCGCGCCGCGGCGCGGCTCGCCGGCATGGGCGTGGGAGTCGCCTGCGTGACGCTGGGCGCGCGCGGCGCGCTGGTCCGGCGCGGGGCCGAGGAGGCGCGGGTCGAGGCGGAGCCGGTGGAGGTGGTGGACACCACCGGCGCCGGCGACGCGTTCGTGGCCGGGCTGCTCGCGGCGCTCTCGCGCGGCGCGGCCCCGCTCGCCGACCGGTCCTTCGCCGAGGTGGTCGCGGCGGTGCGCTTCGCGAACCGGGTGGCGGGGCGCGTCTGCACGCGCGTCGGCGCGGTCGCCGGGCTGCCGCGCGCCGGCGAGATTTCCGTTTGACACCCGCACCTTACGGCCCTACGGTGCCCGTTCCCCGGCCCGTTCGCCGCGGCGCGGCCGCCCCGCCGGATGACCCGCGGGGACGCGCCGGCTCGAACGCGAGGAGAGGACGCGCGTGTACTTCCAGGACCTGATCTTGAAGCTCCAGAGCTACTGGGCGAGCCGCAACTGCATCCTCGCGCAGGGTTACGACCAGGAGGTCGGGGCCGGCACCATGAACCCCTCCACGTTCCTGCGCGTGCTCGGCCCGGAGCCCTGGAACGTCGCGTACGTCGAGCCCTCGCGCCGGCCGGCGGACGGCCGCTACGGCGAGAACCCGAACCGCCTCTACCAGCACCACCAGTTCCAGGTGATCCTGAAGCCCAACCCGCCGGACGTGCAGGAGCTCTACCTCGGCTCGCTGCGCGCCATCGGGATCGATCCGCGCGAGCACGACATCCGCTTCGTCGAGGACGACTGGGAGAGCCCGACGCTGGGCGCCTGGGGCCTGGGCTGGGAGGTGTGGTGCGACGGGATGGAGATCACCCAGTACACCTACTTCCAGCAGGCGGGCGGCTTCGAGGTGAAGCCGGTCGCGGCCGAGCTCACCTACGGCCTCGAGCGCATCGCCATGTACCTGCAGGACGTCGAGAACGTGTTCGACGTGGAGTGGGTGAAGGGCGTGAAGTACCGCGAGGTCTTCCACCGGAACGAGGTGGAGATGAGCACCTACTCGTTCCAGGCGTCGGACCCGAAGATGCTGTTCGGGCTCTTCGACACCTACGAGGCGGAGTGCAAGCGGCTCATCGGGCTGAAGCTGCCGCTGCCCGCCTACGACTACTGCCTGAAGTGCTCGCACGCCTTCAACAACCTCGACGCGCGCGGCGCCATCAGCGTCACCGAGCGCGCGGCCTACATCGGCCGCGTGCGCGCGCTGGCGCACGAGTGCGCCAAGGGCTACCTCGACTCGCGCGAGGCGCTCGGGTTCCCGCTGCTCCCGCCGGCCGATCGCAAGCAGGCGGTGGAGGCGGCGCGGGCGGCCCGCGAGGCGCGCGAGTCCAGGTGACGACCCCTCACCCCCGGGCCTCCCTCGCCGCGCGCGGCGGGGGAGCGGGGACGGAACGAGATCATGGCTGACCTTCTGTTCGAGATCGGTGCGGAGGAGATCCCGGCGGGCTTCGTGCCGGGCGCGCTCAGGCAGCTCGAGGACGACCTGGCGAAGGCGCTCGCCGAGGCCCGGCTGGCGCACGGCGAGGTGAAGGCCGTCGGCACGCCGCGCCGCCTGGCGGTCTGGGCGCGGGACGTGGCGCCGAAGCAGACCGACGCGCGCACCGAGGCGTTCGGGCCGCCGGTGGCCCAGGCCTACGACGCCGAGGGCAAGCCCACCCCGGCCGCGACCGGGTTCGCGCGCAGCCAGGGCGTGGACGTCGCGGCGCTGGTCCGCGCGCAGACGCCCAAGGGCGAGCGCGTGGCGGTCACCAAGGTCGAGAAGGGGCGCAAGGCGGAGCAGGTGCTGCCGGCGCTGCTGGAGCGGCTGGTGGCGGGCCTGCGCTTCCGCAAGGCGATGCGCTCGCGCTTCGACGAGGTGACGTTCGCGCGCCCGGTGCGCTGGATGGCGGCGCTCCTCGGCGGCCGCCCGCTCAAGGTGCGCCACGGCGAGGTCACCTCCGGTAAGGTCACCTACGGCCATCGGTTCCTGGCGCCGAAGGCGATCGCGCTGAAGGGCACGCCGGACGACTACCTGGCGAAGCTGCGCCGGGCGCACGTCCTCGCCGACCCGGAGGAGCGCCGCGCCGCGCTGCTCGCCGAGCTGGCCCGCGCCGGGAAGGAGGCCGGCGGGAAGGTCCGCGAGGATCCCGCGCTGGTCGAGCAGGTGCTCTACCTGGTCGAGGAGCCGAGCGCGGTGGTCGGCGAGTTCGAGAAGTCGAACCTCGAGCTGCCGCCGGAGGTGGTGATCTCCGAGATGCGCAACCACCAGCGCTACTTCGCAGTGGTGGACGGCAAGGGGCGGCTCAAGAACCGGTTCGTGGCCGTCTCGGCCACGCGCGTGAAGGATCCGGCGGTGGCGCGGCACGGCTACGAGCGCGTGCTCCGCGCGCGCCTCGCCGACGCGCGGTTCTTCTTCGAGGAGGACCGCAAGCGCAAGCTGCACGAGCGCATCGAGGACCTCGGCCGCCGCACGTTCCAGGCGAAGCTGGGGAGCGAGCTGGACCGCGCCCAGCGCATCGGCGCGGTGGCGAGCGCGCTGGCCCGCGCGCTCGGGAAGGACGCGCTGGTGGCCGACCTGCTCGAGGCCTCGCGGCTCGCCAAGGTGGACCTCAACACCGGCATGGTGGGCGAGTTCCCCGAGCTGCAGGGCACCATGGGCGCGCACTACGCGCGGCTCGAGGGGCTGAAGCCGGAGATCGCCGACGCCATCGAGGACCACTACAAGCCCATCGGCGCGGCGGAGGAGATGCCGCGCAGCGACCTGGGCGCGCTGGTGGCCGTGGCCGACCGCCTCCACTCGCTCGTCGGCATCATCGGCGTGGGCGAGAAGGCGACCGGCGCCGCCGACCCGTTCGGCCTGCGCCGCGCCGCCATCGGCATCCTGCGCATCGTCATCGCCCGCGGGTACCACCTGTCGCTCGCCGCCGCGGTGGAGCAGACGCTGGACGCGCTCTCCGGGGTGAAGCTCGCCGCCGGCCGCGCGCTGGTGGCCGAGCAGGTGCTGGACTTCCTGCGCGGGCGCGTGCGCGCCGCCTGGACCGAGCGGTTCGACGCGGACCTGGTGGAGGCGGTGCTCGCGGCCGGCTCCGACGACGTGGTGGACGCGCGCCGCCGCCTGGAGGCGCTCGCCGAGGCGAAGGCGCGGCCCGCCTTCGCCTCGCTCGCCGTCGCGTTCAAGCGGGTCGCGAACATCCAGGAGAAGGCGGGCGGCGCCGGCGCCGCCGCGGTGGAGCCGGCGCTGCTGCGCGACCAGGCGGAGCAGGACCTGCTGGCGGCGCTCGAGGAGGTGGAGCAGGAGGTGGGCGCGCGCCGCGCGGCCCGCGACTACCCGGCGGTGCTCCGCACGGTGGCGACGCTGGAGCCGGCGGTGGCGCGCTTCTTCGACGACGTGCTGGTGATGGCCGACGATCCCGCGCTCCGCGCGAACCGGCTCGGCCTGATGCGGCGGGTGGGGGCGCTGTTCTCCGACCTGGCCGACTTCCGCAAGATCCAGGCCGAGGCGCCGGCCCAGGCCAGGGCCGGGTAGGTGGAGCGCTTGACCCTCTCTCGGACGCCGGATTACGGTTCGCACCCCGTGCACCACGTCGCTCGACGCAGCGCCCCGCTCCTCCTGATCTGTCTCGCGGCCGCGTGCGGAAGCTCCGGAACCGCGCCGCTCTCGCCCCTCGATCGCTTCCACTACCCGGTGGGCGTGGCGGTCCGCGGCTCCGCGGGCCAGGAGCAGCTCCTGGTCGTCTCCTCCAACTACGACCTCGCCTACGACCGCGACGAGGGCGGGGTGCTGTTCTCGGTGGGGCCCGAGGCCAGCCCGCAGGACGGGCTCGCCATCGAGGGCGCGATGCGCATGGGCAGCTTCGGCGGCGAGCTGGCCGTGGCCGAGGCGGCCGCGCCGGCGGGGCTCGACACCTCGCCGGACGCCTGCGACCTGCCGCAGTCGGTGGCGCTGGTCGCGTCGCGCGCCACGCGGCAGGTCTACAAGGTGGCGCTCGGCGCCGACGGGTCGCTCACCTGCGGCCCGGACTGCCCGCAGCTGCTGCCCGAGGACTTCCTGGATCCGTTCGGCGTGACCGTGGCCTGCCGCAACGCGCGGCGCCCGCGCGCCTTCGTGACCGCGCGCCGCACCAACCGCGCCGTCTCCCGCCTGGTGGAGATCGACCTCTCCACCGGCGCGCAGCGGACCGCCGACTTCGGCTACGGGACGACGCACTCGGTCGCCTACGACGCGGCGCTCGACCGCATCTACTTCACCAGCAGCGCCGACTACGGCAGCGCCGCGCTGCGCTACGTGGACGTGACGCCCTGGTGCGACCCGCCGCTGTACCTGGCGGAGTGCCACGCGGACGTGGTCAATGTGGGCGAGTTCGTGCGCGGCGCCGACCTCGGCGGGATCGCGCTCTCCAACGCGAACGTGGACGCGGACGGCAAGCCGATGCCGCGCCGCCTCTACATCGGGGCCCGGCTGTTCGACGCGGACCTGGCGGCCAGCCTGGGCTGGCGCCCCGGCTTCGACACCGGCGGCGTGCTCATCGTGCTCGAGGTGGACGAGGCGCAGTTCGGCGTGCCGGCCTTCCGCTTCATCGGCGCGATCCCGGTCGGCTTCGGGCCGGCCGAGGTGCGCGTGCTCCCGCGGCGGCCCGGGAAGCGCGACGTGGTCGCGATCACGGTGTCGGACGAGGGCCTGCTCTGGATCTACGACGACGACGTCGGCGCCATGGCGCGCGTGTTCGGGCGCGACGAGATCACCGGCGCGCCGCTGCTCGGCCGCGTTCCCTACGGCATCGCCGTCCAGGATCGCGGCACCAGCGCGCGGCTCTACGTCACCGCGTTCGACTCCAGCTTCGTCACCCCGGTGGACGTGCCGCTCGACAACCCGGGCGAGGCGGCCATCGTCGAGGTGGCCGACCCCGCCGATCCGACGCGCCAGGTGCCGCGGCGCCTGGGCCAGGAGCGCCAGTGACCGCACGCAACGCCCTCCTCCTGCTGGCGCTCGCCGCGAGCGCCGGCTGCGGCAGCTCCGCGGCGAAGCCCGATCTCGGGCTGGTGAGCCCGGGCGGCGTGGCCGTGTTCCGCGGCCTCACCACCAAGAACGCGCTCGACCCCGCGCACCCGTACGTCGCGGTGGCGAACTCCGGCCGCGACGAGATCATCTTCATCGACACGCTCGACGACGAGCCGGTGCTCGCGCCGGTGGTGGTCCGGCCGCTCGCGGCGCCGACGCTCCCCGGCGAGCCGCACCCGACCATGCTCGCGTCGGTCGGCCTGCACGACGGCCAGAACGCCGACGGCACCGGCCTGCCCGACCTGCTGGTGGTGGTGTCGCCGGGCTCGTCGCGGCTGCAGCTCGTGGCGACCTGGGACCTGGCCACGCACGTGGTGCAGCCGCCCGAGCCGGACCCGCTCGACCTGGGCGCGCTCGCGCCCGGCGCGCAGGTGCTGGCCGTGATCGCCGTCCCGGTGCTCGAGCCCGGCGCGACCGCGGGCACCTGGCAGGTGGCGCGCGGCAAGGCGCGCGTGGTGGCGAGCCTCGCGGGCGGCCGGCTCGCGGTGGTGGACTTCGCGCGGCAGGCGGACGGGAGCATCGCGCCGAGCGCGGTGCCGGTGCTGCAGGACCTCGGCTTCGAGGCCCTCTCCCTGGCCGAGTCGCCCGACCACGATCGCCTCTACGCGGCCACCGTGGAGGAGGTGATCCCGGGGTCCGGCGTGTACGGCGTCGGCGAGCTCGACACCACCGGCGCGGTGGGCGCCTGGACGCTCCGCGCGCTCGACGCGCGCGTCGGCACCACGCTCGTCGCGGCCGCCAAGGTGACCGAGCGCTTCGTGGGCGTGCAGGACGGCGACACGTTCTGCGTGCGCCAGCCCGGCGAGCCCTTCTGCAAGGCGCCGAACGAGGATCTCCGCGTGTACGCGTTCCTCGACCCGGCCGCCTGCGGCCGGAGCGCGCGGATGCCGTGCGGGCTCGCGGTGATCGACCCGGCCGGCGGCGGCCTCCTGGCCGATCCCACCGGCGAGATGCCGTACCTCCCGCCCATGGCCGTCCCGAGCATCCCGGTGGCCATCGCGATCGCCGGGCCGACCGCGCTGCCGCCCACCAACGAGCCCAGCGACGCGCAGCTCTCCGTCGCGGGCGGCTACATGCTGCTCGCGCCGGGCTCGGGCCAGGTGAAGACCACCGGCGTCGCCGTGCTCGCCTCCGGCGACGGGCGCGTCTACATGGTGGACCTGGCGCGGTGGCACATCCCGCTCAACGCCTCGATCCTGCGCACCAGCACCCGCGCCAGCGTCACCGGCGGCACCGTGTTCTCGCCGTCGCTGGTCGTGCCGGATCCCGAGAACCCGGGCCAGTACCTCGTGAAGCCCTCGCGGCTGCGGCTGGGGCTCTGGGATCTCGTCCAGTGGCCGAAGGTGACGCGCCCGACCGCGGCGCTCGCCTCCAACGCCACCAACATGCCGAGCACGGTGCGCATCACGCCGGGCTACACCGCCACCGACACCTGGACCGTCATGTACCAGGGCCCGCTCCCCGGGCTCTCCGCGCGGGCCGGCCAGACCGGCGCGACCGCCGACGGCCGCCTGTGGCTCGCGGTCCAGACGCCGCTCCCGCGCTCCGACGGCTCCACCCAGCTGGTGGACGTGGCGCGGCTGTTCGACCCCTCGCTGGCGGTGCACGTCGGCGACATCGCGCAGCTGGCGCCCGCCAGCACCGTGACCGCCTGCCTCACCACCGACCCGGACACGGAGGGGCTCAGCACCACCTCGTACGAGACGCGCATCACCGCGATCCTGCCGCCCTCGGCCGCGTACCCCGGCGGCGCGGTGGCGCTCGACGAGGCGCAGCTCATCGACCTGCGGAACCCGGTCGCCTCGGAGCGGCTGCCCGCGACGCCCGAGTGCATCGCCGCGCTGAAGCAGGTCGCCCCGGCGGGCAACATGCTCGTCACCCTCCGCGCGGCGGGCCTCGTCGCGGGCGGCGCCTCGATGGGCTACGTGGGGCGGCCGCAGCTCGAGGCCGATCCCACCGCCGCGGAGCCGTTCGCGCTCACCTACTCGGCGCTGGCGCCGCCCCCGCTCGGCGAGGACGGGATCAGCTGCCCGATCCTGCCCTGGCCGGCCGAGGCGTACGGCCCGAACGCGCCGGCGGCGTTCACCGCCTGCGTGGACGAGGCGTGCCGCTCCGGGTGCGAGCGGCTCGTGCTCGCGCGCAAGGCGCGGCGCCTCTACTACCTCTCCGACCGGTGCCTCGACACCGTGGACGGGCCCAAGGCGACCGCGACGAAGGGCTGCTGGGTGGACTGGGCGGCCATCGCGGACGCGCTCCCGGACGCGAGCGGTCCCATCGTGTCCTTCCACCTCGGCTGCGCCCAGACGCAGGTGGACGGGAAGGGGGATCCGATCATCGACCCGCGCACCAAGACGGTGGTCGAGGACGTCTGCACCGCCGAGCTCGAGCGCGACATGTCGCTCACGTTCATCACGCAGAGCGGGATCACCTACGCGTACCGCGGCCCGACGTCCGGCTCCAACGCGGCCGCGAGCTTCCCGGTGGCCGCGGCGCCGTTCGACCGCAGCCCGTATCCCGGCAAGCAGGCGGACGGCTACCGGTTCTTCGTGACCTACTCGGAGAACTTCCTCATCGACCTCTCGCCCGGGACCGCCTACAGCACGTCCAAGGTGATCCGCTGATCCCCGCCCGGGGCGACCGCGTTTGACGGCCGCCCTCCGTCTGCTACGGTGGACGGGAGCGGGGTACGCGGAGGGCGCGCATGAAATCCGTCCGGCAGGTCGCGATCGCCGACCACCTGTGGGAGGCGCTCGGGCGCATGGCCGACGAGATGGGCGTCGATCGCGAGGGCCTGCTCAACCAGGCCATCCACGTGTTCGCCCGCCTCAACGGCTACGTGGTGACCGGCGGGGCGTTCGAGCCGCGCACCGAGCCCCCCGGCGCGCCGCGGGGACCCCGGCCCGCCATCCCGCCGCCGTCGCGCGGGAGCTCCGAGCGGCTGGCGGTCGCCGAGCGCGTGCTCCAGACCGCGGCCCGCCTCGAGCGCGCCATCCACGAGCGCACCCCGGGCGCTGGCCCGCCGCCGCTGGGGGAGGGCGCCGGACAGTCGCTGTCGCTGCGCCGCGACGACGGCTCGGAGTGGGAGGTGGCCCGCGACCGGTTCCTCATCGGGCGCGGGCGCCACTGCGACCTGGTGATCGACAGCGCCAAGGTGTCGCGCGAGCACGCGGCCATCGTCCGCGACGGCGACGCCTGGTTCATCGAGGACCTCGGCTCCGCGAACGGCACCTGGCACGACCAGGAGCGGATCCAGCGCCGCCGCATCGAGGACGGGGACGAGTACTTCGTCTGCGCCGAGCGGCTCCGCTGCGCGCTGAAGTAGCCTCGGGGCGGTCCCGTCCGGCGCCGCCGCGCTTTTCCCGCGCCGCCGCGCGCCCGCGCGGCTACCCTTCACCGCGACATGCCCACCCTGACCCTCATCGACGGCTCGGGCTTCATCTTCCGCGCCTACCACGCGATCCCGCACCTCTCCACCACCAAGGGGATCCCGACCAACGCCGTCTACGGGTTCACCAACATGCTGCTGAAGGCGCTGCGCGAGCACGCGCCCACGCACGTGGCGCTGGTGTTCGACGCGGGCCGCCGCAGCTTCCGCCACGAGATCGACCCCGAGTACAAGGCGAACCGCCCCGAGGCGCCCGACGACCTCGCGGCGCAGTTCCCGCTGGTGCGCGACGTGGCCCGCGCGCTCAACGTGCCGGTGATCGAGGAGCCGGGGTTCGAGGCCGACGACATCATCGCCACGCTGGCCAGCCACGCGCGCGCGGAGGGCTGGGAGGTGGTGGTCGTCACCGGCGACAAGGACTTCGCGCAGCTGGTGGACGGCGGGCTGTCCCTCTACGACCCCATGGCCGAGGCGAGCGGGCGCGGCGGGTGGACCGGCCCGGCCGAGGTCGAGAAGAAGATGGGCGTCCGCCCGGAGCAGGTGGTCGAGTACCAGTCCATCCTGGGCGACAAGATCGACAACGTGCCGGGGATCCCGGGGGTGGGGGAGGTGACGGCCGCGGCGCTGGTCCGCCACTTCGGCACCACCGAGGCCATGCTGGCGCGGCCGGCGGAGATCCCGGCGGCGGTGTCGCGCGGCGGGGAGAAGCTGCGGGACAAGGTGGTCGCGAACGCCGAGCGCATCCGCACCAACCGCCGGCTGGTCGCGCTGCGGCGCGACCTCGACCTGCCGTTCGCGCCCGAGGCGTTCGGCCGCCGGCCGCCCGACCAGGAGCGGGCCCGCGCGCTGTTCTCCGAGCTGGAGTTCTCGCGCCTGGTGAAGGAGCTGCCGCCGCCGCCGCCCACCGCCCGCGCCGAGACCCCGGAGACGATCGACGGCCGCGCCGCGCTCGACGCCGCGGTGGCGGCGCTGGTCGGGGCGGGCGGTCCGGTGGGGCTCCTGCCGGTGCTGGGCGAGGGGCCGCCGCGCACCGCGCCGCTGGTGGGGCTCGCGTTCGCCGGCGCCGGGCGCGCGTTCTACCTGCCGCTCGGGCACCGCTACCTGGGCGCGCCCGCGGCGCTCCCGGCGGCGGACGTGCGCGAGGGGCTCCGGCCGCTGGTGGAGGCGGCGCTGCCGCTGCACGCGCACGACCTCAAGGGCGCGGCGCACGCGCTGGCCCGGCTCGGGCTGGCGCGGTCGGGCCCGGGCGAGGACACCGAGCTGATGAGCCGGCTGCTCCTGCCCACCCGCCGCGAGCACGCGCTGGTGGACGTGGCGCGGGAGCGGACGAGCTGCGAGCTGCCGCGCAGCCCGGCCGACGGGGCGAAGCGCGGGGCGCCGGGCCTGGAGGGGCTCGAGGTGGAGCGGGTGGCGGCCTGGGCCTGCGCCTGCGCCGCGGCGCTGCCGGACCTGGCCGCGAAGCTCGCCGAGGGCCTGGAGACGGAGCGGCTGGGCGCGCTCTACCGCGAGGTGGAGCGGCCGCTGGTGCCCGTGCTGGTGGAGATGGAGCGGGCCGGCATCCTGGTGGACCGCGGCGCGATGGAGGGGATGAGCGCCGAGTTCGGCAAGGCGATGCAGGACCTGGAGGCGCGCATCCACGCCGCCGCCGGCCACCCGTTCAACGTCGCCTCGACCCGCGAGCTGGCGCAGGTGCTGTTCGTGGAGCTCGAGCTGCCGGTGGTGAAGCGGCTCAAGACCGGCCCGTCCACCGACCAGGACGTGCTGGAGAAGCTGGCCGAGCAGCACGCGCTGCCGCGGCTGGTGCTGGAGCACCGCTCGCTCTCCAAGCTGAAGGGCACCTACGTGGACGCGCTCCCGCAGCTGGTGGACCCGGCCGACGGGCGCATCCACACCACCTTCCACCAGGCCGGCGCGGCCACCGGCCGGCTCTCCTCCTCGGATCCGAACCTCCAGAACATCCCGGTGCGCACCGAGCTGTCGCGGCGCATCCGCCAGGCGTTCGTGGCGCCGGCGGGGGCAAGGCTGCTCTCGGCGGACTACTCGCAGATCGAGCTGCGCATCCTGGCGCACTACTCCGACGACCCGGGCCTGCTGCAGGCGTTCCGCGATCGCGAGGACGTCCACACCCGCACCGCGGCCGAGACGTTCGGCGTCGCGCCGGAGCAGGTGACCGCGGACCAGCGGCGCATCGCCAAGGTGCTCAACTTCGGCATCGCCTACGGCCTCTCGGCGTTCGGCCTGTCGCAGCGGCTCGACCTGCCGCCGTCGGAGGCGCAGGGGATCATCGACCGGTACTTCACGCGCTACGCCGGCGTCCGCCGCTACATCGAGTGGGCCGTGGAGGAGGCGCGCGCCAAGGGCGAGTCGCGCACGCTGTTCGGGCGCGCGCGCGCCATGCCGGAGATCGGCGCGCGCAACCCGGCGCTCCGCAACGCGGCCGAGCGCACCGCCATCAACACGCCGATCCAGGGGACGGCCGCGGACATCGTGAAGATCGCCATGATCCGCGTGCACGACGCGCTGGCGCAGGAGCGGCGCGAGGCGCGGCTGCTGCTGCAGGTGCACGACGAGCTGGTGCTGGAGGTGCCGGAGCGGGAGCTGGAGCCGGTCGAGGCGCTGGTGCGGCGCGAGATGGAGGGCGCGGCCCGGCTGAAGGTCCCGCTCGAGGTCCAGGTCGGCCACGGCCAGACCTGGGCCGAGGGGCACTGAGCGGGTCGCCGGCGGCGGGCGGGCGCTACTCGTCCGCGGCGCGGCGGCGGCCCGGCATCAGCTGCACCGCCTCCTCGCGCGAGGGCTCGCGGAACGCCTCGATGAGCTTGAGGTGGCTCTCGACCAGCGTGCGGACGTTCGCCTCGAACTGGACGCGCTGCCGCTTCAGCTCGTTGATGTCGTCCACGATGCGCAGGAAGCGCGAGTGGGCGCCCTGGACGATCTTCTCGGCCTGGAGCTCGGCGTCGGAGATGGTGATCTCGGCCTCCTTCCGGGCGGAGTCGCGGATCTCCTCGGACGCCTTCTGCGCCGTGACGAGCGTCTCCTGGAGCGCGCGCTCGCGCCCCCGGTGATCGGCGATCTCGTCCGCCTTGCGCTGGTTGTCCTCGCGGAGCGCCAGGTTCTCCTTCACCAGCCCCTCGAACTCGGCGGCGACGAGCGCCAGGAACGCCTCCACCTCCTCGGCGTCCAGGCCGCGGAAGGTCCGGCGGAACTGCTTCTGCGTGATGTCGAGGGGGGTGATGTTCATGGGTCGCTCCGGCGGTCATGATAGCGGCCTGCGGCCGGGTGTCCATCTCGCCCCCGGCCGCCGGGGCGCGGGCGCCGCCCCGGGAAGCGGCCGTGGGTTCCGGCGCTTATGCTATGTTCCGCGCCGCCCATGCCGTTCTCCGAGCTCATCGCGCAGGAACGCGCCGTCGGCTCGCTCCGGTCCGCGCTCCGGCGAGGCTCGCTGCACCACGCCTACCTCTTCGGCGGCCCGGAGGGCGCCGGCAAGGCGCGGGCGGCCCTGCTGCTCGCGCAGGCCGCGAACTGCGAGGGCGGGCAGCCCGGGCCGGGCGGGCTCCGCGAGGACCCCTGCGGCGCGTGCGGCCCGTGCCGCAAGATCGAGAAGGGCCTCCACCCCGACGTCGTGGTGCTCGCCGAGGAGCGGGCCATG
>NZ_BAZG01000126.1 GCF_000964525.1 Anaeromyxobacter sp. PSR-1
TGGCGGCCGGGTTCGGGCTGCCCGAGGCGGCGCTCGCGTCTCCCTGGGCGGCGGAGCGCGCGCTGGAGGCTGCGCTGGTGGCGCCGCTGCGGCGCGAGGCGCGCCAGCGGCCCCTGTCGATCGCGGTGCCGCTGCGGCACCTGCTGGAGCGCCGGGCGGAGGTGGCCCGGGTGGCGGTGCTCCTCCGCGGCGCGGCGGTCGGCATCGCGGGCGACGAGCTCCTCGACCTGGTGGAGGCGTGACGTGGCGGCGGCGGCGGGCGAGCGCGCGGGGGTGGCGGCGGGCACGGCCGGCGCGCTGCGGCTCGCGGTGGCGGTGCGGCCGGCGGACGCGCTGGGCTTCCGCCTGGCGGGCGCGCCGGTCGAGGCGGTGGGGCCGGGCGAGGAGGCCGCCGCGTTCCGGCGCCTGCTCGGGGACGCGGAGGTCGGCGTGCTGGCCGTGGAGGAGGAGCTGCTGCGCGCGGTCCCGGAGCGCCTGCTGGCCCGCGTGCGCGAGCGCGGCCTGCCGGTGGTGCTGCCGTTCGCGCTGCCGCGGCGCCTGGGCGAGGAGGGCAGGGGGCGCGCCTACGTGGCCGCGCTCATCCGCCGGGCGGTGGGCTACGGCGTGAAGCTGGGCAGCGCGGGCGGGGGAGGGGCGCCATGAGCGGGACGCTGGTGCGGATGGCGGGGCCGACGGTGGTGGCGGAGGGGCTCTCCGGCGCCGGCCTGAACGAGGTGGTGCGCGTCGGCGAGGAGCGCCTGCTCGGCGAGATCATCCGGATCGAGGGCGACCGCGCCACCATCCAGGTCTACGAGGAGACCGCCGGGCTCGCGCTGGGCGAGCCGGTGGAGGCCTCCGGCGAGCCGCTCGCGGTGGAGCTCGGGCCGGGGCTGCTCGGCTCGGTGTTCGACGGCGTGCAGCGGCCGCTCGCCGAGCTGGCCGCGCGCGAGGGCGACTTCCTGGGCCGCGGCGCCTCGCTGCCGGCGCTCGACCGCACCCGCGCCTGGGAGTTCGAGCCCGCCGTCGCGCCCGGCGACCGCGTCGAGGCCGGCGTGCGCCTCGGCGTGGCCCGCGCCGCGGGCGCCCCCGACCATCCGGTGGTGGTCCCGCCCGGCGTGGCCGGGCGCGTCGCGGAGGTCCGCGCCGGAGCGCGGCGGGTGGAGGAGCCGGCGGTGCTGCTGGAGGGGGGCGCGCCGCTCGCGCTGCTGGAGCGCTGGCCGGTGCGCCGCCCGCGCCCGGCGCGCCGCCGCCTGCCGCCGGACGTGCCCTTCCTCACCGGCCAGCGGGTGCTGGACTGCTTCTTCCCGGTCTCGGCCGGCGGGACCGCGGTGGTGCCGGGCGGCTTCGGCACCGGCAAGACGGTGCTGGAGCAGAGCCTGGCGAAGTGGGCGGCGGCCGACGTGGTCGTCTACGTGGGCTGCGGCGAGCGCGGCAACGAGATGTCCGAGGTGCTGGACGAGTTCCCGCGCCTCGAGGACCCGCGCACCGGCGGGCCGCTGCTCGCGCGCACCGTGATGATCGTGAACACCTCGAACATGCCGGTGGCCGCGCGCGAGGCGTCCATCTACACCGGCTGCGCCATCGCCGAGTACTTCCGCGACATGGGCCGCTCGGTGGCGCTCATGATCGACTCCACGTCGCGGTGGGCCGAGGCGCTGCGCGAGATCTCGGCGCGCCTGGAGGAGATGCCCGGCGAGGAGGGTTACCCGACCTACCTCGCCTCGCGGCTGGCGCGCTTCTACGAGCGCGCGGGCCGGGTGGAGACGCTGGGCGGGGCCGAGGGCGCGGTGACCATGGTGGGCGCGGTGTCGCCGCCCGGCGGCGACCTCTCGGAGCCGGTCACGCAGTGCTCGCTCCGTGCCACCGGCGCGCTCTGGGCGCTCTCGGCCGACCTGGCGCACCGGCGCCACTACCCGGCGGTGGACTGGAGCGTCTCCTTCACGCTGGAGGGCGATCGGCTCGCGGGCTGGTTCGAGCGCGAGGCGGGGGACGGGTTCGGCGCGCTGCGCGACGAGGCGCGCAAGCTGCTGCAGCGCGAGCGCGAGCTGGCCGAGGTGGCCGAGCTGGTGGGGACCGAGTCGCTGCAGGACGCCGAGCGGCTGGTGCTGGAGTCGGCGCGGCTGCTGCGCGAGGGCTTCCTGCGCCAGAGCGCGCTCGACCCGGCCGACGCGACCTGCCCGCCCGCCAAGGCGTTCGAGATGCTGCGGCTGTTCCTGGAGTGGCACCGGCGCGCCGGCGCCGCGGTCGGCGCGGGCGTGCCGCTCCGGTCGATCCTCGACACCGGCCTGGGCGCGCGCCTGCTCCGGCTGGCGCAGCTCCCGGCGGCCGAGGTGCCGGGGGCCGCCGCCGCGCTGCGCGCGGACCTCTCGGAGGCGCTGGCGCGCCTGGAGGCGGAGTGATCATGGACCTCGTCACCCGCCGCATCCGCGGGGCGCTCGGCATCGCCGGCCCGCTGCTGTTCCTGGAGGGCGTGCCGCGCGCGCGCCTGGGCGAGGTGGTGCGCATCCGGGACGAGCCGGAGGCCAACGGGCGCGCCGCCGAGGAGCGGAGCGGGCAGGTCATCGCGCTGTCGCGCGACCGCATCGCGGTGCAGGTGCTGGAGGAGACGCGCGGCCTCGCCCCGGCGCGCGCCGAGGTCACGCTCACCGGCCAGGTGGCGCGCCTGGGCGTCTCGCGCGGCATGCTGGGCCGGGTGCTGGACGGACTCGGCCGCCCCGCCGACGGGCTGCCGCCGCCGGTGCCGGAGGCGCGCCCGGCCATCCACGGCGCCGCGCTCAACGTCACGCGGCGCGAGAAGCCGTCGGACTTCATCGAGACCGGCGTCTCCGCCATCGACGGGATGAACACGCTGGTCCGCGGCCAGAAGCTGCCGGTGTTCTCCTGCGCCGGCCTGCCGGCCTCGCGCCTCGCCGCGCAGATCGTGTGCCAGGCGCGCGTGCGCGGGGGCGAGCCGTTCGCGGTGGTGTTCGCGGCCATGGGGTCGCCGTTCCGCGAGTACCACGCGTTCCTGGAGGCGTTCCGCGCCGCGGGCGTGCTGGACCGGACGGTGGTGTTCCTGAACCGGGCCGAGGACCCGCCCATCGAGCGGCTCATGACGCCGCGGTGCGCGCTCACCTGCGCCGAGCACCTCGCGTTCGCGCACGGGCTGCACGTGCTGGTCGTGCTCACCGACGTGACCAGCTACTGCGAGGCGCTGCGCGAGGTGGCGCTGGCGCGCGAGGAGGTCCCGGGACGGCGCGGCTACCCCGGCTACATGTACACCGACCTCGCCACCATCTTCGAGCGCGCCGGGCGCGTGCGCGGGCGGCCGGGCTCGCTCACGCAGCTCCCGGTGCTCACCATGCCGGACGACGACCTCACCCACCCCATCCCCGACCTGACCGGCTACATCACCGAGGGGCAGATCGTCCTCTCGCGCGACCTCGACCGCCGCGGCGTGTACCCGCCCATCGACGTGCTGCCCTCGCTGTCGCGGCTCATGGGGCTGGGCGCGGGGCCGGGCAAGACCCGGGACGACCACCGCCCGGTGGCGGACCAGCTCTACGCGTTCTACGCGCGCGGCCGCGACGTGCGGCGCATGGCGGCGATCGTGGGCGCGGCCAACCTGGGCGAGGAGGAGAAGCGGCTGCTCGCGTTCGCGGACGCGTTCGAGGACGACCTGGTCGGCCAGGGCGGCACCTTCCGGACCATCGAGGACACGCTCGAGGCCGGCTGGCGGCTGCTGTCCGGCTTCCCGCCCGCGGCGCTGACCCGCATCCCGGAGCGGCTGCTGCGCGCCCGCCCGGCCCAGCCCGCGGCCGCGGCGCCGTCCGGCGGAGCCATCGCATGAGCCGCGCCGCCACCACGCGCATGGGGCTGCTCGAGGTCCGCGCCCGCCGCGCGGTGGCCGGCAAGGGGGCGCGGCTGCTGCGCGCCAAGCGCGAGGTGCTGGCGAGCGAGCTCTGGAAGCTGGTGCACGACGTGCTGGAGGGGCGCGCCCGCCTCGACGAGGCGCTGCGCCGCGCGGTGAAGGCGCTCGAGCTGGCGAAGGCGCTGGAGGGGGAGGAGCGGCTCGCGTCGCTGGCGCTCCCGGCGGCCCGCGCCGTCCCGCTCGCCGTGACCGTGCGGCGCGTGTGGGGCGTGCCGACGCCGTCGGTGGCGGCGCCGCCGCTGGTGCGCGCGGCCGATCAGCGCGGCAGCTCGCCGGTGAGCTGGGGGCCGTCGGGCGCGGCCGCGGCCCGTCACCACGAGGAGTCGCTGGAGGTGCTGCTCACCATCGCCTCCAAGGAGCTGCACCTCGCCCGGCTCGGCGAGGAGATCCAGGAGACCTCGCGGCGCATCAACGCGCTGGAGCAGCTCGTGCTGCCCGCGCTCCGGGCCGAGGCCTCGCGCATCGCCGCGGCGCTGGACGAGCGCGACCGCGAGGACGCGGTGCGCCTGCGACGCTTCCGCGCCCGCCACCCGCGGCCCGCCTGATCACCCGGCTCAGCTCGGCCGGCGCCACAGCGGCAGCAGCTCGGGCGGGAGCAGGCGCCCGACCTCCTCCGCCTGCTCCTCCGGGAGCTGCGCGCGCAGCGCGGCGAAGACCGCGCGGGCGGCCGCCTCGGCGCCGCCCGGCGACGGCCCCAGGTCCTCGGCGACGTGCGCCTCGAACGCCTCCGCGGTCCACGGCTCGCGCGGCCGCGCCGGGGCCGCGCCGCGGTGGCGCTCGCACAGCGAGAGCTTGCCGCGGAACGGCTCGGGCAGGACCTCGCGGAGCGGGGCGAAGTCCGAGGACCGGGTCCGGTCGGCGAGCGCGCAGGCGACCGCCTCGACGGCGCGCGCCGCCTCGGCGCGGCGGGGCAGGCCCTCCCGGGCGAGCGCCTCGACGAGCGCCCGGAAGTCTGCGTCGATGAGCGGATCCGCGAGCCTCGCCATGCCGGAAACGTTCGTCACCGGGCGCGAGGGCGTCACCCCGGCCTCCCCGGCGCGGGGCCGCCATATTGCCGGGTGGCGAGGGGCGATGCGGCTCGGAACCGGGAGGACGGGGCGGGAGCGCCCGCGCGGCGCGCCGGGGCTGGCGTCCCGCGTGCGGGCCTCCGTCTGGCCGGCGGCGCTGGCGGTGGGGGTGGTGTCGGTGCTCGGGGTGGCCGCGCTCGGGGTGCGCACGCAGCGCATGGCCAGCGAGGCGTGGGATCGCCTGCTCGACGAGAACGTCGCCGCGCTGGTGGACGCGGAGCGGCTCGCCACCGCCAGCGAGCTGGGCCTGCGGCTGGCGCGCGACGCCGCGACGGACGGCGAGCCTGCGACCATCCGCGCGCTGGGCCGCAACCAGGCCGAGATCGCCGACCTGCTGGGGCGCGCGGCGGCGCGCGCGCGCAGCCCCGAGGAGCGGGACCGCGTGGCGGCGCTCGCCGAGGACCACGCGCTCCTGTGGCGGCTGGGCGAGCGGGCGGCCGCGGAGCGCCTGGGCGGGCAGCCGGCGGCGCTGGTGGCGAGGAGGCTCCAGGCCTCCGCGGGCCCGGTGCGGCGCCGGATCGACGAGGGCGTGTCCGCGCTGGTGCGCGCCCACGAGCAGGACCTCGCGCGCGCGCGCCAGGCGGTGGCGGCGGGCGAGCGCCGCGGGCTGCTGGCGCTGGCCGGCGCCGCGGCGGTGGCGGTGGCGCTCGCGGTGCTCCTCGGCGTGTGGCTGCGCCGCAGCCTCGGCGCGCTCCGGCGCAGCGAGGCCCGGTTCCGCGCCACCTTCGAGCACGCGGGCGTGGGCATGGCGCACGTGTCGCCGGACGGCCACTGGCTGCGGCTCAACCGGCGGTACCGCGAGCTGCTGGGCTGCGAGCGCGAGGACCTGCGCGCCGCCACGGTGCTGGACCTGACCCACCCCGACGACCGCGCCGCCGAGGCGCAGCGCAGCGCGCGCCTGCTGGCGGGCGAGATCGACGGCTACGCCGCGGAGGAGCGCCTGCTCCGGCGCGACGGCGGGACGCAGTGGGTGAACGTGACCTGCGCGGTCGTGCGCGACGGCGCCGGGCGCGCGCGCTACCTGGTGCGGTCGGCGGAGGACGTGTCGGCGCGCCGGCGGGTGGAGGAGGAGCTCCGGGGCGCCGTGCGCGCCCGGGACGAGTTCCTCCAGGTGGCCTCGCACGAGCTGCGGACCCCGCTCGCCACGCTGCGCCTCCAGGTCGAGTCGCTCCGGGCGGCGCTCGCGCGGGGCCGGGCCGAGCCGGCCCGCGCGGTGGCCCGGGCCGACGCGGCGCTGCGGCAGACGGCGCGCCTCGACGCGTTGCTGGACGCGCTCATCGAGGTCTCGCGGTCGCGGCGTGGCGCGGTGGCCCTGCAGCGCGAGCGGCTCGACCTCGCCGAGGTGGCGCGGCGCGCGCTGCGCCGGAGCCTCGACCCGGCGTCGCACCACGGCATCGAGCTGCACCTGCGCAGCCGGAGCGTGCCCGCCTGGGCGGACCGGGCGCGGCTGGAGCAGGCGCTCGGGCACCTGCTCTCGAACGCGCTCCGCCACGGCGCGGGGCGGCCGGTGGAGATCCGCGTCGAGGCGGAGGGGGCGCTCGGCCGGATCGTCGTGGTGGACCACGGGGCCGGCGTGGATCCGGCCGACGCCGAGCGGATCTTCGGCCGCTTCGAGCGGGCCACCTCGTGGCGCCACCACGGCGGCCTGGGGCTGGGGTTGTTCCTGGCCCGGCGCATCGCCGAGGCGCACGGGGGCACGGTGCGCCTCGAGCGGGCGGACGGGGACGGGACCGCGTTCGTGCTGGAGGTGCCGCGGGAGCTGTCGCGGGAGGACCTCGCCGACCGCGGCGCGGGCGAGCCGTCCGGCGGGGACCAGCCGGGCCAGGCGCACTGACCCGCGGACCGCGCCGCCCTCACCAGGGGATGAGGCGCCCGTCGCGGAAGAACCCGCCGCTCGGGCCGTCGTCGGGCAGCGTGGCCAGCCAGACGATCCCCTCGGCGCCGCGCTCCACCGAGCGCGGGGCCTCCTCGCCGCCCATGCGCGTCCGGACCCAGCCCGGGCACGCCGCGTTCACCTTCACCGTCGGTCCGGCCACGCCGGAGAGCTTGAGCGTGAGCGCGTCGAGCGCCGCCTTGGAGATGCAGTACGGCGCCGGTCCCTCGAGCCCCTCGCCGAACGAGCCGGAGCCGGAGGAGACGTTCACCACGCGGCCCCACCCGGCGCGCTGCATGGCCGGCACGAGCGCGCGGCAGAGCCGGAGCGGGCCGAACAGGTGGACCTCCATCGCCTCGCGGAAGGCCTCCTCCGGTGCGCTCAGCACGCCGCCCTGCGGGTAGACGCCGGCGTTGTTCACGAGCACGTCCACGTGCACGCCGTCGGCGGCGAGCTGCGCCACGGCGGCGTCCACCGAGCCGGGACGGGAGAGATCGAGCGCGAGGGCGCGGGCCGCGTGCCCTCGCGCGGCGAGCGCGGCGGCGGCCTGGGCCCCGGCGGCGGCGTCGCGCGCCCCCAGGAGCACCGCCATCCCGCGCGCGGCCAGCGCCTCGGCCACCGCCAGCCCGATCCCGCGGTTCGCGCCGGTGACGAGCGCGGTTCGCCGGGGCGGGCGATCGGATCCGGTCATGCCGAGGGCATGCGCCGGATCCGGCCCCGAGTAAAGCCCCCGGGCGCGGCCCCGCGCGCGCCCGCGCAGCGGGGCTCGGCCCGGAGGGATCGGCTCAATTCGGCGCGGTGATGGTCTGCGTCGTCGCGTACGCGCCGCAGGTCGTGGTGATGGTGGCCGTGAACTGCGCGCTCGCGCCGGGCGCCAGCTCCACGGTGGCCGGCGAGACCGACACGCCGAGGATCCGGTCGTTCACCGTGACCGCCGCCACCGCGCTCGCGGTCCCGCTGGCCTGGCTCGTGGCGACCACGTGATAGGTGCCCGCCGCGTCCGGCGCGGTGTACACGCCGCCGGAGGTGATCGACCCGCCGGCCGCGCCTTCCTGGACGGACCAGGTCACCGCGCCGTTGGCCGCGCCGGTGACGGTGGCCGTGAAGGTGAGCGTCCGGCACGCGTCCACCGCACCGCTCGCGGGCGAGACGGTCACCGCGACCGGCGCCGGCGGCGTCGGCGCGCTCACGGTGATCGCCGCCTCGGCGGTGGCGGCCGGATCCGCGACGCTCGCCGCCACCACGTGGCAGGTGGCGGCCGCGCCGGGGGCGGTGTAGACGCCGCCGGCGCTGACCGTGCCGCAGCCCGACGCCTCGCGCACGGTCCAGGTGACGCTCGGGTCGGTGGCGTTGCTGACCGTGGCGGTGAACGCGACCGTGCCGCCCGCGGCGACGGTGGTCGAGGCCGGGGAGACGCTCACCGAGATCGGCGCCGGCGTCGGGGTGACGACGACCTTGGACCGGCCCTTCGCGAGCCCGTTGCCCTTGCTCGTGGCGCTGACGGTGTACGTGCCCGCGGCGAGCGGCGCGACGTAGCTGCCGGTCTGGCTGATGGTGCCGGCGTCGGCCTCCCAGGTGACGCTCGTGTCGGCGGTGCCGGTCACGACGGTGGAGAAGTCCACGGTCCCGCCGGGCGCGACCTGGATCTCCTTCGGGCGGACCTCGACCGTCACCGTCTGCCCGGCGGGGGGAAGCGGGCCCTGCGTGGAGGGGGAGCCTCCGCCTCCGCATCCGGCCACGGCGGCCAGGAGGGCAGAGGCGAGGAGCAGGCGGGTGATCGGCATCTCGCTTTCCTTGCGGGCTGGGGAGCGGCGGGACGCTCGGTAACCCTGAGCGCGTCCCGCAGTCCGGTGTCGTTGAGTCGTGGGGCAAATTCCCACGACGCGCCGGGTCAGGAAAACCCGCCAAAGCAGCGGCGCCGCCGTGGGCGCAAGGCGCACATCTCCTTGCACCTCCTAAGGATTCTGTTTCCACGCTGGGGCCGCTCCGACCCCTCCATCGAGCCAGGTCAAAGCGCCGGGGCGGTGCGGCGATCGCTCAGGAAAGGTGAGCGGATGTGCGTCGAGGGTATCCTTCGGGGCGACGCGACCATCGCGGAGGGGACCGCCGCATGCGCATCCACCGGCTCGAGCGAAGCCAGGAGCTCCAGCGGCCGCTGGACGAGGTGTTCGCGTTCTACGCCGACGCCGCCAACCTCGAGGCGATCACGCCGCCGTTCCTCCGCTTCCGCGTCCTCACACCGGCGCCCATCGCGATGCGGCCGGGCGCGCGCATCGACTACGCGCTCTCGCTGTTCGGGATCCCGATGCGCTGGCGCACGCGCATCGCGGTGTGGGAACCCGGCGTCCGCTTCGTGGACGAGCAGGAGCGGGGGCCGTACGCGCTGTGGCGGCACACCCACGCGTTCGAGGCGCGCGGCGACGCGACGGTGGTCCGGGACCTGGTCGAGTACGCGCTGCCGCTCGGCCCGCTCGGCACGCTGGCGCACGTCCTGTTCGTGCGGCGGGCGCTGCGGGCGATCTTCGACCACCGCCGCGAGGCCACCCGGCGGCTGGTGGAGGGAGCGGCGCGCTGAGGATCCGGGCCGGTCGTACGGGCCGCGCCGCCCGCGATCCGCGCTCCCGGAACCGCGGGCGGTTCCCACCGACTCCCGGGGGATGGATCGCGGCGGAACCGGAGCATACAGTCGCACCCCCATGAGGGACTTCCGGCGTGACGGCGGGGTGTACGCGTTCTTCTTCGTGTCCGGGGCGGCGGGCCTGGTCTACCAGGTGGCCTGGTCGCGCCTGCTGAACGAGATCTTCGGCGTCACGGCGCACGCGGTGACCGCGGTGCTGGCCACGTTCCTCGGCGGCCTGGCGCTCGGGAGCTGGCTGCTCGGGCGCGCGGCGGACCGCTGCCGCGACCCGCTGCGCCTCTACGCGCTCCTCGAGCTCGGCGTGGCGGCCACCGCGCTCGCGGGCACCGCGGCGGTGCGGGCGCTCGACCCGGTCCACCTGTGGGCGGCCTCGCGGCTCGCGCCCGACTCCCTCGCGCTGCTGCTGGTGCGCGCCGGGCTCGCGGCGGTGGTGGTGCTCCCGCCCACCGTCCTCATGGGCGGCACGCTCCCGGCGATCACGCGGGCCCTGGTCCGCCGCATCGGCCACCTCGGCCGCGAGCTGAGCTTCGTGTACGCGCTCAACACCGCGGGCGCGGTGGCGGGGAGCGTCGCGGCGGGCTTCGCGCTCCTCCGCGCGCTGGGGGTGCACGGGACGCTCTGGACCGCGGCCGCGGCCAACGTGGCGGTGGGGCTCGGGGCGCTCGCGTTCTCGCGGGCGCGCGGCGCGCCGGAGGCGTCGCCGCCGGCGCCCGAGGCGCGCGCGCCCGCGCCCGCGACGGCGGCGGGCGCCGAGGCCGGGGCCCGCTGGATCCTCGCCGTCATGGCGCTCTCCGGCGTCTCGTCGCTGGCGCTGGAGGTGATCTGGACCCGCATGCTGGTGCTGGTCGTCGGCACCTCGACCTACGCGTTCGTCACCATGCTCACCGCCTTCCTGGTGGGCATCGCGCTGGGGAGCTTCGTGGCGCGCGCGTTCGTGGATCGGGTGCGCAGCCCGCGCCGGGCGTTCGGCTGGGTCCAGGCCGGCATCGCCGCCTCGACGCTCGCGACCCTGCCGCTCATGGGCGCGCTGATGGGCGACGCGCAGCGGTGGATCGACGGCCTGGAGCTGCGGTGGGAGGCGCTGCTCGCCGGGCGCTTCGCGCTCAGCTTCCTCGTGATGATCGTCCCGACCACGCTCATCGGGATGACGTTCCCGCTCGCGGCGCGGATCTGGGCCCGGACGCTCGACACGCTGGGCGGGCGCCTCGGGCAGCTCTACGGCGCGAACACGCTCGGGAACATCGCGGGCGCGGTGCTGGGCGGCTTCGTGGTGCTCCCGGCCGTGGGGATGCAGCGCGGGGTCGCGCTCATGGCGGTGCTGAACCTCGTCGGCGCCGCCTGGGCGCTCCTCCCCGCGCGCGAGGACCACCGCCGGCCGGCGGTCCTGCTCCGCGCCGCGCCGGTCTCCGCCGGCCTGTGGGCGTGCGCGCTGCTGGTCGCGCTCTGGCGTCCCGCGCCGTTCGGCTCCACGGAGGAGGGCCCGGACGACCCGGTGCTGTTCTACCGCGAGGGCCTGGTCTCGACGGTCAAGGTGATCCAGCGCGCCGACGACGGGCGGCAGCGGGTGATGCTGGTGGACGGGGTCCGGATCGGCCAGAGCAGCGAGGGCGTGGACCGCAAGCAGCAGGTGCTGGCGCACTTCCCGATCCTGCTGCGCGACCGGCCGCCGGCCCGCGTGCTGACCATCGGGCTCGGCACCGGCATCCTGGCCGGCGAGGTGGCGCGCCACCCGGGGGTCGAGCGGGTGGACGTCGTCGAGCTGTCACCCTCCGTGATCGAGGGCGCGCGCCTCTTCGACCGCTTCAACGGCGCGGTGCTGGACGATCCCCGGGTGCGGGTGGTGAACGACGACGGCGTGGCCTTCCTGCGCCGGAGCGCCGAGCGGTACGACGCGATCATCTCCGACGGCAAGTCGCGGTCCGGGCACGCGGGCAACGCGCAGTTTTACTCGCAGGACTACTACCGGCTCGCGCGCGCCCGCCTCGCCCCCGGCGGCGTGATGATGCAGTGGGTCCCGCTGGACGTGCCCGCGGCGGACCTCCGCACCATCCTGCGCACGTTCGAGGGCGCGTTCCCGGAGACCTACGTGTGGATCGCCCAGTCGTCCTGCTTCCTGGTCGGCCTCGACCGTCCGCTGGCGCTGGACCTCGCGAAGGTCCAGCGGGTGCTCGACGCGCCGGAGAGCGAAGACCTGCGCCGGCACGGCTGGCGGACGGCGGCCGAGGTCGTGGCGCTGCTCGCGGCCGACCGCGAGACGCTGGCGCCGTGGCTGGCGCTGGAGGACGCGGTCAACACCATGGAGCGCCCGGTCCTGGAGTTCTACGCGCCCGCCGAGCTCGCCGTGCCGCCCGGCGTGCGCGCCGCCGAGAACCTCGCGACGCTGGGCACCCTGAGCCGCGGGATCCCGCCCACGGCGCGGGTCACCGGCGCCGACCCGGCGGCGCTGGCGGACGGCGCCCGGGCCGAGCGGCTCCTGGTCCGGGGGAATCGGCGCGCTCGCCCGCGGGGACGCGGCGGGCGTCGCCGGGCTCGAGGCCGCCGCGCAGGCGGCGCCCGAGGATGGCGTGATCCGCCAGGCCGTGGCGGAGGCGCTGGTCCAGCTGGGCGTGGACGCCGACGGTGCACGCGACGTCGTCCGCGCCGAGGGCCTGTACCGCGCCGCCATCGCCGCGTGGCCGCGCTTCGCGATCGCCTGGGTGAACCTCGGTCGCGCGCTGGCGCTCGAGGGCCGCATCCCCGAGGCGCTGGCGGCGGAGCGCCGGGCGCTCGAGCTGAACCCGGAGTCGGGCAGCGCGCACCGGTGGGTCGCCGAGCTGCTCCTGGGCGTGGGCCGCCCGGGCGAGGCCATCGAGCACGCGCGGGAGGCCGTGCGGCTCGCCCCCGGCGCCGCCCGGCTCCGCGCCGGGCTCGGGACCTCGCTCGCCATGGTGGGCCGCTTCGACGAGGGGCTGCGCGAGCTGCGCGAGGCGGTCCGGCTCGATCCGCGCGCGCCCGAGCCGCTGGGCCGCGCCGCGCTGCTGCTCGCGACGCGCCCCGGCGCCACCGGCGCCGACGCCGAGGAGGCGGTGCGGCTCGCGACGCGGGCGCGCTCGCTCACCGACGGCCGGGACCCCGCCGCGCTCGAGACGCTCGCGGCCGCGTACGCCGCCGCGGGCCGGTTCGGCGACGCCGTGGCGGAGCAGGGCAGGGCGGTGGAGCTGCTCGAGCGCGCGGGCG
>NZ_BAZG01000125.1 GCF_000964525.1 Anaeromyxobacter sp. PSR-1
GGCGCTCTCCACGATGCGGCGGTAGCGCCGGTAGTACCGCTCCAGGTTGGCCTGCGGCGTGAGCGCCGGGTCCACCGCCACGCGCACCTCGCGCGGGCCCTCCTCGGTCCACTCGGTGACCGTCACCTCGGTGGCGCCGCGCTTGACCGCGCGCAGGTGGGTCTTGAGCAGGTCGGCGGCGCGGCGGTCCGCCTCGGCGGCGGGCACCCGCGCCGCCTCGTCGGCGAGCTTCGCGAGGGCGCGTCCGGCCCGGGCCAGCGCCGCGCGCACCGGCTCCTTCAGCCGGCGCCGCCCCTCGGCGAGGCGCCGCTCCTCCTCGCGCGCGAGGTAGGCGTCCTCGATCGCGGCCGAGAGCGGGAACGGCGCGCCGGGCACCGGCGCGAACCGGAGCGCCCCCTGGCCGGCCTCGGAGCCGGACCCGGACCCGGCGGGCGGGAGCGAGGGCGGCTCGTAGGGCCGGCCCACGGCGAGGTCGCGGCGCTGCGACGGGCTGCGGACGGCGGCGGCGCGGATGATCCCGGCCGCGTCCACCAGGAACAGGTTGCCGTGGCGGCCGGTGAGCTCGGCGACCAGCCGCACCGGCCCGCCCCGCGCCGGGCCGCGATCGAAGGAGAGCGCCACCACCCGGTCGCCGGGGAGCGTCTCCAGGCCGGCGAGGCGCGCGCCCTCCAGCTCGCGGCGGAGGACCGCCTGGGCGGCGTAGGGGGTGTCGGGCTGCGGGGGGCGGCGGCGGGCCGCGTGGAGGCGGGTGACGTCGGGCTCGGCGGAGAGCAGCAGCAGCGCGTCGCCGGCGCGCCCGCGGAGCGACAGGGTGAGCGCCCGCTCCGCGTGCGCGCGCACCGCCTCGACGTACGCCCCGGCGAGCGGGGCGAGCTCGGCGACCACCTCGGCGAGCTCGCGTGCGGTGAGCGACATCGCGCCTCTTCGTACCCCGGAAAAGCAGCGGCCGCCCGGAGGCGGCCGCGGCGCTACGCTGGGTGGAAGCCCTGCGTTACTTCTTGCCCTTCTTCGCGACCTTCTTCTTCGCGGCCGGCTTCTTCGCAGCGGTCTTCTTCGCGGTCTTCTTCTTCGCAGCCATCTGTTCCCTCCTCGGAACGTCCATTCGATGTCGATGGACACTCAGGAATGGACAAGTTGTGCGGAGGTTAGCAGCGCGCGATCTCGCACGTCAAGGAAGCGACACGCGTTTCGCGCGCGCGATCTCCGCCGCGAGGCGTCGCGCACCCGGATGGATCCCGCGCCGCGGACGGGGTCGCCGCTGCGTCAATCCACTCAGCGTGATCGAGGAGCGGCGCCGCGGCGCGCGGGACGGGGTGCACGGAAATCGCTGGGGCGCAGCGAGTTGCGATCGACGCCGGCGCGCGCTCGCCGGCGCGCGGAGGCCGCGTCCTCGCGCGCGCGCGGCGCGCCTCCGGACGCCTCGAGGCGCGGGGCCGTGTGGCCCTCGCGGACACCCCTTCGATCTACTCGAGCACCGCGGCGCCGATGACCCCGGCGTCGTCGCCGAGCCAGGCGCGCTCCACGGTGAGCCCGCGCGTGGCCGACCGCGATACCGCGTCGTCGAACCGGCGGAGCGTCAGGTCGGCGAGGCGGGGTGCGCCCAGCAGCACGCCGCCGCCCAGGATGAGCCGGGCGGGGTTGAGCAGGGTGACGAGGTTCGCCACGGCGAGGCCGAGCAGCTCGGAGACCTCGTCCCACAGCGCCACGGCGTACGCGTCGCCCAGCGCGTGCGCCTCCTCCACCACGCTGGCGGTGACGCGGGCGAGGTCGCCCTCCACCAGCTCCAGCACCCGGGTGGCGACGCCGGCCGCGATCTCCTCGCGCACGCGCGCCGCCACGTTCACGCCCGAGGTGTACGCCTCGAGGCAGCCGAGCTGGCCGCAGCCGCAGCGGCGGGGCGTGAACCCCGGGCGCGGCAGGCGCACCTTGATGTGGCCGAGCTCCCCGGCCACCCCCTGCGCGCCGTCGTGCAGGCGCCCGCCCAGGATGAGCCCGGAGCCCACCCCCGAGCCGACGAACACCAGCACCACGTCCTCGATGCCGCGGGCGGCGCCGAAGCGCTTCTCCCCCCAGGCGGCGACCGACAGGTCGTTCGCGACGCGCACCGGCACCCCGAGCGCCTTCTCCAGCAGCGCGCCGAAGGCCACGTCGCGCCAGCCCAGGTTGGGCGCGTTCATCACCACGCCGGTGGCGCCGAGCACCTGCCCGGCCACGCCCACCCCGACCCGGCCCGCCGCCGCCGGCGCGATCCCGGCCGCGCCGGCCGCCTGGCCGAGCGCGTGGGCGACGGTCGCGACCACCGCCTCGGGCCCGCGCTCGTGCAGCGGCTCCTTGTGCGAGGCCACGATCTCGCCGGTGGCGCGGTCCACCACCGCGGCGCGCGCGTTGGTGCCCCCCAGGTCCACGCCCAGCGCGAGCCCCTTCACGGCCTATGCCCCCAGCTCGCGCAGCAGCTCGTCCACCTTGCCGCGCACCAGCGCCTGGATCTCGGCCAGCCGCGCCTCGGTCTTCGCCTCGAACCGCAGCACCAGCAGCGGCTGGGTGTTGGAGGCGCGCACCAGGCCCCAGCCGTCGGGGAACACCACCCGCACGCCGTCCACGGTCACCGCGTCGTAGCGGGCCGCGAAGAACTCCTGGGCGCGGCGCACCACCTCGAACTTCCTGTCCTCGGGGCAGTCCACCCGGAGCTCCGGGGTGGAGAACGTCCGCGGCACGTCGGCGAGCAGGGACGACATGGGCCGGTCGGTGTGGGTGAGCAGCTCGAGCAGCCGCGCCGACGAGTAGATGCCGTCGTCGAACCCGAACCAGCGGTGGGCGAAGAAGATGTGCCCGCTCATCTCGCCGGCGAGGAGCGCGTGCTCCTCCTTCATCTTCGCCTTGATGAGGCTGTGGCCGGCCTTCCACATGATGCCCCGCCCGCCCCGGGCGGCGATGTCGTCGTAGAGCGTGAAGGAGCACTTCACCTCGCCCACGATGGCGGCGCCCGGCTCCTCGGCGAGCAGGGCCCGGGAGAAGAGGATCATGATCTGGTCGCCCCAGAGCACGTTGCCCTTCTCGTCCACCGCGCCCACCCGGTCGGCGTCGCCGTCGTAGGCGATGCCCACGTCGGCCCCGGTCTCCAGCACCTTGCGCCGCAGGTGCTCGAGGTTCTTCTCCACGGTCGGGTCGGGGTGGTGGTTGGGGAAGTTGCCGTCCATCTCGATGAACAGCGGCACCACCTCGAACCCGAGCGCCTCGAACAGCGGCACCGCCACCACGCCGCCGGTCCCGTTGCCGGCGTCCACCACCACCCTCAGGCGGCGCTTGCCGAGCCGGAGGTTCTGCCGGACGTGCTCGCGGTAGGGCGTCACGATGTCGTGCGCGCGGACGGTCCCCTGGCCCGTGGCGAAGCGCCCGGCCTCCGCCTCGCGGCGCAGCGCCTGGATCTCCTCGCCGTAGTACGTGGCCGAGCCGAGCCCGACCTTGAGGCCGTTGTACTCCGGCGGGTTGTGCGAGCCGGTGATCATGCAGATGCCGTCCACGTCGAGCGTGTGGGCGGCGAAGTACGTGAGGGGCGTCGGCACCACCCCGAGGCTCACCACGTCCACGCCGGTGGAGGTGAGCGCCTCGGTCATGGCCTTCGCGAACTTCGGCCCGGAGAGGCGCGCGTCCCAGCCCACCGCCGCGCGCTTCCCGCCCGCGCCCCGGATGCGCGTGCCGAGCGCCTTGCCGACGAGCGAGACCGCCTCCTCGGTGAGGTCCTGGTCCACCAGCCCGCGGATGTCGTACTCGCGGAAGATGGTCGGGGAGAGCTTGGCCATGGTGGTCCTCGGTCGTGAATGTCGTGACGTGAGGCGCCGCGGGCAGGCTCCGTGCCCGGGGAGCGCCGGCGCCGCCCGGTTCCCCCCCGGGGCAGGCCGCCGGGCGGCTGTATAGCACCTCGGACCGGGGCCCGCGCGTCCCTCGGGGACGCGGGGGGCGGGGCGCCCGCTAGAGGAGCTCCTCGCGGCCGCGGCGGCCCAGCTCCTCGACCGCCTTGCGGACGTCCTGGGCGCGGTCGCGCCGGCACACCAGCAGCGCGTCCCCCGAGTCCACCACGATGACGTCGTCGAGGCCGATGACCGCGATGGGCCGGTCCTTCCCGGCCAGCACCACGTTGTTGCGGCCGTCGATGACGAGCGCGTCGCCCTCGGCCACGTTGCCGAGATCGTCGGTGACGCGGACGTCGGAGAGCGCGGCGAAGCTCCCCACGTCGCTCCAGCCGAACTCCGCCGGCACCACCGAGATGCGCGCGCTCTTCTCCATCACGCCGTAGTCGATGGAGATGGACGGGCAGTCGGGGAAGACGCGCTTCAGCGTGCGGGCGTAGGCGGGCGTGCCGAGCGTGCGGCGGATGGCCTCGAGCTGCTCGCCCAGCACCGGCATGGCGCGGCGGATCTCGTCCAGGATCACGTCGGCCCGGAACACGAAGATGCCCGAGTTCCACAGGTAGCTGCCGTCGGCGAGGTAGCGCGCGGCGGTGACCACGTCCGGCTTCTCGACGAAGCGCTCGACCTTGTGCGCGACCAGGCGCTTCCGGCCCTTCGCCCGCGCCGCCAGGCGCGGCCCGAGCTTCAGGTAGCCGTAGCCGGTCTCGGGGCGCGAGGGGCGGATGCCGATGGTGGCGATGGAGCCGGCCTCGGCGAGCTGGGCGGCCGCGGCGACGGCGTCGCGGAACGCCTCGGGGCGGCCGATGTGGTGATCGGCCGGCAGCATGGCGATGACGCCCTCGGGGTCCTTCGCGGCCACGTGGATGGCGGCGAGGCCCACGCACGGCGCGGTGTTCCGCGCGCACGGCTCGATGATGAAGTTCTCCTTCGGGAGCTGCGCCACCATGCGCCGGGCGGCGGCCGCGTGCCTCGGCCCGCACACGACGAACGTGTCCTTCGGCCGCGCCAGCGGCGGGAGCCGGCCGACCGTGGCCGCGAGCAGCGGCGCGTCGCCGGCGAGCGCCAGGAACTGCTTCGGGCGGTTGCGGCGCGAGAGCGGCCAGAACCGCGTGCCCGAGCCGCCCGCCATGATCACCGGGTAGATCTTCACGACGCCCTCCAGATGGACAGGAGCTCGGCGAGCACGCGCCCCGTCGCGCCCCAGATCACGTCCTTGCCGAACGAGAAGAAGTGCACGTCGAGCTTCAGGCCGTAGACCTCCCGCGGCTCGACCCGGTGCGCGCCGGGGCGGGAGAGCGCCGAGAGGGGGACGTGCAGGATCTCGTCCACCTCGTGCGGCGCGGCCGCGTACGGGTAGGGATATGGCACCGAAGCGACCCACGGCGTCAAGCGGAAGGCCGACGCCAGCACCAGCGTCTCGCTGAGCTGTCCCATGACGTCGGCACGGGCCGGCTCGAGCCCCACCTCCTCGTGCGCCTCGCGGAGCGCCGCGGCGAGGCTCTCCTCGCCCGGGTCGATCTTCCCGCCGGGGAACGCGATCTGCCCCGCGTGGCGGGACATCTTCATCGGCCGGCGGATCATGAGCACGTGGACCTCGCCGTGGAGGACGTGCAGCGGCACCAGCACCGCCGCCGAGGCGAAGCCGCCCCGGGGCAGGTGCTCGTGCGCGATCCGGTCCACCGGGGCCACCCCCGGCACGCGGGCGACCAGCGCCGCGGCGAGATCGTCGAGCGTCACGGGGCCGCGTGCAGGGCCGGCGGAGGCGGCGGGGGCGCCTCGGCGCCGGCGGGGAGGACGCCGGAGAGGATGAGCGCCGCGATGGCGGCGCCGGCGGCGATGCGCCAGACGACGAACACGTACGTGGTGCGGGTCCGCAGCCACGCGAGCAGCCAGTCGATGACGAGGTAGCCGGCCACCGCGGACACCACGGTACCGACCACGGTCGCGACCGTCCAGGCCGCCTCGCCCCGCAGGTCCGGGACGGTGGACCAGAGCTTGTACGCGCCGGCCGCGAGCGTGATGGGGACCGACAGCAGGAAGCTGAAGCGCGCCGCCGCCTCGCGGGTGAAGCCGAGCAGCATGCCGCCGGTGATGGTGGTGCCCGAGCGCGAGCTGCCCGGCACGAGCGCGAGCGCCTGGGCGACGCCGATGAGGAGCGCGTCGCCCGGGCCCACGTCCTCCACCCGCCGCCGGTGGCGGGCCAGGCGCTCGGCCGCGAGCAGGACCAGGCCGAGCGCCACCAGCGAGCCCGCGATGACCCAGTTGCCGAGCGCCTCGATCCGCCGCTCGAGCAGCTTCCCCGCCAGCGCCGCCGGCAGCGTGCCGAGGACGATGTACCAGCCCAGGCGCGACTCCGGCGTCCCGAGCGGCTTGCCCCGGGCCAGCCCCCGCGCCGACGCCGCCACCAGCCGCGCGATGTCGGCGCGGAAGTAGATCAGCACCGCCAGCGTGGTGCCGGCCTGGATGATCGTGACGAAGGCGCGGAAGCGCCGGTCGTCGAGCGAGTGGCCGAGCAGCTCGCCGAACACCAAGAGGTGCGCGGTGGAGCTCACCGGGAGGAACTCGGTGAGCGCCTGGACGAGCCCGAACAGCGCCGCGGAGACGAGGCTCATCGGCGGGCCGGGGCTAGTACCGGTAGTGGTCGGGCTTGAACGGGCCGGACTGCGGGACGCCGATGTAGGCCGCCTGCTTCTTGGTGAGCCGGGTGAGCCGGGCGCCGATCTGCTCGAGGTGCAGCGCGGCCACCTTCTCGTCGAGGTGCTTCGGGAGCACGTAGACCTGCTTCGCGTAGGCGGCGCGGTTCACCGCCAGCTCGATCTGCGCCAGCGTCTGGTTGGTGAACGAGTTCGACATCACGAACGACGGGTGGCCGGTGGCGCAGCCCAGGTTGAGGAGCCGCCCCTCGGCCAGCACCAGCACCCGGTGGCCGTCCGGGAACACGAACGCGTCGTACTGCGGCTTGATGTTCACCCGGGTGGTCGCCTTGCGCAGCCCGGCCATGTCGATCTCGTTGTCGAAGTGGCCGATGTTGCCGACGATGGCGCAGTCCTTCATCGCCTTCATGTGCTCGACGGTGACGACGTCGAGGTTGCCGGTGGCGGTGACGAACACGTCGGCCTCCTCGACCACGTCCTCGAGCCGCACCACCTGGTAGCCCTCCATCGACGCCTGCAGCGCGTTGATGGGGTCGATCTCGGTGACCACCACGCGGGCGCCCTGCCCGCGCAGCGCCTGGGCGCAGCCCTTGCCCACGTCGCCGTAGCCGCAGACCACGCACAGCTTCCCGGCCAGCATCACGTCGGTGGCCCGGTTCAGCCCGTCCACCAGCGAGTGGCGGCAGCCGTACAGGTTGTCGAACTTCGACTTCGTGACCGAATCGTTCACGTTGATGGCGGGGAAGAGCAGCGTCCCGGCCTTCTGCATCTCGTAGAGCCGGTGCACGCCGGTGGTGGTCTCCTCGGTCACGCCGGCGCAGGCCTTCGCCACCCGGGTCCAGCGGCGCGGGTCCTTCTTCTGCTCGCGGGCGAGCAGGCGCAGCACCACCTCCAGCTCCTCGGAGTCGGCGCTGGAGGGCGGCGGCACCTTGCCGGCCTTCTCGTACTCGGCGCCCTTGTGGATGAGCAGGGTGGCGTCGCCGCCGTCGTCCACGATCTGCGTGGGGCCCTTGCCGCCGCCGAAGTCGAGCGCGCGCTCGGTGCAGTCCCAGTACTCCTCCAGCGTCTCGCCCTTCCAGGCGAACACCGGCACGCCGCGCGGCGCCTCCGGCGTCCCCTCGCGACCCACCACGATGGCGGCCGCGGCGTGGTCCTGCGTCGAGAAGATGTTGCAGCTCGCCCAGCGGACGTCGGCGCCGAGGTCCACCAGCGTCTCGATCAGCACCGCGGTCTGGATGGTCATGTGCAGCGAGCCGGTGATCCGCTGGCCGGCGAGCGGGCGCTGGCGCGCGTACTCGCGCCGGACCGCCATCAGGCCCGGCATCTCCTTCTCGGCGAGCTCGATCTCCTTGCGGCCCCAGCCGGCCAGGGAGAGGTCCTTCACCTTGTGCTCCAGCGGCGCCGGGGCGCTCGGGGCGGGCTTCTTCTTCGCGGCGGAAACGGCCATGGTGCTTCTCCTTTGCGTGGAACGGATGGAAGGTCGGGTCGAGGGCCGGCTCAGGTCCGGGCGGGCCGCTCGCCGGTGCAGGCGACGAGCCCCGGGCCGCGGGCGCCCGGCTCGGGCGGCAGCGCCCGCGCCGTGACGCCGGCGGCGCCGGCCCTGCGGAGGAGCGCGGCGAGCGCGTCCGGCTCGAAGCCGGGGTGGACCTGGCCCATGCGGCGCCGGAGCGCCTCGTCCTGGTGGCGCGCGGCGTCGAGCACCACCAGCCGGCCGCCCGGGCGCAGCACCCGCACCGCCTCGGCCAGCGCGGGCGCCGGGTCGTCCAGGTAGGCGAGCACCAGCACCAGCAGCGCCGCGTCGCAGCCGCCGTCCTCGAGCGGCAGCGCCGCGAGGTCGGCCTCGTGCAGCTCGACGTTGTCGAACCGGGCGGTGCGCCGGCGGGCCGCGCGCAGCATCGCGGCGGAGCGGTCCACCGCGATCACGCGGCGCACCCGCGGCGCCAGCTCGGCCGCGACCGCGCCGGTGCCGCAGCCCAGGTCGGCCACGGTCCAGCCGGGCGGCACCAGCGCGAGGAGCGCCTCGGCCGCGACGCCGCGCCCGTAGACCCGGGCGCGCAGCCCGTCCCAGGCGCCGGCCGCGCCGGCGAAGAAGCGCTGCGCCTCGTCGCGGCGGGCGCGCACGGCCCGCAGCCGCGCCGCGTCGGCGCGGGCGACCGCCCACCCGTCGCTCTCGGCGCGGGCGAGCTGCCACAGCTTGCGCGCGCCCGGGTCGAGCTCCGCGGCCCAGCCGTACAGGCTCTGCGTGCCCTCGCGCCGGGCGGAGAGCCAGCCGGCGTCGGAGAGCGTCTTCAGGTGGCGGGACACGGTGGACTGCGGCAGCGCCAGCACCTCGCGGAGCTCCAGCACCGACAGCTCGCGCGGCTCCAGCGCGCGCAGGGCGCGGAGCCGGATCGGGTCGGCGAGCAGCTCCATCCAGCCGAGCAGGGCCTCGGGGCGCCGGCTCGGGGCGGCGGGGCGGGCGGGGGCGAGGCGAGGCATCAATCCATCCGGATGGACGGATAGCTAGTCCACCCGGCCGGCCCGGTCAACTCCCCGGCCCGCGGCGCCCGCAAACGAGGCGGCCCGCCCGGAGGACCGGACGGGCCGCGAGCGGCGGGGCTGGATTGGTGGGGCCCCGCGGGCCCTTCGACGGGCTCAGGGTCCGTGGGGCGGGGCGCAGCCCCGTCGGATCAGATGGAGGCCACCGCGCGGATCTTGGACAGCCCGGCCGCGTCGGCGAGCGCCTCCTTCTTGTCGGTGCGCTCCCAGGTGAAGGTCTTCTCGGTGCGGCCGAAGTGGCCGTAGGCGGCGGTCTTCTCGTAGACCGGGCGCAGCAGGTCGAGCCCCTCGATGATCGCGCGCGGCGTGAGGCCGAACACCTCGCGGACGGCGCGGGCGATCTTCGCCTCCGGCACCTTGGCGGTGCCGAACGTGTCCACCATCACCGAGACCGGCTCGGCCACGCCGATGGCGTACGCCACCTGCACCTCGCAGCGCGAGGCGAGGCCGGCCGCCACCACGTTCTTCGCGATGTAGCGCCCCATGTACGCGGCGGAGCGGTCCACCTTCGACGGGTCCTTGCCGCTGAACGCGCCGCCGCCGTGGCGGCCCATGCCGCCGTAGGTGTCCACGATGATCTTGCGGCCGGTGACGCCGGTGTCGCCCATGGGGCCGCCGATGACGAACCGGCCGGTGGGGTTGATGAGGATCTTCGTCTTGCGGTCGATGAGCCGCTTCGGCAGCGCCTTCGCGATCACCTGCTCGCGGACCGCCTCGTGGAGCCGCTTGTTCGAGACCGCCTCGGCGTGCTGCGTGGAGACCACCACCGTGTCGATGCGGGCCGGGCGGCCGTCGCGGTACTCGACCGACACCTGGCTCTTGCCGTCGGGGCGCAGGACGTCGAGGCCGGCGCGGCGCGCCTTCGCGAGCTGCTTCGTGACCGCGTGCGCGTACTGGATGGGCGCCGGCATGAGCTCCGGCGTCTCGTCGCACGCGTAGCCGAACATCATGCCCTGGTCGCCGGCGCCGCCGGTGTCCACGCCCTGCCCGATGTCCGGGGACTGCTGGTCCACCGCCACCAGCACCGCGCAGGTGTTGGCGTCGAAGCCCATGTCGCCGCTGGTGTAGCCGATGCGGCGCACCGTCTCGCGGGCGAGCTTCGGGTAGTCGATGCGCGCCTTGGTGGTGATCTCGCCCGCGATCATCACGTAGCCGGTCTTGAGCAGCGTCTCGCAGGCCACCCGGCCCTTGGGATCCTGCCGGAGCACCGCGTCGAGCACGGCGTCGGAGATCTGGTCCGCCATCTTGTCGGGATGGCCCTCCGTGACCGACTCGGAGGTGAAGAGGAAGTCCTGGAGCGGCATGTGTTCTCCTCCGGCGGCGGGGGTGCCCGGGCGGGACGGGCAAGGTACGCGCCCGGCGCGCGCGGTGTCAATATGGCGGACGCGCTGCCGCCGCGTCCGTCCGATCGGAGGGCGCCCCCGCCGGACGTGGCCGTCCGGACGGTCGCCCCGCTCAGCCCTGGCCGGCCGGCTCGGCGTCGTCGTCGCCGTCGAGCAGGCCCGGGAAGCGGCGGGCCATCTCGGCCTGCACCTCGTGCTCGATGTCGTCCGCGGTGGTGAGCGCGAGCAGCCGGTCCACCAGGGCCCGCCCCTCCTCGGCGCGGGCCGCGCGGATCACCCGCTTCACCAGCGGGATGGACGGGCCGTTCATGGACAGCTCGCTCACGCCCAGGCCGAGCAGCACGAGCGCGTTCACCGGCTCGCCCGCCATCTCCCCGCACATCGACACCGGCACGCCCGCCGCCCGGCCGGCGTCGCAGATGAGCTTCAGCAGCCGCAGCACCGCGAGGTGGAGCGGCTTGTAGAGGTAGGCGACGTCCTTGTCCTGCCGGTCGATGCCGATCGTGTACTGGATGAGGTCGTTCGTCCCGATGGAGAAGAAGTCGCACTCGGCGGCGAGCCGGTCCGCGATCATGGCGGCGCTGGGCAGCTCCACCATGATCCCCACCGGCACCTGCCGGAAGGGCACCCCCTCGGCGCGCAGCTCGTCGGCGGCCTGGCGGAGCGCGTGCTTCGCCGCCCGCAGCTCGGCCACCCCGGAGATCATCGGGAACATGACGCGCAGGTTGCCGTGCACCGACGCCCGCAGCAGCGCGCGGAGCTGGGCGCGGAACATGTCCGGCTGGCGCAGGCAGTAGCGGATGGCGCGCAGGCCGAGCGCGGGGTTCTCGGCGGTGACGCGCATGCCGGCCGGGAGCTTGTCGCCGCCCAGGTCGAAGGTGCGGATGGTGACCGGGCGCGGGGCGAGCGCCTCCAGGATGCGCCGGTAGTTCTGGTAGTGCTCCTCCTCGCCGGGCAGGTCCGACCGGCCCATGAACAGGAACTCGGTGCGGTACAGCCCCACCGCCTCGCCGCCGTGCGCGAGCAGGCTCGGCACCTCCTCGGCGAACTCGATGTTCCCGGCCAGCCGGACGGTGAGGTCGTCCTGGGTGCGGGCGGGCAGGTCCCGGGTGGCGAGCAGCGCCTTCTCGCCGGCGAGCTGCTTCTCGCGGGCGGCCTCGTAGCCGGCCCGCTCGCCCGGGCTCGGGTTGATGACCACCACCCCGCGCCCGCCGTCCACCACGATCCAGTCGCCGCGGTCGGCGACGGCGGTCACCCGCCCCACCCCCACCACCGCCGGCACCTCCAGCGCGCGGGCCACGATGGCGGTGTGCGAGGTCTTGGCCCCGGCGTCGGTGACGAAGGCGGCGACCTTGTGCTCGTGCAGGAGCAGCGCGGTGTCGGCGGGGGAGAGGTCGTGCGCCACCACGATGACGCCCTCGGGCGGCACGTCCTCCACGTCCGGCGCCTGGCCGAGCAGGTTCTTGATGATCCGCTCGCCCACGAAGTCCACGTCGGCCCGGCGCTCCTTGAAGTAGTCGTCGGCCTGCTCGTGGAAGGCGTTCTTGATCTTGCGGGTGGCGCGCTTCACCGCCCACTCCGCGTTGAGCCGCTCCTCCCGGATCTGCCGCTGCGCCTCCAGGACGAGCATCTCGTCCTTCAGCATCATCCGGTGCATGTCGATGATGGCGGTGTGCTCGGCGCCGCCCGGGACCTGCGACTCCTCCACCTTCCCGCGCACCTCGGCGAGCTGCACGTCGGAGATCTCGAGCGAGGTGCGCAGCCGCGCCAGCTCGGACTCGACCTCCTCCGGCGTGAGCCGGCGCTTCGGGGTCCGCACCCGCCGCCGCTCGATCGTCCAGCAGCGCCCGATGGCGATGCCGGGCGAGGCCCCGATGCCGACGAGCGTGGTGGCGGACGACCGACTCATGTCTCCCCGAACCCGTTCTCTATCACCTTGGCGAGCGCGGTCATGGCCTGGTCGGCGTCGTCGCCGTCGCAGGTCACGGTGATCTGCGAGCCCTTCGCGGCCGCGAGCGTGAGCACGCCCATGATGCTCTTGCCGTTCACCTGCATCCCGTCCTTCTCGACGTGGATCTCGGACTTGTAGCGGTTCGAGGTCTGGACGAGCTGCGCCGCGGCGCGCGCGTGGAGGCCGAGCGTGTTGACGATGACGAAGGTGCGCTCCTGGTGCGGCATCCCTAGCTGCTCCCGTGGAGGTGGCCGAGGAGGAGCGCGGCGCCGACCCCGGCCAGGGTGGCGACGTAGGCGGTGGGGAGCAGGCGCGCGCCGCGGGCCAGCGCCGCGT
>NZ_BAZG01000124.1 GCF_000964525.1 Anaeromyxobacter sp. PSR-1
AGGCGCGCCCCAGCAGCGCCGCCCAGGCCCGCGGCCACTCGTGCGCCGGCAGCGTGCCGAGCGGCAGCCGGAGCGGGTTGCCGGTGAGGACCGGGTAGAGCCGGATCACGACCTGGCCCGCCCCGAGCCCGGCGGCGAGCAGCGCCACCTCGGTGCCGAGGCGCAGCCGGAGCGCGGGCCGGCTCGCGCCCTGCGCGAGCTCCACCGCGGCGCGGGCGGCCGCCAGCGGGAGGAGCACCAGGCCCACCGCCGCGTTCACCCAGTGCGCGGCCAGGCACAGCGCGAGCCCGGCGGCGATCCGGCCCTTCCCGGGCAGCGCCGGCGCGAGGCGGTCCGGGTCGGGGCGCGGCTCGGCGGCGGCGAGGCCGGCGAGCGCCAGCGCCAGCGAGAGCCCGTAGGGCTGGCTCCAGAGGTACTCGAACAGCCACGGCGCCGGCGCGGCGGCGAGGAGCGCCGCGGCCGCGAGCGCGCCGGCGAGCCGCCAGCGCGCCCCGAGCGCGTGGCGGGCGAGCAGCACCACCGCCGCGAGGCCGGCCAGGCCCAGCAGCGCGCGCTGCAGCAGCAGGTTCCAGAGCGGGTCGCGGACCGGGAGGGCGAGCAGCGGGACGAGCATCCCGTACCGCTCCTGGTCCCAGTAGAACGGCGTCCAGCGCTGCAGCGAGACCAGCACCGGGACGATCGAGTCGCCGTCCTCCAGCCGGTGCAGGCCCCCCAGGTCGAGCAGCGCCGCCGCGGCGGCGAGCGCCGCGAGGGTGGCGAGCGCGGCCCGCGCCCTGGTGATCGCCCGCGTCACGGCGCCTCCCTCCCGGACGCACGAAGGCCCCGCCGCCGGAGCCGGCGGGCGGGGCCTCGGCACGCCCGGGCCGGGCCTACTTCCGGGCCGCCTGGGCCCGGTCCCTGGCCTCGGCCGCGAGCGCCCGCACCGAGAAGCCCGGCGTCTGGCTGGCCTCGTCGGTCGCGACCGTCGGGAACGGCTTCGCGCGCGCGCGCATCTCCTCGAGCTTGTCGGGCGGGATGGAGGGCGAGCCGCGGCGCAGCCAGGGGTCGTACTGGTACGACACCGGGGGACCGCGGAGCAGCCGCTTCTCGTCCCAGATCTGCGCCGAGCGCTCGTACGACGGCGGCGTGTGCTCGCCGGAGTCCATGCGGATGGCGTCCTTCGGGCACGCCTCCACGCAGAAGCCGCAGACGATGCAGCGCAGCTCGTCGATCACGAACTTCGCGGGGTACTTCTCGACCGGGTCGTCCGGGTACTCGGCGGCCTCGATGTAGATGCACTGCGCCGGGCAGATGGTCGCGCACATGTAGCAGGCGACGCAGCGGGGCTTTCCGTCCTCGCGCGGCACCAGCCGGTGCAGCCCGCGGTAGGCCGGCGCGTAGGGCGCCCGCTCCTCGGGGTACTGCAGCGTGACGTTGTCCGAGTGCCCGAAGCCCCCGCGCTTGCGGGCGAGGATGTCCGGGTTCGCGTCGCGCGAGAAGAACAGGTTCTTCAGGAAGTGCTTCGTGATCGTGCCGATGCCCCGGATGATCTCCGGGAAGTACATCGACTCGCGCAGGTCCGGCGGGCGGTTCTCGAGCTGGTAGGGCATGGCGTCAGTGTCCGGCGGCGGCGTGGGCGGCGCCGTGCCCCGCCGCGGGGGCGGGCGCGCGGCCGACCGCGGCGGTGAGGACGGCGATGACGACGATGGTGAGGACGCCGATCCAGGCCAGCAGCTGGCCGCTCGGGTCGAGCAGCAGGGCGGCGCCGGTCACGAAGACGTTCACGAGGGCGGCCGGGAGCAGCAGCTTCCAGCACAGCTTCTGGATCTGGTCGAAGCGGAAGCGCGGCAGCAGCCAGCGGATGGTGAGCTGCAGCCACATCATGACGATCATCTTCGCGATGAACGCCCCGGCGCCGACGGCCGCGAACCAGAACGGCGTCAGGTTCTGGCGCAGCCAGCCCTCGAACAGGATGGGGTGCCAGCCGCCCAGGAACACGGCGGTGATCACGCCCGCGAGCACCACGATCTCGGCGAACTCGGCCAGGAACAGCAGGCCGAACTTCATGCCGGAGTACTCGACGAAGTAGCCGACGATCTCGCTCTCGCCCTCGGGGAGGTCGAACGGCGCGCGCTTGGTCTCGGCGAAGGCGCTGGCGAAGAAGATGAGGAAGCCGATGGGCTGCAGCAGCAGGCCGAGCGCCGGCACCGGGCCGAGCACCGGGTTCCCCTGCGCCACCACCATCTCCTCCAGGCGGAGCGTCCGGTAGGCGATCATCGTGCCGACCAGCGACAGGCCCAGCGAGACCTCGTAGCTGATCATCTGCGAGGAGGCGCGGACGCCGCCGAGCAGGGCCAGCTTGTTGTTGGACGCCCACCCGGCCAGCGCGGTGCCGTACACCTGGAGCGAGGCGATCGCGAACAGGTACAGCAGGCCGGTGTCGGTGCGCGAGACCTGCAGCGCGATCTGCTCGACCGCGCCCGCGGCGGCGGCGCCCGCCAGGCCCGGGATCTGGTTCAGCTCGATCCCCTGCCCCACCGGGATGATCGCGAACAGCGCGAACACCGGCGCGAAGGCCAGCATGGGCGCGAGCTCGTAGAGCACCCGGGTGCGCCCGGTGGTCTCGATGCGCTCCTTGGTGAGCATCTTGAGCGCGTCGGCGGCGAGGAACGGGATGCCGCCCAGCGCCGAGCCGAACACCTTGATGCGGTTCGCGCCGATGCGGTTCTGGATGAGCGCCGACCACTTGCGCTCGGCCACCGTGAGCAGCGACGCGCTGATCATCAGGACCACGAGCAGCAGCGTGAGGACGTTCGCCACCGAGGCGCCGTAGTACACGGCCGGGCGGGACACGCCCGGCGACCCGCTGATCCAGCCGGCCAGGGCGTTGAAGCCCCAGCCCAGCCACCCGGCCGCCAGGTAGAACCCGGCCGACAGCAGGACCAGGCCGGCCAGCGTCGCCGCGATGACGAGGAGCATTCCGAAGAATCGGTTCACCGGCTCTCCCTCCTACGACGTGCGCGACATCGCGCGGCGGTAATCCTCGGTGGTCTCGGACGGCACGCGGTCGCGGTTGCCCGGCAGGCGGCCGTCCACGGTCCCGGCGGCGAGCGGCACGATCCCGAGCCGCTTGCCGGTGGAGGCCAGCGAGTCCCAGGCGAAGTCGCCCAGCGCGGCCCCGAGCTGCGGCCCGAGCGCCGCGAACACCTCGCGGCCGCTCGCGAACGCGAGCGGGAGGCCCAGCGCGGCCCCGAGCTCGGCGGCGAGCGCCCAGTGCGGCCGCGACTCGCCCTTCGGGAAGTACGCCATCTCGAAGCGCTGCGCCCGCCCCTCGAAGTTGACGAACGTGCCGTCCATCTCCGAGTGCGGCGAGGCGGGCAGGAGCACGGTGGCGTGCTGCGCGAGCGCCGTGTCGCCGTACGACTGCGCCACGACCTCGAGCGCGCCGAGCTTCTCGGCGGCCTTCGCGTCCGGCACCTCGGTGCCGACCGCCCAGAGCGCCTTCACCTTGCCGGCGCCGGCGGCGGCGACCAGGTCCGCGAACGGCCGGACGGCGAGGCCGTACGCCGCCGCGGCGAGCTCCAGCCCCTTGCGGTTGGGGTTCTCGTCGGCGCGCTTCAGGAAGTCGTCCTGCCAGCCGTCGGCGCGGCCGCCGGCGTAGACCTCGGCGACCTTGAGCCCCTCCTTCGCGACCTTGCAGGCCACCAGGAGGTCCTCGAGCGACGCGACCGGCGAGAGCAGCACCGCGAGCGAGCCCGCCGCGACGTGCGGCAGCAGCACCTCGGCGGCGCGCCGCGGCGCGACCTTGCGCGGGAGCGGCTGCGCGTTCGCGCCCCGGCCCTCGCGCGCCACCAGCACGCGGCCGGCGTTCAGGTACTTGTAGGAGGTGCGACCGTCGTCGCACATCCACTCCTCGTTCACGGCGTCGTTCTCGCGCGGGCGGTAGCGGTAGGTGACGTCGTTCAGGTAGTCGAGGAACGTGTTGCAGCCGCGGGCGCAGCCGGTGCAGATCGAGCGGGCCGAGCTCATGAACCAGACGCGGCCGCGGAAGCGGAAGTCGGTCGAGGTGAGCGCGCCCACCGGGCAGATGTCCACCACGTTGCCGGCGTACTTGTCGTCGAGCGGCTGGCCGGGGAACGTGGTGATGAAGCTCTCGTTGCCGCGCTGGGCGACGCCGAGCTGCGGGTTCTCGGCCACCTCGCGCATGAAGCGGACGCAGCGCGTGCAGAGGATGCAGCGCTCCTGGTCCAGCGTCACGGTGGGCCCGAGCTCGACGCGCTTGCCCTTCATGACCTTCGGCACGTCCAGCCGCGAGGGCTGCCGGTCGTAGGCCATGTAGTAGTCCTGCAGCTTGCACTCGCCGGCCTGGTCGCAGATGGAGCAGTCGACCGGGTGGTTGAGCAGCAGGAACTCGAGCGTGGCGCGCTGCTGGTCCTTCACGCGCGGCGTGTCGGTCTTCACCGTCACGCCCTCGGCCACCGGCATCTGGCAGGCCGGCATGAGCTTGCCGCCGGGCGCGTTCGACATCTCCACCAGGCACATCCGGCAGTTGGCCGCGATGCTGAGGCGCTTGTGGTAGCAGTAGTACGGGATGTCGATCCCGACCGCCTTGGCCGCCTCGATGACGGTCGTGCCGGGCTTCACCACGACTTCCTTGCCGTCCACGATCGCGGTCACGAAGCCGGGGTTCTTCGGCGGCGGCGGGGCCGGGGGGCCGGGCGGCTTGGGCGGCGCGGCGTCGGGCTTCTTCTCTTCGGCCATGCGAGGCTCCTGGTTCCGGTTCCCGGGCGAGGCTACTGCTCCACCTCGCCGCCGATCATGTTGATGCTGTCGAAGGTGGGGATGAGGTCGGACAGCAGCGAACCCTTGGTCATCACCGGCAGGGCGGCCAGCATGGGCCAGCCCGGCGCGCGCAGGCCGAGCTTGTAGGGGCGGCCCCCGCCGTCGGAGACGACGTAGAAGCCCAGCTCGCCGTTCGCGGCCTCGGTGTAGCTGTACACCTCGCCGGCGGGGATCTTGATCCCCTCCATCACCAGCTTGAAGTGCGCCATGACGCCCTCGATGGTGCCGTACACGAGCGGCTTGGGCGGCAGCGCGTAGCGGAAGTCCTGGACGATGATCTCGCCGGGCGCCATCTGCTCGAAGCACTGGCGGACGATCTTGTCCGACTGCCGCATCTCCTCCATGCGCATCAGGTAGCGGTCGAAGTTGTCGCCGTTCGAGCCCACCGGGATGTCGAAGTCGAGCCGGTCGTAGACCAGGTACGGCGCCGCCTTGCGCACGTCGTAGGGCTCGCCGGAGGCGCGCAGGCACGGGCCGGTGAAGCCCAGCTCGAGCGCGTCCTCGCGCGACACCTTGCCCGTGTTGCGGCAGCGGTCGATGAAGATGCGGTTGCGGTTGAGGAGCTGGCCGATCTCCTCGCGGATCGCGACCACGCGGTCCATCACCTTCAGCGTCTTCTCCTGCCAGCCCTCGGGCATGTCGCGCGCCACGCCGCCGATGCGCGCGTAGTTCGAGGTGAGCCGCGCGCCGCACAGCTCGGCGAGGCGGTCCCAGAGCAGGTCGCGGGCCTCGATGCCGTAGAGGAACACGGTCATCGCGCCGAGTTCCATCGCCATCGCGCCCACCAGCGTGAGGTGGTCGCAGATGCGGTGGATCTCGCTGGTGATGACGCGCAGGTACTTGGCGCGCTCGGGGACGTCGAGCTTGGCGAGCTTCTCGACCGCCAGCGCGAACCCCACGTTGTTCATGATCGAGCTGACGTAGTTGAGCCGGTCGGTGTACGGGAACACCTGGCCCCAGGTCACGTTCTCGCAGCTCTTCTCGAAGCCGCGGTGGAGGAAGCCGATGTCCAGCTTCATCTCCTCGATGATCTCGCCGTTCAGCTCCACCACGGCGCGGGTCACCCCGTGCATGGCCGGGTGCGACGGACCGAGGTTGATGACCATGTGCTTCGACGGCATGGGCGCGTAGAGCTCGCCCTCGCCCGCCGGGGCCAGCGTCCCCACGGGCGGCCGCTCGCCGGCGCCGGCGCTGCCCGGCGTCGCCCGCGGATCGATGCCTCCGACTCCCTTCGCCTCGCTCATCTCGTCCTCCGCGCGCCCGGTCCTTCCGGAGGGGCGCCCGCCGCCACCGCGCGAGCGCGCGGCCCGGCGGCGTGGAAAGAAACGGCTAGTCGCGCGACGCGGGCCCGGGCCCGCGGAAGATGTCGTGCACCTCGCGCTCGGCGACCAGCGGCTGCCGACCGCGCAGCGGGTAGTCCTTGCGGAGCGGGTGCCCCTCGAACTCGTCGTACATCAGCAGCCGGCGCATGTCCGGGTGCCCGGAGAACGGGATCCCGTACATGTCCCAGCAGTAGCGCTCGAACCAGTCGGCGCCGCGCCACAGCGACGTGACCGACGGCACCACGCCCTCGGGCCCCTCGGGGACCTTCACGCGCAGGCGCACGCGCTTGTTGTGCACGGTCGAGAGCAGGTTGTAGACGACCTCGAAGCGCGGCGTGGCGCCGAGGTAGTCCACCGCCGTGATGTACGGCGCCATGTTGAAGGCGAGCGCCGGGTCCTCCTTCAGGAACCGGCACACGTCGACGATCCGGCTCCGCTCCACGAACGCGCAGTCGTCGCCGCCGACACCCTCGTACGGGGCGTGGACGGCATCCGGGAAGCGCTCGACGAGCGCGGCGATCACGGCCTTGGACATGAGGGTCCTCGCGCCTACCGGCCGGCGCCGCCCGCGATCACCGGGAGCGGCTTGCGGTCGATGAGCTTGTGCGACTGGTTCTGGATCTTCTTCTGGAGCAGCATGATGCCGTCGAGCACCTGCTCCGGCCGCGGCGGGCAGCCCGGCACGTAGACGTCCACCGGGATGATGCGGTCGATGCCCTGCACCGTCGCGTAGTTGTCGTAGAAGCCGCCGGAGCTGGCGCAGACGCCGAACGCCATCACCCACTTCGGATCGGCCATCTGCTCGTAGACGCGCCGGAGGATGGGCGCCTGCTTGCAGTTCACGGTGCCCACGACCATCAGCAGGTCGGCCTGGCGCGGCGAGAACCGCGGCATGGCCGCGCCGAAGCGGTCCGAGTCGTACCGCGCCGAGGCCATGGTCATGTACTCCATGCCACAGCAGGCGGTGACGAACGGATAGGTGAACAGCGAGTACTTTCGCGCCCAGCCGAGGCTCTTCGAGACGAGGCCCTGGAGGAACCCCTCCGCCTCCTCCCGGCGCGTGGCGATGACGGGCAGCCCGTCGAGCTCCGATGCCATGTGCGGTCGCTCCTCTCTAATCCGCCCAGTCGAGGACGCCCTTCTTCCAGACGTAGACGAGGCCCGCGACCAGGGTGAAGACGAAGATCCCCATCGAGATGAACCCGGGCCAGCCGAGGCCGGGGTAGCCCTGGCCGTCGGGCAGCAGCAGCACGGCCCACGGGTAGAGGAAGATCGCCTCGATGTCGAACACGATGAAGAGCAGCGCCACGACGTAGAACTTCACGCCGAACCGCTCGCGCGCGGAGCCGATCGGCTCCGACCCGCACTCGAACGGGGTCTGCTTCACCAGGCTGGGTCTGCGCGGTCCGAGCACGTTGGCCAGACCGAGCATCGTGAAGGCGAGAACGACCGCCACCAGCAGGACTACGCCGATCGGGAAGTAGATCTGCAGGGGTGTCAGCATAGGTGGGTACTGGTCGGGGTGGGGAGCCCGTTAAGTGCCCGCCCCAATGGCCTTTGTCAACGGGTTTCCACCCCTTGACATCAGGTTCCCCTTCTGTAGACTCCGCCCGCCTGTTTCCCTAGATTTGCCGACAGGATAGGTCCACAAAGGGTCGCCAGCCATGGGCTTCGATTTCGGTACCGTACTCGTCTTCGCGGTGGTCGCCGTCGGGTTCGCGCTCGGTGGAATCGCGGCATCTCGCGCACTGGGTCCGAAGTGGCCCAACCCCGAGAAGGCATCCATCTATGAGTGCGGCGAACGCCCCGTCGGGGTGGCGTGGTTCAACTTCAACCCGCGCTTCTACCTGGTCGCCCTGGTGTTCCTCGTCTTCGAGGTGGACATCGCCCTGACCTTCCCGGTCGTGGCGGTCTTCAAGGGCTGGGTGGCCGGGGGGCCGGGCATGGCCTGGGTGGCCTTCTTCGAGCTCCTGGTCTTCACCGGCATCCTGGTGGTCGGCCTGGCCTGGGCCTGGGCGCACGGCGACCTCGAGTGGATCAAGACGCTGGGCACGCCGAGCGAGGAGGCGCCTGCCCGGGCCGAGCCGCGCCGAGCCGCCTGACGGAACAACTCGGGCTGTACCGGCGGTTCATCGACTGATCGCGGTCAAACGCAGGACGCGCAAGGCAGGAGGCGGTTCGCACATGGCGGCACGCATGGACCCGGGGATCGGCGGCGAGGTCACGCTGCTCCACACGAGCCAGCTGGACAACCTCATCAACCTCGCGCGCGCGAGCTCGCTCTACTACCTGACGTTCGGCCTCGCCTGCTGCGGCATCGAGCTGATGCAGACCGGCGGCCCGCGCGCCGACCTGATGCGCTTCGGCGCGATCCCCCGCGCCTCCCCGCGCCAGGCCGACTTCATGATCGTGGCCGGCACGCTCACCTACAAGATGGCCGAGCGCGCCCGCCTGCTCTACGACCAGATGCCCGAGCCCAAGTACGTCATCTCCATGGGCTCCTGCTCGAACTGCGGCGGCCTGTTCCAGCTCGGCTACTCGGTCTGCAAGGGCGTCGACAAGGTCATCCCGGTGGACGTCTACGTCCCGGGCTGCCCGCCGCGCCCCGAGGCGCTCACCGAAGGCCTCCTCCGGCTGCAGGAGATCGTCCGGAGCGAGCCCTGGTCCACCAAGCGCCGCCCGGCGGCGCAGGCGGAGGGTGCCTAGGGCGTTCCCGCCTGCCACTCGCATCTCGCTGACCGGCTGTTTCAGGACGGGGCGGGGCGGAACGCTCGGATGGGGCGTACCGCTTCGCCCTGTACCGTAGAAGAGGGACGAATGACGACTCATGAAATCCACGAGCGGCTGAAGGCGCGGTTCGGAGACGACGTCGGCCCGCTGTCCGAGCCGAAGATCGACGCGTTCTGCGTGGTGAAGGCGGAGCGGATCGTCGAGGTCTCCCGCTTCCTCGCCGCCGAGCCGGGGCTCGAGCTCGACTTCCTCGAGGACCTGACCGCGGTCGACTGGCCGAAGCGGAACGTGATCGAGGTCGTCTACCACCTGCTCTCGTACCGCCACCGCCACTCCATCGTGCTGAAGGTCGAGGCGGACCGCGCCGCGCCGGTGGTCCCGACCGTCGAGGGCGTCTGGAAGACGGCGAACTGGTTCGAGCGCGAGGTCTACGACCTGTTCGGCGTGACCTTCACCGGCCACCCGGACCTGCGCCGCCTGATGCTGCCCGACGACTGGGTGGGCCACCCGCTGCGCAAGGACTACCAGGAGGCGGGCGGCTGGCACGGCATCTCCAACGTCCGCGAGAACCCGCTCGTCGAGCTGAAGCGGCTCGACGACCAGCGCCGCGCCGAGGCCGCCGCGAAGGCGGCGCCGCCCGCCGCGCCCGACGCCGCCGCGGCCGCCCCCAAGGCGTAGGGAGACGACATGGAAAAGCTCATCCTCCGCCGCGTGGACCGCCAGAACGAGGAGATGATCCTCAACTTCGGCCCGCAGCACCCGTCCACCCACGGCGTCATCAACTTCCTGGTGGAGACCGACGGCGAGGTGCTGAAGCGCGCCACGCCGGACGTCGGCTACCTGCACCGCTCGATCGAGAAGATCGGCGAGCTGGTCGGGTACCCCGGCTTCATGCCGTACACCGACCGCGTGGACTACGTGGCGGCGATGTTCGCCAACGAGGGCTACGCCATCGCGGTCGAGCGGCTGCTCAAGATCGAGGTGCCGCAGCGGGCCCAGTGGCTGCGCGCCATCTCCTGCGAGCTGTGCCGCATCGCCTCCCACCTCGTCTCGGTGGGCACGATGGTCATGGACATCGGCGCGTTCACCCCGATGCTCCACGGCATCCGCGAGCGCGAGACCATCAACGACCTGCTCGAGGCGCTCTGCGGCGCGCGGCTGACCTACAACTACCACCGCATCGGCGGCGTCGCGTTCGACCTGCCGGAGGGCTGGCGGGACAAGGTCCTCCACTTCCTCGACCACTTCGACAAGTTCCTGGCCGAGTTCGACCGGCTGATCTCGTTCAACGAGATCTACGTGAAGCGCCTCGCGAACGTGGCCGTGATCCCGGGCCCGATGGCGATCAACTACGGCCTGGTCGGCCCGAACCTGCGCGGCTCCGGCGTGGACTGGGACGTGCGGCGCGACCTCCCCTACGGCGCCTACCCGAACTTCAAGTTCGACGTGCCGGTGGGCAAGGGCTTCTTCGGCACCGCCGGCGACTCGTTCGACCGGTACTACGTGCGCTGCCTGGAGATGGCCGAGTCCTCGAAGATCGTCCGCCAGGCGCTGGACTCGCTGCCCGAGGGCGAGATCACCGCGAAGGTGCCCCGCAACATCAAGCCGGAGGCGGGCGAGGCGCTCGGCCGCGTGGAGAGCGCCCGCGGCGAGCTGGCCTACTACGTGATCTCCGACGGCACCAACAAGGCGTACCGGGTGCGCGCCCGCACCGGCTCGTTCACCGCCATGTGCATCATCGAGGACATCTCGCGCGGCCTGATGGTCGCCGACCTGGTGGCCCTCATCTCGTCGCTCGACGTCGTCGCCCCGGAGATCGATCGATGAACGCCCCCGCCATCAAGAACCAGGACCTGAGCAAGGGGCCGGGCCGGACGGCCCGCGGCGTCGTGCTCGCGACGCTCGCGGTCGGCTTCGGCCTGCCGACGATCCTGCTCGCCGCGGTGCTGGTGCTCTCCCCGCTCTCCAAGCCCGCCATGCTCGCCGCCGCGCTCCGCGCCGCCGGGGTGGACGTCTCCGGCTGGTCGCAGACCGGCCAGTACGCGCTGTGGCTGGTGGCGATGGCGGTGCTGGCGCTGATCCTCGTGTCGTTCGGCGCGGTCATCTCCGGCATGACGGTGTGGTGGGAGATGCGGGTCAGCGCCCGCATGCAGAGCCGCATCGGCTACAACCGCGTGGGCGCCGCCGGCTTCTTCCAGTGGATCGCCGACGCGGTGAAGCTCCTCCTCAAGGAGGACCTCATCCCCGCCGACGCCGACCGGCTGCTGTTCCGCGCCGCCCCCTACTTCGTGCTGGTGGGCTTCGCGCTGGTCTTCGTCGCCCTGCCCTTCGGCGAGAGCCTCATCGCCGCCGACCTGAACGTCGGCATCTTCTACATCACCGCGGTCACCGCGCTGGTGGTGGTCGGCATCCTGGTGGCGGGCTGGTCCTCCAACTCCAAGTGGGCGCTGTTCGGCGGCATGCGGTCCGCCGCGCAGGTGATCTCCTACGAGATCCCGGCCGGCCTGGCGGTGATGGTGCCGGTGCTCATGTCCGGCACGCTCTCGATGCAGGGCATCATCCGCTCGCAGGGCGCCTGGCCGTGGGAGTGGCACGCACTCACCAACCCGTTCGCGCTGGTCGCGTTCGCGATCTTCTTCGTGGCGCAGCTCGCCGAGGGCAACCGCACCCCGTTCGACCTCCCCGAGGCCGAGTCGGAGCTGGTGGCCGGCTACCTCTCCGAGTACTCCGCCTTCCGGTTCGCGCTCTTCTTCCTGGTCGAGTTCGGCAACCTCTGGGTGATGTCGGCGATCAGCGTGACGCTGTTCTTCGGCGGCTGGCAGGTGCCGTTCGCCGGCCCCGCGGTGTTCGAGGCGGCGCGCGGCACCGGCGACCTCCCCGGCCTGGGCTGGTGGGGCCTGCAGCTCGCCTCGATGCTGGTCTTCGTCGCGAAGACGCTGGTGCTCCTCAACGTGGTGGTGTGGGTCCGCTGGACGCTCCCCCGCATCCGCGTCGACCAGATGATGAGCCTCTGCTGGAAGTACCTGGTCCCGTTCGCCTTCGTCTGCTTCGTCGCCACGCTGCTCTGGCAGATCCTGGTGGCGCGCGTCCCGGCCACGGCGCCGGTGGTGGGCGGCCTGATGCTCGTCGCGGCGGTCGTGGCGGGCTTCTCCTTCCTCCGCCTGACGCGGCGGAACATCTCCGCGGTCGGCGACCGCGTCGACTTCACCAACTGGTAAGGGGACCGGAACGATGCCTCAGACCGTCCGCGCGTACACCGGCGCCATCCGGGACACGGTGAAGTCCTTCTGGCACGGCCTCTCGATCACGCTCTCGTACCTCGCCCGCCGGCCGACCACGGTCCAGTACCCGGACCGCACGCCCATGCCGGTGCGCGACATGCTCCCGCCGCGCTACCGCGGGTTCCTCGAGGTGGACACCGGCATCTGCACCGGGTGCCAGGCCTGCGAGCGCGCCTGCCCGATCGGCTGCATCCAGATCTCGCTGGAGAAGGACGCGGCCAACCCGAAGCAGCGCGTCGTCACCCAGTTCGACATCGACGAGGCGAAGTGCATGTTCTGCGGCCTGTGCGTCGAGCCCTGCCCCACCGGCTCGATCCAGCACACCCGCGAGTTCGAGGGCACGCACAAGCACATCCGGAACCTGGTGTTCCGCTGGGCCGACCCGATGAACCCGTTCCCGGTCTACAAGGTGGACAAGAACGCGGAGTACTACCCGCGCGTCCCGCTGGGCTCGCTGGTGCGCCAGCGCCTCGAGACCATGGCCTGGGACCGGTCGGCGCCGCAGTTCCTGCCGCCGGAGCCGCCCAAGCCGGCCGAGGCGAAGCCCGCCGCGAAGGCGGCCCCGGCCGCGAAGCCCGCGCCGGCCGCCGGCGCCGCCGCTGCTGCCGCCCCGGCCCCCGCTGCCGCGGCCCCCGCCGCTCCCGCTCCGGCCAA
>NZ_BAZG01000123.1 GCF_000964525.1 Anaeromyxobacter sp. PSR-1
TGAGCACGCCGAGCGGCGCGGCGCCCGGCGCGCGCGCGACGCGGCCAGGGCGACCAGCCAGCTCTTCACGTTCGCGCCGCTGGTGTGCACGTGCAGCAGCCGGCCCTCCGCCGCGGCGCCCCCGAGCGCGGCGGCGTAGCGGAGCGCGCCGCGCGCCGGCCGGACGCCGTCGCCCGAGTGGTCGCCGTGGCCGATGTCGAGCACCTGCACGTCCACGCCGCGCGCGCGGGCGGCGCGGGCCAGCGCGGCCACGTGCACCGCCACGCCGCCGTACGGCCTCGGCCAGTTGCCGACGAGCGCCAGCCGCACTCAGCTCACCGCCCGCGCGTCCGCGGGCGCCTCCGCGGCGTCCGCGCGCGCCGTCCGGGTCGCGGGCTCGGCGGGCGGATCCGGCCGCTCCCCGGGGACGGGCCGCGCCAGGCCCAGCGTGGAGAACACGCCCCCGAGGTTGCAGGTCGCCACCACGCCGCTCCAGCCGACCGCGCCGAGCGTGGTGTTCTCCCAGAGGACCTTGCGCTTCAGCCCGTAGGGCGAGCCGCCGTGGCGGTTCTCCTCGTCCTCGATGGTCACCGCCGCCTCGAAGCCGGCCTCGGCCACCGCGCGCTGGACCGCCGGCGTGTAGTAGCCGTTCGGATAGGCGAAGTGCCGCGGGGCGCGGCCGATCCGCTCGCGCAGCTGATCGCGGCAGCCGGCCAGCTCGCGGCGGGCCTCGACGAGCGGCAGGTTCGCGAGCACGGCGTGGTTCACCGTGTGGCCGCCCACGTCCACGCCGGCGGCGTCGAGCGCGCGCACCTCGTCCCAGGTCATGAGGCGCGTCGAGGCCGGGAGGTCCTGCTCGGCCGTGCCGAGCCGGCGCTCCAGCCCCGCCGCCAGCGCCACCAGCCGCTCGTGCGGGAGGCGCGCGATGAGCCGGTCGAGCGTGGCGGCCGGACCGCCCTCGGCGCAGGCGGAGAGCAGCGCCTGCAGCGGGGGCGGGAGGCCGGCGCGCTCGAAGGGGATGCGCCGCCGCGCCAGCGCGGCGAGCGCCGCGTGCAGCCGGTCGTGCGGGAGGCGGCGGGCGGTGCCGACGTAGCCGGTCGGCACGAACACGGTGGCCGGGGCGCGCAGGGCGCGCAGCACGGGCAGCGCGTGCTGCGCCACGTCGGCGTAGCCGTCGTCGATCGTCACCGCGACGACGTCGGCGCGGCGGCCGCCCGCGGGCTCCGCCAGGATGCGTCGCGCGTCGGCGAGCGAGACGATCTCGTTCCGCCGGCCCACGTGCTCGAGCTGCCGCCGCAGCGTCTCGGTGGACACGAGCAGCGAGGCGAGCGTCTGCCTGGATTCGGCGCCGAAGTCCGGCGTCACGCGGTGGTACGAGAGGATGAGCACGCGGGAGCCGCCCGCCTGCCGCCGGCGCACCAGCCGGACCGCGTGGTGGATCCCCACCGCGGTGAGCGCCCCCGCCACGGCCGCCTTCGCGGCCCGCTTCAGGATCCACCGCGCGCTGAAGTCGGCCCGCTCCGGCATGCCCCCTCCTCCTCGGCGAGAAGGTGTGCACGCGCTCCGGCGGCGAGCGCCGGTCCCGGCGGGTGCGCTGCGTACGGGGGCGCTGCCGCCCGGGGCGCGTGCGGCCGCGCCGGGACGTCAGAAGCTCCGGGACTGGCCGCCGTCCACCACCCAGCACGCGCCGTTCACCCAGCTCGCGCGCGGCGAGGCGAGGAACGCGACCACCGCCGCGACCTCCTCGGGCGTGCCGAAGCGTCCGCCCGGGAGCTCGCGCCGGACGAAGTCGGCGATGCCCTCCGGGTCCGCCTGCCGGCGCCGCTCCCAGCCGCCGCCCGGGAACGCGATGGACCCCGGCGCGACCGAGTTCACGCGGATGCCGTCGGCGGCGAGCTCGCGCCCGAGCGCCTTCGCCAGGCTCTGCTCGGCCGCCTTGGCGACGTTGTACGACGGGCCGCCGCCGGCCTCGCGCCCCCAGATCGACGTGATCATCACGATCGACCCGCCGCCGCGGCGCCGCAGCGCCGGGATGGCCCGCAGGCTGGCGCGGAGGGCGGGGAACAGGTTGCGGTCGAGCACCGCGCGGAAGTCGGCCTCGTCGGCGTCCGCGACGCTGCGCGCGCCCGAGCCGCCCACGTTGTTCACGAGCACGTCCACGCCGCCCAGCGCCGAGACGGCCTCGCCCACCAGCCGGTCCACGCCCTCCGCGGTGACGAGGTCGGCGGCGACCGTCAGGTGCGGGCCGGGCCCGGCCTGGTCGAGCGCCGCGCGGACCTCCGCGAGCGCCTCCGCGCCGCGCGCGCCGACCGCCACCCGCGCGCCCTCCCGCGCCAGCGCCACCGCGATGGCGCGGCCGATGCCGCGGCTGCCGCCGGTGACGACCGCGACCTTGCCGTCGAGCCCGAGGTCCATGCGCGGATCCTAGCGCCGGCGCCGCCGGCGCGCGGCCGCCCGCTCCACCAGGGCGAGCTTCTCGGTCCGGCGCAGCCGCTTCACCGCCGCCTCGCGCCGCAGCGCCGCGCCGCGATCGGCGGCGCGCTCGCGCCAGACCAGCTCCACCGGGAGCCGCGAGCGCGTGTAGCGGGCGCCGCGCCCGGCGGCGTGGCGGGCCACCCGCGCGGCGAGGTCGTTCGTGGCGCCGGCGTACAGCGAGCCGTCCCCGCAGCGCAGGAGGTACACCCACCAGCGCGCCGCCCCCGCGGCGGGGCCGCGACCCGGCGCCGCCGCGGGCACTACCGGCCGCGCTGCGAGGCGCGCCGCGTCTGCTGGGCGACGAAGGGGTTGGAGGGACGGCCGACGGTCCGGGGCTGCGGGGCCGCGGGGGCGCCCTCCGGCCCGTGCGCGTGCTCGGGGTGCTGCTCGGGCGGCGCGGTCCGCTGGACCGGCTTCCCGCCCTTCTTCCGCTTCTTGCTGACCGGCATCTCGTTCCACCTCTCCGCTCGCGAGGAACGGCGAGCGCGACCAGAACCTAGCGCGAACCCGGGCGGACGCCCAGTGAGCCGCGCCACGAGAAAGCCCCGGCCCTGGGCGTGCCAGGACCGGGGCTCGGGGAGCGCGCGATACAGGATTCGAACCTGTGGCCTTCGGCTCCGGAGGCCGACGCTCTATCCAGCTGAGCTAATCGCGCTCGAGGGGCGGTATCTAGTGCAGGCCACCCCGAAAGGCAAGAAGGTTCGCGGGACTTCGGCGCTCCGGCCGGTCCGGCGCCGGCGGCGCCGAGCGGGCTCCGTTCACCGTCCGCGAATCCGGTGGGTCGCGGCGACACCACCGTGGAAACCCCCTGCGCGCCCGCGCGCCTGCGCGCCAGCGCGCAGGTAGGGGTTGAGGCATTCGGTCGCACATGCTAGGCACCCAAACGTGCCCCAGATAAACACGCTCGAGCAGCTGCTCAAGGCCACCGCCCTCGTCGCCGCGGCCATCGCGGTCCTCATCCTCGCCTGGTACCTGGTCCGGCGCCCGCCGCTCAACCGGACGACCAAGGTCCTGCTCCTGTTCGGGCTCGGCGTCATGCCGATCGGCGTCGCGCTCACCGGCAACATCGCCGGGTTCGAGTACACGCTGAAGCGTCCGTTCTGCGGCTCCTGCCACGTGATGCTGCCCTACACGGAGGACGCGGCGGACCCGGCCTCCACCAGCCTCGCCGCGATCCACAGCCGCAACCACGCGTTCGGCGAGGAGAGCTGCTACACGTGCCACGCCGACTACCAGATGTTCGGCGCGATGACGACGAAGCTGAACGGCCTGAAGCACCTGTACTTCTACGTCACGGAGTACGCGAACACCGGGCCGTACGGCGAGGGCGGGCCGAAGATCCACATGTACAAGGCGTTCCAGAACGGCATGTGCACCCGCTGCCACTCCACCACCGCGCCGCGGTGGCTCGCGAACGAGGAGCACTCCGGCATGATCGAGGAGATCCGCTCGGGCGACGCGAAGTGCGTGGACTGCCACGGCGGCGAGAAGGTCCACCCGCGCGCGTTCGCGCACGGCGGCAATGGCCGCGGCCCCGCGGCCTCCACCGGGAAGGGGGAGTAGCGATGATCTCCAAGTTCACCATCCGCCGGCTGGTGCTGGTCTCGGCCGTCCTGTCGCTCGTGTCGCTCGCCCTGATGATCGCGGGCATCGTGTTCCCGAACCCGTTCCTGCTCGTCGCGGCGATGAGCCTCGGCCAGCTCTTCGGCACCACCTCGCTCGCGCTCTACCTGCTCGCCATCGCGCTCGACCTTCAGGGCGTGGGCGAGCACGAGGAGCTGGGCGGCCGCCTCGGCGGCGGCCAGCAGTAGCGCAGGGCGGGGCGCGCGGCGCCCCCTGGAACGCCGAAGGCCCCGGCGCCCTTCGCGGGCGGCCGGGGCCTTCTCACGTCCGGTCCGGGGACCGGCGGGCCGCTAGCCCGGGTTGATGCAGCTGCAGCTGGTGGTGCCGTCGCAGAGGTCGAACGAGCCGGCCTTCGCGCAGGTCCCGGTGCAGCAGGTCTGCGTCGGCGAGCACGACGCGCCGATGTCGGCGCAGCTCTGCGGCGGCGTGCAGAAGCAGCCGGTGGCGGTGGTGCACGGCACCCCGTTGTTCAGGCAGGTGGTGTTCTCGCCCGGGCAGCAGGGGTTGGTCGGCGAGCAGGACGGCAGCGGCTGGCCCTGCACGTAGTGGCCGCAGGTGGCCGCCGGGACCTCGCAGGTGCACGAGGTGTCGCCCGGCGCGCAGTCCACCTGGCCGGTCGTGCCCTGCGTCTTGCACGCGAGGCCGGTGCAGCAGGCGGCGCCGCCGGCGGTGCAGGCCTGGCCCACGTCCACGCAGGTCTGCGCCGACTGGCAGGTGCCGTTCGTCCCGCAGGTCAGGCCCGAGCAGCAGGTCGTGCCGGCGCCGCAGGCCTGGCCCTGGTCGGCGCAGGAGCTCTGGTCGGTGACGCAGGTGCCGTGCGTCGCGCCGGCCGGGACCGCGCAGGACAGGCCCGAGCAGCAGTCGGCGGAGACGGTGCACGCCTCGCTCTGGCGCTGGCAGACCGGCTGGCAGGCGTGCGTGTCGGGGTCGCAGAAGCCGGAGCAGCACGCCGAGTCGGTGCTGCAGGTGGTGCCCACCGCGCCGCAGGCGGCCGGGGCGCACTTGCCGGAGGTGCAGGTCCCGCTGCAGCAGTCGGCGTTGCTCGTGCAGGTGCCGGTGGTCGGGATGCACGAGCCGCCGCAGCGGAGCACGCCCTGCGCGTCGGGCACGCACGGCGCGAGCCCGCAGCACTGGTCGCGGAACTGGCAGACGTCGCCCTGCGGGATGCAGCACTTCGGATCGTTGCCGTCGTAGCCGGTCGGGCAGGTCCCGCCGGTCTCGCCGGGGGGCGCGCCGTAGCAGCGCATGATGTTGTTCGAGTCCGGCTTGCAGGCCGGCTTGCCGCTGCCGTTCCAGGTGCTCGGCATGCAGCAGTTCTGCGATGCGTTCACGTCGGTCGAGGCGCCGCAGATGTTGCCCGGCGGGTTGCAGCCGCCGCCGTTGTCGCAGGTGTGCTCGGCGCCGTCGCAGAGGATCGCCTTCGACGGATCCACCTGGTCGTTGATGTTGCAGCAGGCGTCGGTCGAGTCGCAGAAGTCGCCGGTCATGCGGCAGCCGCCGGCGGGCTGGCAGACCTTGGCGCCGCTGCCCGGGTCCACGCACAGGCGCGAGCAGCAGTTGGACGGCCCTGCGCAGGGGTTGCCGCCCTGGACGCAGCCGCCCGGCGGATCCACGCAGCGGCCCGGGGTGCCGGCGCTGGTGTCGCAGAGGCCGGAGCAGCAGTCGGTGCCCTGGTAGCAGAGGTCGCCGTAGGCGCTGCACGAGTACGCCGGGACGCAGGCGCCGCCCTGGCAGTTGGTGGAGCAGCAGTCGTACGGCTGCGAGCAGGCCTCACCCAGCGTGCGGCAGGACGCGCCGGTGCCGCCGCTCGGCACGGCCACGCAGGAGCCGGACTGGGTGGCGTTGCAGGTGCCGGTGCCGGAGCAGCACTCCGACTCGTTCGAGCACGCGCTCCCGATCTGCTTGCACGTCTCGTTGCGGCAGAGCCCGCCCACGCAGCTCAGCGAGCAGCAGTCGGCGGCCGCGTTGCAGGCCTCGCCGGCGGGCGCGCAGAACTCGCTCGTCCCGCACACGGCCTGGCCGCCGCCGGCCGGCGGGGCGCAGGTCGGCGAGCAGCACTCCGCGGCCGAGCTGCAGGCGGTCCCGTCGGCCTTGCAGGTGGTGGAGCCCTGGGTGCAGGTGCCGCCCTCGCAGAAGCCGGTGCAGCACGGCTTCCCGGCGCCGCAGCTCCCGCCGTCGGGCGCGCAGAGCGTCTCCTGGATGCAGGTGGCGCTGCCGGTCGCGCCGAAGCAGGTCAGGCCGGTGCAGCAGTCGGCCTGCGTGGTGCACGCGCCGTTCTGCGGCCTGCAGGCGGGCGGCGGCGGGTCGACGGGACCCGAGGATCCGCCACCGCCTCCGCTGGAGCACGCCGCGAGCGCGGCGAGCAGGGAGGCGGTGAGCGCGAGCCGAAGGCGGGCGGGGCGGCTGGGCATGGTCGGTTGGCTCCTCGTGTCCCCGACGAGCGGGACAGCGAGCAGTTACCCCAAAACGCCTTGCGTCTACCAGGGGTTTGCTGTGCGCGCCGGTGCGCTCTGTGCGTGCCGGCGTACCGTCCGGCAGGGGGCGCGCATCCTTGACCCTCCCTGCCCCGGGCTGCTACGTATGGCAGTGATTTTGCGGGGGTGCGTACGCACTCCCCAGGGGGGCGCGCTTCCATGGCAATCCGGGCGATCGCGGTCGAGGACGACGAGGCGGTGTCGAAGCTCATCGCCCAGGTCTTGACCGCGCACGGATTCGAGGTCTGCGGGACCGCAGCGACGGGCGAGGACGGGGTGGCGCTGGCCCGTCGCGAGCGGCCGGACGTGGCGCTCGTGGATCTCGGGCTGCCGAAGATGAGCGGCGAGGACGTCATCGCCACCATCCGGCAGGAGCTGCCCAAGACCGCGTGCATCGCGCTCACCGCGGTGGACATCCCCGCCCGCGTGCTGAACGCGATGCGGGCCGGCGCGTCGGGCTACATCCTGAAGCCGTTCCACGCCGCCGATCTCACCAAGGCGGTGGAGGACGTGCTCTCCGGCGAGGCCGCGCCCATCAGCCCGCGCGCGGCCAAGGTGCTGCTGCAGGAGTTCCGCGGCGATCCGCCGGACCAGCGCGCGAAGGACGGCCCGGCGCTCTCGAAGCGCGAGCTCGAGGTGCTGCAGCTGCTCGTGCACGGTCACACCTACGCGGACGTGGCGACGGCGCTCGGCATCGCCGAGGGCACCGTCCAGACGTACGTGAAGCGCATCTACGAGAAGATGGACGTCTCGACGAAGGCCGAGGCCGCGCTGCTCGCGGTCGCGCGCGGGCTCGTGAAGCCGTAGGCGCCGGCGCCGCCTCGCGGGGTCGCGAGGGGCCGCCTCGAGCGCCCGGGTCCCTCCCGGGTTCGAGGAGGCTTACATCCCTGGGGAGTCCGGCGCGCGCGGGCGACGGCCCGGCGCGCCTTGACTTCGCGGGATCGACCCCTATAATGAGGCCCTTTTTCGCCTCGGAAAGCCGTATAAATGCGCGTCAATATTGACGAAATCAAGGAGGCAGGCCTCCGCCGGAGCTGGGACGTCGCCCGCGAGCAGGTGGACGACATCCTCCAGGGCGACAAGGCCGGCTACCGCGCGCGCGGCCCGCTTCACGTCGAGGCGAAGCTGGAGAAGATCGACCGCCGGGTGCGGGTGGACGGGCACGGCAAGGCGGAGCTGACGGTGCCGTGCGGCCGGTGCCTCCAGCCGGTGTCGCTGGACCAGCCGGTGGATTTCGAGTTGACGCTCGTCCCCTCGGACGAGTACGTGGACGAGCCCCGAGGCGAGAAGGACTCGAGCACCGGCCCGACCGGCGGCAGCTTCGAGGCCGAGCGGGCGGACGAGGAGGTCTACACGGGCAAGGTCGTCGACCTCGACCCGATCCTCCGCGAGCAGCTGGTCCTGGCGCTGCCGGGCTACCCGGTGTGCAAGGACGACTGCAAGGGACTCTGCCCCGTGTGCGGGGCCAACCTGAACGATCGCGAGTGCGGCTGCGATCGCCACGTTCCGGACCCGCGCTGGGCGGGCCTCAAGAACGTGAAGCTGTAGTGAGCGCGCCGCGGCTGCGGCGCGCGGAAGGAGCACGACGTGGGCGTTCCCAAGAAGCGGACGAGCAGCATGCGGCGCGATCGGCGCCGCGCCGCGAACTTCAAGCTGAAGCCGGTCAACGTGGTGAAGTGCCCGAAGTGCAAGGAGCCGGTGCTCCCGCACCGCGCGTGCCCGTCCTGCGGGACGTACAAGGGCGAGCAGATCACCGAGGCGTCATAGGCGCGATGGTCGGGAAGATCGCGCCCATCGCCGTCGATGCGATGGGGGGCGACCACGCCCCCGCCGCGATCGTACAAGGTGCCGTTAACGCAGCGCGTAAGGGGCTGCCGGTCATCCTGGTCGGCCCCGAGGCGCGCGTGCGAGAGGAGCTCGCGCGCCACCGCGCCGGGAGCTCCCTGCCGCTCGAGGTGCACCCTGCGACGGAGGTGGTCGAGATGCACGACCACCCCGGCCAGGCGATGCGGCGGAAGCGGGACAACTCCATCCGCGTCTGCTTCGACCTGGTCGCGTCGGGCCGGGCGGCGGGGATGGTGTCCGCGGGCAACTCCGGCGCGGTGATGGCGGGCGCCATCCTGGTCCTCGGCCGTCCCGAGGGCGTGGAGCGGCCCGCGATCGTCTCGGTCCTCCCCGCGCTCAAGGGCTCGCCGCTCATGCTCGACATGGGCGCGGTGGTGGACTGCCGGCCCATCCACCTGGTGCAGTTCGCGCTGATGGGCGAGGTCTACTCGCGGCGCGTGCACGGGGTGGCCCGGCCGCGCGTGGCCATCCTCTCCAACGGGGAGGAGGACACGAAGGGCACCGACCTCACCCGCGCCGCCGCCGCGGCGCTGCGGCGCGCGCCCATCGACTTCGTGGGCTACTGCGAGGGGCGCGACCTGCTCACCGGCGAGGTCGACGTCATCGTGACCGACGGCTTCACCGGCAACGTGGCCCTGAAGACGATGGAGGGCACGGCCAAGGTGGTCGGCGAGTACCTCAAGCGCGCGCTGCGCAGCACCACCGTCTCGAAGATCGGCGGGCTGCTCTCCAAGGCCGCGCTGGAGGGGATGAAGAAGCGCATCGACTGGCGCGAGGTGGGGGGCGCTCCGCTGGTGGGCGTGAACGGGGTCGGGTTCATCTCGCACGGGCGCTCCGACGCGCTCGCCGTCGAGAACGCGATCCGCCGCGCGGGCGACGCCGCGCGCGCCCACTTCATCGACGAGATCGCGCGGGCCGTCGCGCCGTCGCACGCGCTGCTGGAGGTCCCCGCCAACGGCGCGGCCGCCCAGCAGGGCCCCACGCAGCGGCGCACCGCGCCGCCCCAACCCTGACCAGGAGATCCATGCGCTCCCTCATCGCCGGCACCGGGTCGTACGCGCCCGAGAAGGTCGTCACCAACGCCGATCTGGAGAAGCTGGTGGACACCAGCGACCAGTGGATCGTCGAGCGCACCGGCATCCGCGAGCGGCACGTCGTCGCCGACGACCAGGCCACCAGCGACCTCGCGCTCGAGGCCTCGCGCCGCGCGCTCGACGCGGCCGGCGTGGACCCGAAGGACGTCGAGATGATCGTGGTGGGCACGGTCACCCCGGACTACCCGTTCCCCAGCGTGGGCGCGGTGCTGCAGGGGAAGCTCGGGAACAAGAAGGCGTTCGCCTTCGACGTCTCCGCCGCCTGCGCCGGCTCGCTCTACGCGCTCTCGGTCGCCGATCGCTTCGTGGCGTCCGGCGCGGTGAAGAACGCGCTGGTGGTGGGCGCCGACGCGCTCACCCGGATCACCGACTGGACCGACCGGAACACCTGCATCCTGTTCGGCGACGGCGCCGGCGCGATGGTGCTGAAGCCGACCGACGACGCGCGGCGCGGCATCGTCAGCACCCGCCTGCACACCGACGGCTCGCTCGTGCCCATCCTGCTGCAGCCGGGTGGCGGCTCGCGCGACCCGATCTCCGAGAAGGTGGTCCGGGAGAAGTCGCACTACGTGAAGATGAACGGCCGCGAGGTCTTCAAGGTGGCCGTCCGCTCGCTCGAGGAGAGCTGCCGCGAGGTGCTCGCCGACGAGAAGCTCACCCCCGGCGACGTGACCTGGGTGATCGCGCACCAGGCCAACAAGCGCATCCTGGACGCGACGCTGAGCCGGCTGGAGATCCCCGAGTCGAAGTGCTGGATGAACCTCGAGAAGTACGGCAACACCTCGGCGGCGAGCGTCCCGATGACGCTCGACGAGGCGAACCGGGCCGGCTGGCTGAAGCCCGGCGACACCGTCCTGATGATGGCGATCGGCGGCGGCATGGCCTGGGGCGCCAGCGTGGTGCGCTGGTAGGCGCGAGGACGGGACATGGGCAAGCTCGCGTTCGTCTTCCCGGGGCAGGGCTCGCAGTCGGTGGGCATGGGCAAGGACCTGCACGACGCCTTCCCCGAGGCGCGTGAGATCTTCGAGCAGGTGGACGAGGCGCTGGGCGAGAAGCTCTCGGCCCTGTGCTTCGGCGGCCCCGAGGACCAGCTCAAGCTGACCGCCAACACGCAGCCCTCGATCCTGACCGTCTCGTCCGCCGCGGCCGCGGTGCTCGCGAACCAGGGGATCGTGCCGGACTACGTGGCCGGCCACTCGCTGGGCGAGTACTCGGCGCTGGTGGCGGTGGGCGCGTGCGGCGCCGCCGAGGCGGCGCGGGCGGTGCGGGCGCGCGGCACGTTCATGCAGGAGGCGGTGCCGGCCGGGCAGGGCGCCATGAGCGCGGTGCTCGGGCTCGACCCGGCCCGGGTCCGCGAGATCTGCGCCGCGGTGGCGGCCGAGGGCGGCCAGGTGGTCTCGCCGGCGAACTACAACGAGCCGGCCCAGACGGTGATCGCCGGCGCGGCCGCCGCGGTGGAGCGGGCCGGCGCGAAGCTGAAGGAGGCCGGCGCGAAGCGCGTGCTGCCGCTGCCGGTGTCCGCCCCCTTCCACTCGGCGCTGATGGAGCCGGTGAAGGCGCGGCTCGAGCCGGTGCTGCGCGCCATCGCGTGGAACGCGCCGCTGCGGCCGGTGGTGACGAACGTCGAGGCGAAGCCGAACCAGGACGCCGCGCGGGTGGTCCCGCTGCTCGTCGAGCAGGTGACCGCGCCGGTGCGCTGGATCGAGTGCGTCGAGGAGCTGGTCCGGCTGGGCGTGACCCGGGTGGTCGAGGTCGGCCCGGGCAAGGTGCTCTCCGGGCTGGTGCGCCGCATCGACAGGTCGGTCGAGGCGTTCAACGTCGAGGACCGCGCGTCGCTGGAGAAGACGCTCGCGGCGCTGAAGGGCTAGGGAACCGAGATGACCTTCGACTTCACCGGGAAGACCGCGCTCGTCACCGGCGCGTCGCGCGGCATCGGCCGCGCCGTGGCGGTGGCGCTCGCGCGCGGCGGGGCCAGCGTGGCGCTGAACTACGCCGGCAACGACGCGGCCGCGGCCGAGGCCATCGCCCTGGTGCGCCAGGCGGGCGCGCCGCGCGCCGAGCTGTACAAGTTCGACGTGGCCGACCCCGCGGCCTGCACCGCCGCGGTGGAGCAGGTGGTGGCCACCTTCGGCGGGCTGCACGTCCTCGTGAACAACGCCGGGATCGCCATCGACCAGCTCGTCATGCGGCTGAAGGACGAGGACTGGAACCGGCAGCTCCAGGTGAACCTCACCGGCGCGTTCAACCTGATCCGCGCCGTCACCCGGCCCATGATGAAGCAGCGCGCCGGCGCCATCGTGAACCTCACCTCGGTGGTGGGCGAGATGGGCAACGCCGGCCAGGCCGCCTACGCCGCCACCAAGGCCGGGCTGGAGGGGCTCACCAAGTCGGTGGCCCGCGAGCTCGCGTCGCGCAACGTGCGCGTGAACGCGGTGGCGCCCGGCTTCATCGACACGGACATGACCGCGGTGCTCCCCGAGGCCGCGAAGACGAAGATGAAGGACATGATCCCGCTCGCGCGGCTCGGCAGCGCGGAGGACGTGGCGAACGCGGTGGCGTTCCTCGCGAGCGACCTGGCATCGTACGTGACCGGCGAGACCCTGCGGGTCAACGGCGGCATGTACATGTAGCTGCAGGCTCCCTGCGGCGGCACCAACCCCGAGCACAACGGAGGAAGCACCATGTCGGCAACGATCGAGCAGAAGGTGAAGAACATCATCGCGGACCAGCTGGGCGTGGGAGAGGACGAGATCAAGCCCGCCGCCAGCTTCATCGAGGACCTCGGCGCCGACTCGCTCGACATCGTCGAGCTGGTCATGGCCATGGAGGAGGAGTTCGAGGTCGAGATCCCCGACGAGGAGGCCGAGAACATCAAGACGGTGCAGGACGCGGTGAACTACATCACCACGCACAAGAAGTAGCCGCGGCTCCGGAGTCGGTACCGCGCGCGGGGGGCGGGGCCGGGGGGCCTCGCCGCCGCCGCACGCGCTTTTTCCGAGGAGAGGTGAACCTGATGAGCAGGCGCCGTGTCGTCGTCACTGGACTGGGGCTCGTCTCGCCCGTGGGCATCGGGGTGGAGGAGTCCTGGAGCGCGCTCGTGGCCGGCAAGAGCGGCGTCGGGCCCATCACCCTCTTCGACGCCTCGACCTACCCGACCCGCATCGCGGGCGAGGTGAAGGGCTTCGATCCCACCCGGTTCATGGACCGGAAGGAGGCCCGGCGCAACGACCGGTTCATCCAGTTCGCGCTGGCCGCGGCCGACATGGCCATGAAGGACTCGGGCCTCGACATGTCGAAGGAGGACCCGGTGCGCGTCGGCGCC
>NZ_BAZG01000122.1 GCF_000964525.1 Anaeromyxobacter sp. PSR-1
GCCGACGACGCAGGCCGCACCGCCCGCCGCCCCGCGGCGAAGGCCGCCGCGCCCGCGCCGGTCCCGGCCCCGCCGCCGGTGCCGTCGGAGGGCGGTGCCCAGGGTCCCGTCCCGCACGCCTCGCCCTCGGTCCGCAAGCTCGCCCGCGAGCTGGGCGTGAACCTCGCCCGCGTGGAGGGCAGCGGCCCGCGCGGCCGCATCCTGCAGGACGACGTGCAGAAGTTCGTGAAGGCCTCGCTCGCCCGGATCGAGGCGGGCGGCGGCGGGGGCGGCGCGCTCGACCTCGCGCCCTGGCCCAAGGTGGACTTCGCCCGCTTCGGCCCGGTGGAGCGCCAGCCGCTCTCGCGCATCCGCAAGCTGTCGCGGACCAACCTGGCGCGGAACTGGGTGATGATCCCGCACGTCACGCAGTTCGACGAGGCGGACATCACCGAGCTGGAGCGCTTCCGGGTCGAGCTGAACCGCGAGCACGAGAAGCAGGGCGTGAAGGTGACGCTGCTCGCCTTCCTGGTGAAGGCCTGCGTCGCCGCCATGAAGCGCTTCCCCGAGCTGAACGCCTCGCTCGACGGCGACGAGCTGGTGCTGAAGCGCTACTTCCACGTCGGCTTCGCCGCCGACACGCCGCAGGGGCTGGTGGTGCCGGTGCTGAAGGACGCCGACCAGAAGGGCGTGCTGCAGCTCGCGAAGGAGCTCGGCGAGCTGGCCGCGAAGGCGCGCGACGGGAAGCTCGGCCCCGCCGACGTGCAGGGCGGCTGCTTCTCCATCTCCAGCCTGGGCGGCATCGGCGGCACCGCCTTCACGCCCATCATCAACGCGCCGGAGGTCGCCATCCTGGGCGTCTCCCGCAGCGCCATGCGCCCGGTGTGGGACGGCGCGCAGTTCCAGCCCCGGCTGATGCTGCCGCTGTCCCTCTCCTACGACCACCGCGTCATCGACGGCGCGCTGGCCGCGCGGATCACGACCTACCTGGCCCAGCTGCTCGGGGACCTGCGGCGGATCGTGCTGTAGGTCCCTCGACTCCGCGCCGCTGCCGCGGCGCTACGCTCGGGATGAGCGACCAGGAGGACCCCGCTCACCCCGAGCGTCCCTCGACTCCGCGCCGCTGCCGCGGCGCTACGCTCGGGATGAGCGGGGGGTTCGAAGGCCAGGGTGAGCGGGAGTCGAAGGGCCGGGATCAGCGGCCGGAGTCGAAGGCCTTCAGCTTCCGCCAGAGCGTGTTCCGGCCGATGCCGAGCACGCGCGCGGCCTCGGCCTGCGAGCCGCCGCAGCGCTCGAGCACCGCGAGCACGTGCGCCCGCTCCACCTCGGCGAGCGTCGCCATCGGGGCCGGTCCGAACGCGCCGTCGCGCGCCGCGGGGCCGGCCGGCGCGGTCAGCTCCTCCGGCAGGTGCTCGGGCCGGATCTCGGCGCCGCGCGCCACCGCCGCCGCGTAGCGGACCACGTTGCCGAGCTCGCGCACGTTGCCCGGCCAGCGGTAGGCGAGGAGCCGCCGCTCGGCCTCGGGGGAGAACCCCGGCCCGGGCCGCTTCTCCTCGGCGAGGAAGCGGCGCGCCAGCGGCAGCACGTCCTCCGGCCGATCGCGGAGCGGCGGGAGGCGCAGCACCAGCACCTTCAGCCGGTAGTACAGGTCCTCGCGGAACCGCCCCTCCGACACCAGGCGCGCCAGGTCCTGGTGCGTGGCGCACACGAAGCGGACGTCCACGCCGAACGCGCGCGTGTCCCCCACCCGGCGCACCTCGCCGTCCTCGAGCGCCCGCAGCAGCTTCGCCTGGAGCGGCAGCGGCATCTCGCCGATCTCGTCGAGGAAGAGCGTGCCCCCGTGCGCCGCCTCCAGCAGGCCCTGCTTCTCGGCGGTCGCGCCGGTGAACGCGCCCTTCACGTGGCCGAACAGCTCGGACTCGAGCAGCTCCGCCGGCAGCGCGGCCACGTTCACCGCCACGAACGGGCGGGCGCCCCGCGGGCTGCTCGCGTGGAGCGCGCGGGCGACCACCTCCTTGCCCGTCCCGCTCTCGCCCAGGACGACGACCGGCGCGTCGGCGTCGGCGAAGTCGCGCGCCCGGACCAGCACCGCCTGCATGGCCGGACTCTCCGCGACCACGTGCGTGGTGCGCCGCACGCGCGCGACCACGGTCCCCAGGCCGCAGACCGCGCAGGCATCGCTCATCACCGGAAGGCGTTCCATGGTGTTCCAGGCTGGTGCTTAACCTGGCCCGGCCCCGCGCGCATCCGCGCATTCCGGCCGGAAACCGGGCCTCCCGCGGTCGGCACGGCCCGTGCTCTGGGGTCCCTCCGAGGAGACCCGAACGAACATGCCTGCCATCGACCGCAACGCCACCGTCGCCGAGATCGTCACCGCCCACGCCGTCACCGCCCGCATCTTCCAGAAGCACCGCATCGACTTCTGCTGCCACGGGGACGTGAGCGTCGCCGAGGCCTGCCGCCCGCGCGCGATCGACCCCGAGGCCGTCTTCGCCGAGCTGGACGCCGCGCTCCCGCAGGCGGACGGCGACGACGACCCGCGCGCGCTCTCCACCTTCGCGCTCGTCGCCCGCATCGTGGACCGCCACCACGCCTACCTGCGCCGGACCCTGCCCTTCCTCGAGCCGCTCGCGCACAAGGTCGCGAGCGTGCACGGGGACCACAACCCGCGCCTGTTCGGCGTGCGCGACGCCTTCCTCGAGCTGGCCGGCGCGCTCGAGCCGCACCTCGACCACGAGGAGGCGGTGCTGTTCCCCGCGCTCCTCTCGCCGGCGCCGGACCGCGAGATCCTCCGCAAGGAGCTCGACGGCATGATGAGCGACCACCTCCAGGTCGGCGCGCTGCTGGAGCGCATCCGCTCGCTGTCGGAGGGGTTCGACGTGCCGGAGTGGGGCTGCCGCAGCTACCGCGTCCTCATGAGCGAGCTGGAGACGCTGGAGGCCGACGTGCTCCGCCACGTCCACCTCGAGAACCACGTGCTCATGCCGCGCTTCGCCGGGCGCGCCGCCGCGGAGGCGCGCGGCTGATGGCCCGCCCGACCGACGCCCTGCGCGCCACGCGCGCCGGGATCCGGGCGCGGCTGCAGGAGGTGGCGGAGAAGGCGGGCGCGGTCACCGCCGGCCCGCCGGCGGCGCGCGCCGCCGCCATGCGCGAGGTGGTCGCCGGGCTCGACCGCTGCCTGCGCGGTCACCTGGAGTGGGAGGAGCGGACGCTCCACCCGGTGGTGGACAAGTTCGCCTGCGAGGGGCCGCGCGCGTTCAGCGCCTCGATGCGCTACGAGCACGACATCATCCACCGCTGGATGGCCGAGCTGGCCCGGCGCGCCGGCGACCCCGACGACGCCGCCGGCTTCGTCCGCCACACCGACCGCCTGCTGGGCGTGGTGCTCGCGCACTTCGAGCTGGAGGAAGCGGTGTTCTTCCCCATCCTCGACGAGACCGCGGCCGGGCACGCCATCGGCGGCCCCCTCTCGCCCGCGCTCCCCTGAGCCCCCGGTCGGTCCGCGCCGGGGCCCCGTCCGCGGCCCATCGTCGATGCCTCGACGCACCGCGCGATCCCCGCCGGGCCGCGAGCACGCTCCGTGCGGGTCCACGCATTCACGAAGAGCGCGACCTTCACGGGGCGGCACACCTCGACAGGCCGTATCATCCTGCTTAATGGAGCCTTCCCCGGGGGCGGCGGAGGCGTATGGACGGCGAGACGATCCTGGAGACGCGCGAGCTGGTGAAGGCGTTCCAGGGGTTCGTGGCCGTGAACGGCGTCTCGCTGCGCGTGGCGCGCGGCAGCATCCACGCGCTCATCGGGCCGAACGGCGCCGGCAAGACCACCGTCTTCAACCTGCTCACCCGCTTCCTCCCCGCGACCCGCGGCAGCATCCTGTTCCGCGGCGAGGACATCACCCGCGCCCGCCCCGCCGAGATCGCCCGCCGCGGGCTGGTCCGCTCGTTCCAGGTCTCGGCGGTGTTCCCGGACCTCACCGCGCTCGAGAACGTGCGCGTCGCGCTGCAGCGCGGCCTCGGGACCTCCTTCCACTTCTGGCGGCCGGAGCGCTCGCTCGCGGTCCTCGACGCCCGCGCCCGCGAGCTGCTGGCGGCGGTGGGCCTGGAGGGGCAGGAGCAGGTCACCACCGTCGAGCTGCCCTACGGCCGCAAGCGCGCGCTCGAGATCGCCACCACGCTCGCGCTCGAGCCGGAGGTGATGCTGCTCGACGAGCCGACCCAGGGCATGGGCCACGAGGACGTCGGGCGCGTGGTGGGCCTCATCCGCAAGGTCGCCGAGGGCCGGACGGTGGTGCTCGTCGAGCACAACCTCTCGGTGGTGCGCGACCTCGCCGACCGCGTCACGGTGCTCGCGCGCGGGAGCGTGCTCGCCGAGGGGAGCTACGACGAGGTCTCGCGCGATCCGGCGGTGCTCGAGGCGTACATCGGGGCGTCCCCGTGACCGAGCCCTTCCCCGCGCCCGCGCCCGCCGGCGAGATGCTGCGCGTCTCCGGCCTGCACGCGTTCTACGGCGAGTCGCACGTGCTCCACGGCGTGGACCTCGCGGTGGCCGCCGGCGAGGTGGTGACGCTGCTCGGGCGGAACGGCTCCGGCCGCACCACCACGCTGAAGGCCATCCTCGGCCTCACCGGCCGGCGGAGCGGCTCGGTGGTGGTGAACGGGCGCGAGACCGTCCGCATGCCCACGCACCGGATCGTGCACCTGGGCGTCGGCTACTGCCCGGAGGAGCGCGGCATCTTCTCCCGCCTCACCGCCGAGGAGAACCTCACCCTGCTCCCCGAGGTGCGCAGCGGCGGGATGCCGCTCGAGCGCATCTACGAGATGTTCCCGAACCTGTGGGAGCGCCGCAGGAGCCCCGGGTCGCGCCTCTCCGGCGGCGAGCAGCAGATGCTGGCGCTCGCCCGGATCCTGCGCACCGGCGCGCGCCTGCTGCTGCTCGACGAGATCACCGAGGGGCTCGCCCCGGTGATCGTGCAGGCGCTGGGGCGGGCGGTCCGCGCGCTCAAGGACCACGGGTTCACGCTGGTGCTGGTGGAGCAGAACTTCCGCTTCGTCGCGCCGCTCGCCGACCGGCACCTGCTCGTCGAGCGCGGCCGGGTGGTCGGCGAGGTGGCGCGCGCCGAGCTGGACTCACGGATGGAGTCGCTGCAGCGGTTCCTGGGCGTCTGACGCCCGCACACACGGATGGGAGGAAGCATGCACCGGTTCGCCCTCGCCCTCGTCGCCGCCGGCCTCGCCGCCGGCGCCGCGCCCGCCCCCGCCGCGGAGAAGCTCTCCGACGGCAAGGTCAAGCTCGGCGTCCTCACCGACATGACCGGCTACTACGCCGACCTGGCCGGCCCCGGCTCGGTGCTGGCGGCGCGGATGGCCGTGGAGGACTTCGGCGGCAAGGTCCTCGGCAAGCCCGTCGAGCTCGTCTCCGCCGACCACCAGCTCAAGGCCGACGTCGCCTCCAACATCGCGCGCAAGTGGATCGACGAGGGTCAGGTGGACGCCATCGTGGACCTGGTCTCCTCGTCCACCGCCGGCGCGGTGATGCCGGTTGCGGCGGAGAAGAAGCGCATCACGCTCCTCTCCGGCCCGGGCACCACCGCGTTCACCGGCGAGAAGTGCACCCGCTACAACGTGCACTACACCTACAACAACTGGGCGCTCGCGAACGGCACCGGCCGCGAGGTGGTGAAGCAGGGCGGCGACTCCTGGTTCTTCCTGACCGCCGACTACATCTTCGGCAAGTCGCTCGAGGAGGACACCACCAAGGTGGTGAAGGCGGCCGGCGGCAAGGTGCTCGGCGCCGCGCGCTACCCCTCCCCCGGCACCACCGACTTCTCCAGCTACCTGCTCCAGGCGCAGGGCTCCGGCGCGAAGATCATCGGCCTCGCCAACGCCGGGGCCGACACCGTCAACTCGATCCGCCAGGCCGAGGAGTTCGGGATCACGCCGAAGCAGAGCCTGGCCGGCCTGCTCGTGTTCATCACCGACGTGCACAGCCTCGGCCTCGAGGCGGCCAAGGGCATGTACCTCACCACCGCGTTCTACTGGGACCTGAACGACGAGACGCGCAAGTGGTCGCGGCGCTTCTTCCAGAAGCACGGGAAGATGCCGACCATGGTCCAGGCCGGCGTGTACTCGTCGGTGATGCACTACCTGAAGGCGGTGCAGGCGGCCGGCACCGACGACGCCGACGCGGTGATGGCGAAGATGCGCGAGACGCCGGTGAACGACTTCTTCGCGAAGAACGCGCGCATCGGGCCCGACGGCCTGCTGCGCCACGACATGTACCTCGCCCGCGTGAAGGCGCCCAAGGACTCGAAGCAGCCCTGGGACTACTACCAGATCGTGAAGACCATCCCGGCCGCCGAGGCGTTCCCCTCGGTCGAGGCCCAGGCCTGCCCGCTGGCGAAGAGGTAGCCCGGCCCGCCCGCCCCCGCGCCCCGGGGGCGGGCCCGCTCCGCCATGACCCAGGCGCTCTTCGGCCAGCTGTTCCTCGGCCTCATCAACGGCTCGTTCTACGCGCTCCTCTCGCTGGGCCTCGCGGTCATCTTCGGCCTGCTCGACGTGGTGAACTTCGCCCACGGCGCGCAGTACATGATGGGCGCCTTCGCGGCGTGGATGGCGCTCACCTACCTGGGCATCCCGTACGGCTGGGCGCTCCTGCTCGCGCCGCTCGCGGTCGGCCTCGTCGGCATGGTGGTGGAGCGCACGCTCCTGCGCCGCCTGCAGGGGCTCGATCCGCTCTACGGCCTCCTGCTCACCTTCGGCCTCACGCTCATCGCCGAGGGGCTGTTCCACCACGCCTACGGCAACTCCGGCTTCGCCTACCCGGTGCCGGGCTGGCTGCGCGGCGGCGTGAACCTCGGCTTCATGTTCCTGCCGCTGTACCGCGCCTGGGCCGTGGGGCTGTCGCTGGCGGTGTGCCTCGCCTGCTGGTTCGTGATCGAGCGGACCAAGCTCGGCGCGTACCTGCGCGCCGGCACCGAGAACCCGAGGCTCCTGCAGGCGTTCGGGGTGAACGTGCCGCTCATGTTCACGCTCACCTACGGCTTCGGCGCCGCGCTCGCCGCGTTCGCCGGCGTGGTGGCCGCGCCGGTCTACCAGGTGACGCCGCTCATGGGGTCGAGCGTCATCATGGTGGTGTTTGCGGTGGTGGTGATCGGCGGAATGGGGTCGATCGGCGGCGCCATCGTCACCGGCCTGGGCGTCGGGCTGCTCGAGGGGCTCACGCGCTTCTGGTACCCGCCCGCCTCGAGCGTGGTGGTGTTCGTGGTGATGGCGCTCGTCCTGCTCGTGCGCCCCGCCGGGCTGTTCGGGAGGGAGCGCTAGCCATGCCCGGCCGGCTCGTCACCTGGGGCTGGATCGCGCTGCTCGCGCTGGGCCTCGCCGCGCCGTTCGTGGTGTACCCGGTCTTCGCCATGAACGTGCTCTGCCTCGCGCTGTTCGCGAGCGCGTTCAACCTGCTGCTCGGCTACACCGGCCTGCTCTCGTTCGGCCACGCCGCGTTCCTGGGCGCGTCCGCCTACACCACCGGCTGGGCGCTCCGCAGCTGGGGGCTGCCGCCCGAGCTGGCGGTGCTCCTCGGCACCGCGCTCGCCGCCGCGCTGGGCCTCGTGTTCGGGGCGCTCGCCATCCGGCGCTCCGGCATCTACTTCGCGATGATCACGCTGGGCTTCGCGCAGCTCGTGTACTTCCTGGTGGTCCAGCTGCCCTGGACCGGCGGCGAGGACGGGCTGCAGGGGATCCCGCGCGGCCGCGCGCTCGGGCTCTTCCCGCTCGACGACCCGCGCACCGCCTACTGGTTCGTGTACGCCGCGTTCCTCGGCGGCTTCTGGCTGCTCCACCGCGCCATCCACTCGCCGTTCGGCCACGTGCTCCGCGCCATCCGCGAGAACGAGCCGCGCGCCGTGTCGCTCGGCTACGACGTGGCCCGGTACAAGCTGCTCGCGTTCGTGCTCTCGGCCGGCGTGTCCGGCCTGGCCGGCGGGCTGAAGGCGCTGGTGCTCCAGTTCGCGTCCCTCTCCGACGTGCACTGGCACCGGTCGGGCGAGGTGGTGCTCATGACCCTGCTCGGCGGCATGGGCACCGTGCTCGGGCCTTCGGTGGGGGCGCTGCTGGTGGTGGCGCTCGAGAACTACCTTGCCGACACGGGATCCTGGGTGACGGTGATCACCGGCGCGGTGTTCGTCGCCTGCGTGGTCGCGTTCCGCCGCGGGATCGTGGGCGAGGTCCGCGCGCTGGTGCGGCGGTCGTTCACCGGAGGGAAGCCATGAGCGCTGGGCTGGAGGGGCGGGCCGCGCTGGTCACCGGCGCGGCGAGCGGCATCGGCCGCGAGATCGCGGAGCAGCTCGCGCGCGAGGGGGCCCGGGTGGTGCTGGCCGACCTCGACCCCGAGGGCGCCGGGCGGGCCGCCGCCGCGCTGGCCGCCGAGGGGCTCGCGGCGCAGGGCATCGGCTGCGACGTGACCCGCGAGGCGGACGTGCAGCGGGCGGTCGCCGCGGTGGTCGCGGCGCACGGGCGGCTCGACGTGCTCGTGAACAACGCCGGGCTGCAGCACGTGGCGCCGCTCGACGCCTTCCCGACCGAGCGCTTCGAGCTGCTGCTGCGGGTCATGCTGGTCGGCCCGTTCCTCGCCACCAAGCACGCGTTCCCGGTGATGCGCCGGCAGCGGCACGGGCGCGTCGTGAACGTGGCCTCGGTGAACGGGCTGGTCGGCTTCGCCGGCAAGGCGGCCTACAACAGCGCCAAGCACGGGCTGCTCGGGCTCACCAAGGTGGCCGCGCTGGAGGGCGCCGCCGACGGCATCACCGTGAACGCGCTCTGCCCCGGCTACGTGGACACGCCGCTCGTGCGCAACCAGCTCGCCGACCTGGCCCGGACCCGCGGCGTGCCGCTCGAGCGCGTGCTGGAGGACGTCATCTACCCGCTCGTCCCGCAGCGCCGCCTGCTCTCGCCGCGCGAGGTGGCCGACTACGCGCTGTTCCTCGCGAGCGACCGCGCCGCCGGCGTCACCGGGGCCGCGGCGGTGGTGGACGGCGGGTACACCGCCCAGTAGCGCGCCGCCCGGAAAGGCACGGCCCCGCCGCCCGTGAAGGCCAGCGGGGCCGTCTCCCCTCCCGGCGCGGCGCCGCTACGGCGCCGTGAGCGCCACGTTCGCCGTGGCGCCGTTCGTCACGGTCGCGGCCACCGGCGCGGCCACGGCGTGGCCGGTCTGGTCGCCGTTCGCGTCGAAGGTGTCGCGGACGAGCACCAGCGAGTACGCGCCCGTCGGCAGGTCCGGCGCCGCGAACGTCTCGGTCGCGGCCACCACCGGGGTGACCTCGCGGACGATCAGGTTCACCGGCGTCGCCCCGAAGGGCTGGATGACCTGCAGCAGGTCGCGCTGCGTGTCGGTGGCGATGGGCGTCACCGCCCCGGTGATCCCGCCGTGCTCGGCCGCCACGGTGAGCGCGACGTCCTGCACCGGCAGCGGCGCCGCCGCGGTGAGCGCGATGGGGCCGCTCGCGAACGTCTGGTAGACCGTGCCGGCGACCACCGGCTGCGTGACCACGTAGTAGATGGCGGCGACCGGCAGCAGGCCGACCGCGTACTTGCCGTCGGCGCCGGTCACGGTGGAGCGGACCACGCTCGGCGCGCCGCCCTCGACCGTCTCGATCAGCACCTTTGCGCCCGCCACCGCCGTGCCGCCCGCGGTGACCGTGCCGGAGATCGTGCCGGTGACCACCTGGTCGAACGCGCGCACCACCGGCCGGAGGATGTACTGGTCGGAGTTGCCGGCGCGGTGGACGAAGATGGACTTGTGGGCGTCGAAGTCGATGAAGACGTCCTTGGTGGTGCCGGGCTCGACGTCGAAGTTGACGGTGAGCTTCACGCCGGACTGCATGCCCGAGGGCACCTTCAGCGGCTGCGGCTCGGCGATGCCGTCCACCACCACGGTGTTGTCCGGCCCGAGCAGCAGGCGCATCTGCCCGTAGTGGCCGGCGGCGATGGGCGCGTTGTCGGCCAGCGTCTGGCTCACGCCGTTGGTGAGCGTGAGCAGGTCGATGGGGCCGCCGGTCCAGGTGCCGAGCGTCTGCCAGCCGTCCGGTCCGTTGATCTGCACCTCGCGGACGTCGAGGAACAGCTGCACGTAGTCGCCGGGCGCATCCACCAGGTGGACGTTGATCCGCGCGGGAGCGTCGTTGCTGCTGGACGAGCCGCACGCGGCGAGGCCGAGCGCGAGCGCGCCAGCGAGCGCGATGCGAAGACCCTGAAGCTTCATGTACGAACCTCCTTCGATGACCAGGGGAGCGACGCCAGCTACCGGGCTGGCGGTCGCAACCTTGAACACTCGGGCCCGGGGAACGCTCGTCTCAGGCCCTGAATTTCCTGTTAACGACCTCCACCCACCTCGGACGACCCCGGCGCCCCCGGGTTGCGCGACGCCACGTCAGGGCACAGCACGGCCCGCGCCGCCGCGGCGCTGCGACGCAGCGGGGAGAAGCTCCAGGCCGGCGCGGGTGCGGCGCGCCGGAGCAGCGCGCGCGGGCGTCGCGTCCCGTGGCCGATCGGGGCTAGGCGAGGTCCTCGAAGATCCCGGTCTGCCGGTTCTTGCGGACCTTGTCGCCCGCGAACACGCGGCCGTTCATGGCCACGTAGACGCCGGGCGGCAGCACCTGCGCGAACGAGAGCGCGCTGCCGAGGTTGAACAGGCCGTCGGAGCTGCCGAACGCGTACGGGATCATCGCGCCGGTGAGCACGACCGTCTTGCCCAGGCCGGCGGCGAGGAGCGCCCGCGCCGTCTCGGCCATGGTGTCGGTGCCGTGGGTCACGACGACGCGGTCCTCGGCGGCGGCGCGGCAGCTCTCCACGATGATGCGCCGGTCGGCGTCGGTCATGTCGAGGCTGTCCACCATCATGAGGTTCCGGACGCTCACCTCGAGGCGGCACCGCGCCAGCCGCAGCATCTCCGGCAGGTGCGTGTCCTTGAAGTAGAGCCGGCCGGACAGCTCGTCGTACTCCTTGTCGAAGGTACCGCCGGTCACGAACACGCGAATGGGCTGGCTCACGGGGCGCATTCTAATCCGGTCAGGCCGGGTTGCCGCGGGATCCGTCGCGCGCCGCGGCGGGGGCGCGCCGCAGCCCGAGCGCCCACACGGCCAGCGCGGCCAGGAGGAACGCCGCGCCCGCCGCGCACACGCCGGCCCAGCCGCGGGCGGTCCAGGCCCAGGTGCCCACCGCGGTCCCGAGCGCGCCGCCGGCGAAGTAGGTCACCATGTAGATGGTGTTCATCCGGCTGCGCGCCTCCGGCCGGCGGGCGTGCACGCGGGCCAGGTTGGAGACGTGGTTCCCCTGCACGCCCACGTCGAGGAGCAGCACCCCCGCGACCAGCGCCGGGACGCTGCCGCTCGCGGCGAACACCGCGAACCCCGCCAGCGCCACCACGATGGAGATCCCGGCGTTCGCCCGCGGGCTGGTCCGGTCGGCGAGCCGGCCCAGCACCGGCGCCGCCAGCGCGCCGGCCGCGCCCAGCACGCCGAACAGCCCGGCCACGTCCGGCCCGAGCCCGTGCCGCGCCTCGAGCTGGAACGCGAGCGTGCTCCAGAACACGCTGAAGGCCGCGAACCCGAGCGCGCCGAGCGCCGCCGCCTCGCGCAGCACCGGCTCCTCGCGCGCGATGTCGAGCATCGACCGGAGCAGCGCCGGGTACGGCATGGCCGCGTCCGGCTCGCTGCGCGGGAGCAGCGCCCGGAGCGCGGCCGCCAGCGCCACCATGAGCGCCGCCGCGACCACGTACACCGCGCGCCAGCCCAGGTGCGCGCCCAGGAAGCCGCTCGCGGTGCGCGCGAGCAGGATGCCCACCAGCAGCCCGCCCATCACCGCGCCCACCGCGCGGCCGCGCTCCTCCGGTGGCGCGACGTGCGCCGCGAGCGGGACCGCCAGCTGCGGCACCACCGTCGTCATGCCGACCGCCAGCGACGCGCCCGCCAGCACCGGCAGCGCCGGCGAGGCGGCCACCGCGAGCAGCGCCACCGCCACCGCGCCGAGCAGCGCCAGCATGAGCCGGCGGCGCTCCACCACGTCGCCGAGCGGCACGAACAGGAACATGCCGGCGCCATAGCCGACCTGCGTCAGCATCGAGACCAGCCCCACCGCCCGCGGCGAGGTCGAGAACGCGCGGGCCACCTCGGGGAGGAGCGGCTGGAGCAGGTACAGGTTGCCGACGCTCGCGCCAGCCGCGACGGCGAGCACGATCACGATGAACCGGACGGAGGGGGAGGCGCGCACGGCCCGACGTTGTAGATCCGATCGGGACGGCGCGCTCGCCCGAAGCGTTCGCCCGGACTTCCTGGCCGCCCGCGGGTGCGCGGGAGCCGCTCGCGATGAGCCCGTCGAACCGCGGGCGGGCGCCCGTCAGCCGCGCGGCGCGTCGAACAGCGCCAGGAGCGCCGGCGGCTCCAGCTCCGACACCGCCAGCGCGGGCCGCCCCAGCGGCACCGCGCAGACCCGCTCGCCGAGCGGCCCCGCGGTGCAGCTCGCGCCGGCCCGGGACACGCGCTCGACGGCCGCGGACGCGGGCGAGCCCGCGCCGGGCACGAGCACCGTCAGCGCGCGCTCGCCGACCCGGTACAGGAGGTGCGCGGCCGGCTGCCCGCCCAGCGCGCACCGCCGCGCGCCCAGCAGCGTCGCGCCGGGGAGCTCCGGCACCGGGACCGCGAAGCCCAGCGCGCCCTCCAGCCAGGAGGCCACCGCGCCCGGGTCGCGCGACTCGAACTCGCAAGGCGAGGCGCGCGAGAAGGAGCGCAGGTGCGTGCGCTCCGCGTCGGAGGCGAGGCCGCGATCCAGCCCCGGCCCTCCCCGCCGCGCGAGCCAGGCG
>NZ_BAZG01000121.1 GCF_000964525.1 Anaeromyxobacter sp. PSR-1
AAGGCCCCGCGGCCGGGCGCGGCCGCGCGGCGCGGCGCGGTGGCGCGGCGGACCAAGGAGACCGACGTCGCGGTGGAGCTGCGGCTCGCGCCGGGCGAGGCGTCGATCTCGACCGGGCTCCCGTTCTTCGACCACATGCTCGACCAGATCTCCCGCCACGGCGGGATGGCGCTCGCGGTCCGGGCCAAGGGCGACCTGCAGGTGGACGCGCACCACACCGTCGAGGACGTGGGCATCGGCCTGGGCGAGGCGCTGCGGCAGGCGCTCGAGGACAAGGCCGGGCTGGCGCGCTACGGGCACGCGGTGGTGCCGCTCGACGAGGCGCTGGTCGAGGCGGTGGTGGACCTCTCCGGCCGCCCGCACCTCACCTTCAACGCGAAGCTGCCGAGCGGCAAGAAGTTCATCGGCGGCTACGACGTGGACCTGACGCAGGACTTCCTGCAGGCGCTCGTGAACCACGCGCGCATCTGCGTGCACGTGAACGTCCGCTACGGCCGCAACCTGCACCACGTGGTGGAGGCGATCTTCAAGGCGACCGCGCGCGCGCTCCGCGCCGCGACCGCGCGCGAGGGGACCGCGCTCCCCAGCACCAAGGGCACCCTGTGAGCCGCCCGCCCGGCACCGTCGCGCTGGTGGACTACGGCGCCGGCAACCTGCGCTCGGTGGAGAACGCGCTGCGCGAGGTGGGCGCCGCGGTGGTGGTCACGCGCGATCCCGACGCGGTCCGCCGCGCCGACCGGGTGGTGGTGCCGGGGCAGGGCTCCATGCCGGCCTGCGCCGAGGCGATGCGCCGGAGCGGCGTGGCCGGCGCGCTGCTCGAGGCGGTCGAGCGCGGGGCGCCGGTGCTGGGCATCTGCGTGGGCCTGCAGATCCTGTTCGCCGAGGGCGAGGAGGGCGGCGGGGCCCGGGGGCTCGGCCTGGTGGACGGGCGCATCGCGCGCCTGCCCGGCGGCGTGAAGCTGCCGCACATCGGCTGGTCGAGGGTGCGGCTGGTGGCGCCCGGCTCGGCGCTGTTCGCGCCCATGGACGGCGCCTACGTCTACTACGCGCACTCCTACGCCGCGCCCGCCGACGCGCCCGGCGCGGCCCTGCTCACGCACCACGGCCGCGACTTCTGCGCGGCGCTGGAGCGCGGCAACCTGTTCGCGGTGCAGTTCCACCCCGAGAAGAGCCAGCGCGTGGGGCTGGCCCTGCTCGAGCGGTTCGTCTCCATCTAGGCGGGGGCCATGCTCGTCATCCCAGCGATCGATCTCATCGGCGGCGAGGTGGTCCGGCTGGAGAAGGGCGACTTCGCGAGGAAGACCGTGTACGCGCGCGACCCGGCGGAGAAGGCCGCCGAGCTGGTGCGCGACGGCGCGAGCCTCGTCCACGTGGTGGACCTCGACGGCGCGAAGGCCGGCTGGCCGGTGAACCTCGACGCGGTCCGCGCCATCTGCGCGGTGCCCGGGGCGGAGGTGGAGCTGGGCGGCGGGCTGCGCTCGCTGCCGGACATCGAGAAGGTGCTCGAGCTGGGCGTGCGCTACGTGGTGCTCGGCACCGCGGCGGTGGAGCGGCTCGACCTGGTCCGCCAGGCCTGCGCCCGCTTCCCCGGGCGCGTGCGCAGCGGCATCGACGCGCGCAACGGCGAGGTGAAGATCGCCGGCTGGCTGGAGGGCACCGGGCTCGGGGCCGCCGAGGTGGCGCGCCGGGTGAAGGAGGCCGGGGTCGGGCTGGTCGAGTACACCGACGTCGGCCGCGACGGCATGTTCACCGGGGTGGACGCCGAGGGCGCGGCGCGGCTGCAGGCCGAGGCCGGCGTGCCGGTGGTCGCCTCCGGCGGCGTGGCCAGCCTCGACGACGTGCGCGCCTGCCGGGCGGCCGGGCTGGCCGGCGTGATCGTGGGCAAGGCGCTGTACGAGGGCCGGATCGCGCTCGCCGACGCGGTGCGCGCCGCGGCGGAGTAGGAGAGGGAAGGGCACCGCATGCCGGCGAAGCGCATCATCCCCTGCCTCGACGTGAAGGCCGGGCGCGTGGTCAAGGGGATCAAGTTCCAGAACCTGCGCGACGCCGGCGATCCGGTGGAGGCGGCCGCGCGCTACGACGCGCAGGGCGCCGACGAGGTCACCTACCTCGACATCGCCGCGACGCAGGAGAACCGCGGCACGCTGCTCGACCTCGTCACCCGCACCGCCGCGCGCGTGTTCGCCCCGCTCACGGTGGGCGGCGGCGTGCGCAGCGAGGAGGACTTCGTGGCGCTGCTGCACGCGGGCGCCGACAAGGTCTCGGTGAACTCCTCGGCGGTGAAGGAGCCGGGCCTGGTGGACCGGCTCTCGCGCATCGCCGGCGCGCAGGCGCTGGTGGTGGCCATCGACGTGAAGCGCCGGCCCCGCGGCGCCGGGCGCCAGGAGTGGGAGGTCCACGTGGCGGGCGGGTCGAAGCCCACCGGCGTGGAGGGCATCGCCTGGGCGCGCGAGGTGGCGGCGCGCGGCGCGGGCGAGCTGCTCCTCACCTCGATGGACCGCGACGGCACGCAGGCCGGCTACGACCTCGAGCTGCTGGAGGAGGTCTGCTCGGCCGTGACCATCCCGGTGATCGCCTCGGGCGGCGTCGGCACGCTCGAGCACCTCGCCGAGGGGCTGGAGATCGCCGACGCGGCGCTGGCCGCGTCGATCTTCCACGACGGCAAGCACACCGTGCAGGAGGCGAAGGCCTTCCTGCTGGCGCGCGGGATCGAGGTGCGGCCGTGAGCCTCACCCGCTCGTTCGCCCGCCTGCTCGACCGGGTCTCGTTCGACGAGCGCGGCCTGGTCCCGGTGATCGCCCAGGAGGAGGACGGCACCGTCCTGATGCTGGCCTGGGCCAACCGCGAGGCGCTCGTCGCCACCGCCGAGGGCGGCCGCGCCACCTACTGGTCCCGCAGCCGGCGCGCGATCTGGCGCAAGGGCGACACGAGCGGCCACGTGCAGGAGATCCGCGCGATCGCGCTGGACTGCGACGGAGACGCCGTGCTCTACGTCGTGCGCCAGACCGGCCCGGCGTGTCACACCGGGACGCGCAGCTGCTTCTCGGAGAGAGAGGAGATCCCATGGCAGACGAACGCTTCCTCGCGAAGCTCTGGGCCACCATCGAGTCGCGCCGCGCAGACGCCGCGCCGGCCGAGAGCTACACCAAGAAGCTCCTCGCCGCGCCGGCCAGGATCCGCAGGAAGATCATCGAGGAAGCCTACGAGGTGAACGAGGCGCACCAGGCGCTCCTCGACGGCAAGGACACGAAGGACCACCTGGCGCACGAGGCGGCCGATCTGCTGTACCACCTGTACGTGCTGCTCGCGTCGGCCGACGTGACCCCGACCGAGGTCTACGGCGTGCTGGAGCGGCGGCACCTGCAGCCGCCGGCGCCCAAGACCGGAAACCCTTGACAGTCGCGGGGTTTTCCACTATTAGCCGCGATTCAGCCGCGTGGAGAGCCGGGCATCCGCGATGTCCGGCTCCTCATGTTTCAGGGCGAGCAAAAGCTCCTACCTCATCAGCGAGACCGAGGAACGAATGACCGGAGTGCGTGTCAAGGATGGCGAGTCCTTCGAGAACGCCATGAAGCGCTTCAAGAAGCAGTGCGAGAAGGCGGGCATCCTCTCGGAGATCCGCAAGCGCGAGCACTACGAGAAGCCCAGCGTGAAGCGCAAGAAGAAGGCCCTCGCCGCCAAGAAGCGCGCGCTCAAGAAGATGCGCAAGGGCTTCTAGCCGGGGCCGCTCATGGCGCTCAAGGAACGGCTCGACGCGGACCTCAAGTCCGCGATGCGCGAGAAGGACACGCTCAAGCTGAGCGTCGTCCGCATGCTGAAGAGCGCCGTGAAGTACCGCGAGATCGAGCTGATGAAGCCGCTCGACGACGCGGGCGTGCAGGGCGTGATCGCCTCCGAGATCAAGCGCCGGCGCGACTCGGTCGAGCAGTACCGGGCCGGGAACCGCCAGGACCTGGTCGACAAGGAGGAGGCGGAGATCCGCATCCTCCAGGCCTGGCTCCCCGCCCAGCTCTCCGAGGACGAGCTCCGCGCGAAGGTGGACGCGGCGATCCAGGCGACCGGGGCGAAGGGGCCGAAGGACATGGGTGCCGTCATGAAGGCGCTCCTGCCCGAGGTGCAGGGCCGGGCCGAGGGGAAGGCCGTCAGCGACATGGTGAAGGCGCGCCTCGCCGGAAAGTAGGCGGCGGTGAGGCGGCCGCGCCCGCCCGGCGGTGGCCGGGCGCCGTGCGTGCCGAGAGCGGCAGCGGAGGCGCAACCTGATCCCCGACGCGGTCATCGACCAGATCCGCGAGCGCGTCGACGTGGTGGCCGTGATCGGCCGCCACATGGAGCTGAAGCGATCGGGCAGGACGTGGAAGGGCAACTGCATCTTCCACGGGGAGCGGACGCCGAGCTTTCACGTCTACCCCGAGGACAAGCACTTCAAGTGCTACGGCTGCGGGGCGTACGGCGACGTCTTCACGTTCCTGCAGCGGCTCGAGGGGAAGGAGTTTCCCGAGGTGGTGAGGGCGCTCGCGCAGGAGGTCGGCGTCGAGATCCCGGAGGCGGCCGAGGAGGACTCGGCCGAGGCGAGGGCGAAGCGCAAGGAGCGCAACGAGATCCTCGCCGCGAGCGACGCCGCCGCGCGCTACTGGGCGGCGCGGCTCGCCAGCCGCTTCGGCGCGTCCGCGCGGGCGTACCTCGAGCGGCGCGGCGTCACGGAGGAGTCGGTCCGGCGCTTCCGGCTGGGGGTGGCGGCCGACGCGTGGAACGACCTGGCGCTGCGGCTGAAGGAGAAGGGCATCGGGGTCGCGGCGCTGCAGCGCGCCGGGCTGCTCATCGAGAGGGAGAGGGATGGCGGCGGCACCTACGACCGCTTCCGCAACCGCCTGATGTTTCCCATCGCCGCCATGGACGGGCAGGTGATCGGCTTCGGCGGGCGCGCGCTCGGCGACGAGCAGGGCGCGAAGTACATCAACACGCCCGAGACCCCGCTCTACAAGAAGTCCAAGGTGCTCTACGGCCTCGACCTCGCCCGCGAGACCATCCGCAAGACGCGCAGCGCGGTGCTGGTCGAGGGCTACTTCGACGTGATCGGCCTCCACCAGGTGGGCGTGACCGGCGCGGTGGCGGTGTGCGGCACCGCCCTCACCCCCGAGCACGTCGAGCTGCTCTCGCGGTGCGACTGCCGCGAGGTGACGGTGCTCTTCGACGGCGACGTGGCGGGCCTCGCCGCGCCGGCGAAGGCCGCGCAGGCGCTGTTCCCGGCCGGCATGGCCGGCAAGGTGGCGGTGCTCCCGTCCGACGCGGGCAAGACCGATCCCGACGAGTACGCCCGCGCGAACGGCCGCGCCGGGGTGGACGCGCTGCTGGCGGCCGCCGTCCCCCTCTCGGAGTTCCTGGTGGACCGGGCGGTCGAGCGGGCGTGCGGCGACCGGCCGCGCGAGGCCGCGCTCGAGCGGAAGCTCGCCGCCGTCCGCGAGCTCGAGGCGTTCGTGCGGATGATGCCGGACGGCCTCGCGCGTTCCGTCTTCGAGGACATGATCGCGCGCCGGCTCGACCTCGACCCGGGCGCGCTGAAGGCCGAGCTGTCGGCGGAGCGGCGGCGGCCGGGCGTCCCGGCCCCCGCCCAGGCCGGTCATCCGGAGCGGCCCGCCAGCGTCGCCCCATCCCGCCCCACCCCGTCCGCGGGGCCGGCGCGCGGCGGGCCGTCCGCCCACGGGCGGGTGCGCGTGCTGCTGCCGGGGCCGGCCGCGGATGCGCTGGCCCTGCTGGCCGCCTTCCCCGATCTGGGGGCGGTGGCGGACGAGGAGCGCCTGCCCCAGCTGTTGCCGCCGGGGCCGCTGGCGGACCTGGCCCGCGACCTGGTGCGCGGGCCGGTCGCGCTCGAGGACGCGCTGGCGCGCCTGTCCGCCGGGGCGGACGAGGCCACCATCCGGCGGTTCCGCACGCTGGTGGGGCCCGGCCGGCCGAGGCCGGAGGAGGCGGAGCGCGAGCTCCGGAAGGCGGCGGTCAAGGCGACGCTGGAGCGCCTCGACCAGGAGTACGGCGAGGCGCTGCGGCGGGTCACCAAGGCCGGCAGCGCCGCGGCCGACGGGCTGGACGTGACGGCCCAGCGGCTCATCAACCAGCGTCGCGACCTGCAGAGGCGCTTGCGTTCCCTGGAACGTCCCGGATGAAAGGCAAGCTCCGAAGCATTCTGGATACATTGGCCGGGCTCACCCGGCCGAAAAACGTTAGGAAAGAGCACCACCGGGCCGCCGAGCCGTCGAAGGAGCCGAAGCCGATGACCACGAAGGGCCACGCCGCGAAGAAGCACGTGAAGAAGGCAGCGCCGAAGCAGAAGGCGAAGGCCGGCGGCCGCAAGGAAGAGCGCCAGGCCAAGCCCGCGCCGAAGGCGCCCGCGCGCGCGGTGGCGAAGCCGCCGGTCAAGCGCGCCAAGGTGGAGCGCGAGAAGCCGGAGAAGGTCGAGAAGGCCGAGCGGCACGAGAAGGCCGGCGAGAAGCCCGAGAAGGCCCGCAAGAAGGCGCCCGAGGCCGTGGCCGCCGAGGCCGCCCGCCCGGCGGGCCGCCCCGGAAAGCACCGCCGCCCCACCGACGAGGCCGAGCCCGAGACCGAGCGCGCCGAGGCCGAGGAGGGCGACGACGACGACGACGAGCTCGACGAGCTCCCGCAGGACGACATGAGCGACATCACCGAGCGGTCCGAGGTGAAGGAGCTCATGGCGCGCGGGCGCGAGAAGGGCTTCCTCACCTACGACGAGGTGAACGACGCGCTGCCCTCGGACATCGGCTCGGACCAGATCGACGACGTCATGTCGATGTTCGGCGAGCACGACATCGAGGTGGTGGACGGCGCCGAGAAGAAGATGAAGCTCCCGGACAAGCCGCCCGAGCCCGAGGCCAAGGCGGAGTCCGAGGAGGAGAAGGAGGAGGAGGACGACGCCGGCTACGGCAAGTCCAACGACCCGGTGCGCATGTACCTGCGCAAGATGGGGTCGGTGTCCCTCCTCACGCGCGAGGGCGAGGTCGAGATCGCGAAGCGCATCGAGGAGGGCGAGAAGGAGATCCTCGCCGCGGTGCTCTCGTCCTCGATCGCGATCCGCGAGATCCTCGAGCTGGGCGAGCGGCTCCGCAAGGGCAAGATCCGCGTCCGCGAGATCATCAAGGACGCCGGCGACGAGCAGCAGGCCGAGCAGGAGGAGCCCGAGGAGGAGCTGGACGAGGCCGCCGAGGCGGCCGAGGCTCCGGAGGACGCCGAGGCCGCGGCCGGCGACGGCGCCGCCCCGGCCGAGGGCGCCGAGCCGGAGAAGCCGCGCATCCCGAAGGAGGAGGAGCGCAAGGTCGAGCACGTGCTGAAGCACATCGACCGGATCCGCAAGCTCGAGCGCGACGTCGCCAAGGTCCGCGAGACGCTCCAGGGCGGCAAGAAGCTCTCCGAGGTGAAGCGCAAGGAGCTGAAGGGCGAGATCCGCGCCATCGAGGCGGAGATGATGGAGAACCTCGAGGCGATCCAGCTCAACAAGAAGCAGATCGACCGGATCGTCCTGCGCCTGAAGAGCTTCATCAAGCGCGTGGAGGAGGCCGAGCGCGAGTTCTTCGACTGCGAGCGCCGCACCGGCGTGCCGGTGAAGGACCTGCGCCGGCTGCTCCGCGAGACGCGCGAGGACGAGGTCGAGCGGAAGAAGCTCGCCAAGAAGCTCCGCTGCGCGCTGGACGAGGTGGAGGAGCTGGACCGCACGCTGCGCTCGGCCGGCCGCAAGATCCTGCGCGTGCAGGAGGAGGCGGAGGTGCCGGTGGACGAGCTGCGCCGGACCTACCGGATGATCGGCGACGGCGAGCGGAAGGCGGAGCGCGCCAAGACCGAGCTGGTCGAGGCGAACCTGCGCCTGGTGGTCTCGATCGCGAAGAAGTACACGAACCGCGGCCTGCAGTTCCTCGACCTGATCCAGGAGGGGAACATCGGCCTGATGAAGGCGGTCGACAAGTTCGAGTACAAGCGCGGCTACAAGTTCTCGACCTACGCCACCTGGTGGATCCGGCAGGCGATCACCCGCGCCATCGCGGACCAGGCGCGGACCATCCGCATCCCGGTCCACATGATCGAGACGATCAACAAGCTCATCCGCACCAGCCGCTACCTGGTGCAGGAGCTGGGGCGCGAGCCGACGCCGGAGGAGATCGCCGAGAAGATGGAGCTCCCGCTCGACAAGGTCCGCAAGGTCCTCAAGATCGCGAAGGAGCCCATCTCGCTCGAGACGCCCATCGGCGAGGAGGAGGACAGCCACCTCGGTGACTTCATCGAGGACAAGTCGCTGGTCTCCCCGTCGGACGCGGTCATCAACATGAACCTGGCCGAGCAGACCAGGAAGGTGCTCGCCACGCTGACCCCGCGCGAGGAGAAGGTGCTCCGGATGCGGTTCGGCATCGGCGAGAAGAGCGATCACACGCTCGAGGAGGTCGGCCAGGATTTCGAGGTGACGCGCGAGCGCATCCGCCAGATCGAGGCGAAGGCGCTGCGGAAGCTGCGCCACCCGTCGCGGTCGAAGCGGCTCAAGAGCTTCGTGGAGAGCTGATCGACCCCGTCTCGGGCGACGCGAATATGATAGAGGGTGCCTGCCGGGGCCTCGGGCCCATAGCTCAACGGTCAGAGCGCTCGGCTCATAACCGATGCGATCCAGGTTCGAATCCTGGTGGGCCCACTCGTCGCAACCAGCAGGGAGAACGGGAGAACGGCATTGTCGTCGCTGCGTGAGAAGCTGAAGACGCTGGAGGAGTTGCAGCAGATCGACCTCGACTCGAACGAGGTCCGGGCTGAGCTGGAGACCCTCCCGGCGAAGCGCGCCGAGATCGACCAGCGGGTGGCCGAGGCCCGGCGGGCCTACGACGAGGAGAAGGCCCGGGTCGAGGGGAACGAGCGCGAGCGGCGCCAGCTCGAGTCGCTCCTCGCCATGGAGCGCGACAAGGTCAAGAAGTGGGAGGGCCGCCTCGGCGAGATCCGGACGCCCCGCGAGTACGCCGCGCTCTCCCGCGAGATCGACATCGCCAAGAAGACGAACGACGGCCAGTCCGAGCAGATCAAGGCGCTGGTCGCGAGCGCCGGCGAGCTCCAGAAGACCCTCGAGGCCAGGGCCGACGCGCTGGCCGAGCGCGAGGAGGCGAACGAGGCCGAGCTGAAGGCGCTCGGGGAGCGGCAGGCCGCCGCCCAGCAGCGCCTGGCGGAGCTCGAGGCGCGGCGCGCCGAGGCGGTGAAGAGCGTGGACCCCGGGCTGCTCTCGAAGTACGAGAACATCAAGCGGCGCCGGGCCGGCGTGGCCGTCGCGCAGGTGATCGGCATGACCTGCGACGGCTGCCACCGGCACATCCCGCCCCAGCTCGCCATCACCCTGCAGCGGGCGAACTCGATCGAGACCTGCCCGAACTGCCACCGCATCATCTACGCGGCCGAGGCGGTCAACCCGCCCGCGCCGCCGCCGGCCTAGCCGTGGCCAAGGCCGTCCTCGCGGAGCTGCTCCGCTTCATCGCCGCCACCGAGGAGCTCCCGCGGACGCGCGCCCGCTACCCGGGCTACGACCGCGACACGCTCGGGCGGCTCATCGCCGCCGCCGCCGACCGGGTGGAGGAGGCGGAGAAGGCGCGCGAGCCGGCCCCGGGCGCGGGCTCGAAGGGCATCAAGGTCCGCAAGGTGTCCGACGTCGAGAAGGCGGCGCAGCGCGCGGCCGCCGAGCTCGACGAGGCGATGGATCTCTCCAAGGCGGAGCGCGACCGGCGCAAGAAGGAGCGCGCCGAGCGCGAGGCGGCCGAGCGCGCCGCCGCCGACGCCGCGGCCGCCGCCGAGGCGGCCAGGTGCACCCGCCTGTTCACCGACGGCGCGGCGCGCGGCAACCCCGGCCCGGCCGGCGCCGGCGCGGTCATCGTGAACGCCGACGGCCACATCGTGGCGAAGATCGGCAAGTTCCTGGGCGACTCCACCAACAACGTCGCCGAGTACATGGGGCTCATCCTCGGCCTGAAGCGCGCCAAGGCCATGGGCATCAAGGAGCTGGAGGTGCTGTCCGACTCCGAGCTCATGGTGAAGCAGCTCGCCGGCGACTACGCGGTGAAGGCGGATCACCTCCGCCCGCTCCACGACGAGGCGCGCGCGCTCATCGCCGGCTTCGAGTGGATCCAGGTCCGGCACGTGCCGCGCGAGGAGAACGCGCTCGCGGACGCGATGTCGAACCGCGCCATCGACGAGCGGCTGTAGCGCCGTCGCGCGCCCGCCGCCGCGGCGCCGCCGCGCGCGCGGGCGCCGCGCCCAGTTCACCCACCGTTCACGTTCCCGCCCCGCGGCGCCGCCCGCGGCGCGCGGTCGCGCGCGCACCCCCGATCGCGCCCCGGGCGCACCGGCTGCGCGAAAGCCGCGCCGCGCCCGGGCGCGTCCGCAGCCCGTGCGCGCATCCGCTGCGCTGCGGCGGGACGTCGACCGCAGCCTTCCATTTCATTTGACGCGCGTCAGGCAAATTGCGCAGAAAAGTGCGTCCGACGTTCAAACCATTGCGCAATACATGCTATGGGCTCCGGACCCACCCGATCCCGGAGGCGACGGAATGAAGGACGTGCAGACGGCGAAGGCGATCCCGCAGATCCCCAGCATCGATCTCGGCCAGGCGGCGGCGCTGGCGGAGACGGTCATCAAGGACACCACCGCGAACCCCGCGCCGCTGGGGCTGATGGGCTTCGGCCTCACCACCGTGCTGCTCAACCTGCACAACGCCGGCCTCATCGGCATCGGCAGCATGATCCTGGCGATGGGCCTGTTCTACGGCGGCCTGGCCCAGATCATCGCGGGCGTGATGGAGTGGAAGAAGAAGAACACCTTCGGCACGGTGGCGTTCACGTCCTACGGGTTCTTCTGGATCTCGCTGGTGGCGCTCATCATCATGCCGCGCTTCGGCATCGCCGACGCCTCGGACAAGAACGCCATGGCCGCCTACCTGTTCATCTGGGGCCTGTTCTCGATCGTGCTCTTCATCGCGACGCTGAAGATGAACCGCACCATCATGCTGGTGTTCTTCGCGCTGGTGGTGCTGTTCATCCTGCTCGGCCTCGGCGACGCGACCGGCAACACCACCATCACCCGCATCGCCGGCTACGAGGGCATCCTCTGCGGCCTGGGCGCCATCTACCTGGGCGCGGCGCAGATCCTGAACGAGGTCTACGGGCGCAAGGTGCTGCCCATCGGCGAGCTGTAGCCCCGTCCGGCCCCCGAGACGCGAAGACGGCAGGTCCCGCGCGCGGGGCCTGCCGTCCTCGTCTCCGGCGCCGGGCGCCGGTCGCGCTACAGCGCGGACTCGTGCCGGGCCGCGGTCTTCACCTCGGCGGCGGGCTCGGCGGCGCGCTGCGCCTTCAGCTTCTTCATCCGCTTGCGGATGAGCTCGCGCTTCAGGCTGGAGAGGTGGTCCACGAACACGGTGCCGTTCAGGTGGTCGGTCTCGTGCTGCAGCGCCACCGCGAGCAGCCCCTCCGCCTCCAGCTCGAACGGCTTGCCCTGGCGGTCGAGCGCCCGGACCCAGACGCGCGCGAAGCGGTCCACGTCCTCCGCCTCGCCGGGGATCGACAGGCAGCCCTCGGTGTAGGTGAGCTCGCCCTCGCCGCGGACGATCTCCGGGTTCACCAGGTGGATGAGCGTCTGCCCCTCCTGGCGGGGGGACGTGTCGATCACGATGAGGCGCTTCTTCACCGCGATCTGGGGGGCGGCGAGGCCGACGCCGTCCGCGGCGTACATGGTCTCGGCCATGTCGTCGAGCAGGCGGCGGATGCCGTCGTCCACCCGGTCCACGGGCTGGGCGACTTCCTTCAGGATGGGATCGGGCCAGATGACGATTTCACGAACCATTCGAGCACCTTCTACCGGATCCCACATCTAACGGGGAAGGGGCCGCCGCGCATCCCCGCGGAATCGGGGCCCCCGGAGGCGCTCACCCGCCCGCGTCAGCGCGCGTCGCCGAGCCCGCGCAGGTACTCCTGGCGCAGCCGGTCGTCCGCCAGCACGTCCCGGGCGTCGAGCACCACCTGCTGGATCTCCTGCAGCGCCTCGGTGAGCGCGGGGTCGCGCAGCGCCGCGAAGCGGTCCGGGTGCAGCTCGGCGGCGAGCCGGTCCGCCGCCTCCCGCACCTCGTGCGGCGTGCAGAGCCGGCCCACGCCCAGCACGGTGAAGTAGTCGGCGCGCCGGACCTGGTCGAGCTTCTCCCGGACCCGGGCCAGGTCGATGGCGTCGGAGGCCGGCACCGGCCGGCCGGTCTGGAGCAGGCGGACCGAGAGCGCGCCCACCGCGACCAGGGCCGCGAGCACCTGGCGGGTGGACAGGCCGTCGAGCGGGCTCTCCTGCACGATCTCGTCGAGCGTGCGCAGGCCGTCGGCGAGCGCCACCACCCGGCGCTCCTCGGGCGAGAGCCCGAGCTCCGCCTCGTCCGGCGCGCCCTCGGCCGGCGCGAGCAGCGTGCCCGGCCCGCCCAGGAGCGCCTCCACCTCGGCGGCGCGCCAGCGGCGGCGCACGCCCTCCACCGCGAGCGCCAGCGGGCCGCGCTCCAGCGCGGTGCGCTCGTCCGCCGGGACGGCCTGCGCCACCCAGCGGAAGCGGGCGGCGCCGTCGGCGAACACGCCCGAGACCACCTCCTCGGTGCGGCGCCGGGCGAGGCCGGTGAGCTCGGTCGGCTTCAGGAAGCCGCGCTCGAGCAGCAGGAGCGCGGCGCGCCGGGTGGGCAGCGCCGCGGCCGCGCCCGCCACCTGCCGGTGCTGGTCGCGGGTGACGAGGCCGAAGCGGAGCGCCAGCTCCTCGACCCGCTCCGCGGGATCCGCGCTGGAGGCGCCCACCACGCGGCCGTCCTCGAACCAGAGCGAGCGCGCCAGCTCGCCCTGGAAGTCGAGCGGCCGGCGAG
>NZ_BAZG01000120.1 GCF_000964525.1 Anaeromyxobacter sp. PSR-1
ACTTCAGCATCGCCGCGGTGACCTCGAAGTCGGCGATGACGCCGTCCTTCATCGGCCGGATGGCGACGATGTTCCCGGGCGTGCGCCCGAGCATCTCCTTCGCCTCCTTGCCGACCGCGAGCACCTTGCGGCCGCTCCGCGACTCCTGCTGGACCGCCACCACGCTGGGCTCGTTCGAGACGATGCCCATGCCGCGGATGTAGATGAGGGTGTTGGCGGTCCCGAGGTCGATCGCGAGATCGCGGGACATCATGTTGTGAAGCCAGTCGAGCACGGCGGGTCCGGACTATAGCAGGGGGTTCGAGGGCGACAAGGTCCCGGCCATCACCGCGGCGCGCTCGCCTGCGGCGCAGGCGAATCCAGCCAGCGCCCGATCCAGCCGAGCACCTCGTCGTGGAACACCTTCGCGTTGCGCGGCTTCAGCACCCAGTGCCCCTCGTCCGGGAACACCATCAGCCGGGAGGGGATCCCGCGCCGCTGGAGCGCGGTGAACGCCGCGAACCCCTGCGTCACCGTGACGCGGAAGTCCTTCTCGCCGTGCGAGATCAGCGTCGGCGTCCGCCACTGCGCCACGAACCCGCTCGGCGACCAGCGCTCGAACGCCTCCGGCGTCTCCCACGGACGGCCCAGCTCCCATTCGGGGAACCAGAGCTCCTCGGTGTCGTAGTACGCCATGCGCAGGTCGAAGTTGCCCGCGTGCGCCACCAGGCAGCGGAACCGGTCGGTCTGGCCGTTGATCCAGTTCACCATGTACCCGCCGTAGCTCGCGCCGGCGGCGCACATCCGGCCCCCGTCGGCGGCGCCGGTGGCGACCGCGGCGTCGGTGAGCCGCATGATGTCGTCGTAGGGGGTGCCGCCCCAGTTCGCCCGGACGGCGTCGGTGTAGGCCTGGCCGAAGCCGGTGGAGCCGCGCGGGTTGGGCAGCACCACCGTCCAGCCCCGGGCCGCGTAGAGCATCGGGTTCCAGCGGAAGCTCCAGGCGTCGTTCCAGGCGCCCTGCGGGCCGCCGTGGATGAGCACCACCGCGGGGTGCCGCTGGCCGTCCCGGTGGCCGGGCGGCAGCACCATCCACCCGTGCAGCGCCTGGCCGTCCTTGCCGGTGGCGGTGAGCGGGCGCACCTCCCCGAGCGCGACCCCGGCGAGCCCCTTCGCCCCGAGCGCCGTCAGCAGCCGCGGCCGGGCGCCGCGCCCGCCCGGCTCGAGCACCGCCACCTCCGGCGGCGCGGCGAGCCCGTCCACCAGCGCCGCCAGCCGGGCGCCGTCGCGCGACCAGGACACGCGGGCGAGGTTCCGCCCCCGGTACAGCTCGGTGACCTTGCCGGCGAGGTCCACCTCGTACAGGGCGTGGACGCCCTCGCTCTCGGCGGTGAACCGGAGCGCCTTGCCGCCCCGGGCCCACGCGAGATCCGCCGCCGAGCGGTCGAACCCGGCGGTGAGGTCGCGCGCGCCCGAGCCGTCGGCCGCGGCCACCATCACGTGGTAGCGGTCGGCCTCGTAGCCGGCGCGCGGCTGCGCGAGCCAGGCGAGCCGCTTGCCGTCCGGCGACGGGCGGGGCGAGCCGTCCCAGCCCGGCGCGGTGGTCACGCGGCGGGGCGTCCCGCCGGCGAGCGGGACCGCGTACACGTCGCCGTTCGTGGAGGTGGCCTCCACCGGGTCGGACACCGCGACGTAGTAGAGCGTCGTCCCGTCGGGCGAGAACGCCAGGTCGTCGCCCGAGCCGCGCTGCACCGGCGGGGCGTCGCGGTCGCCGGGGGTGAGGTCGAGGGCCGGGCCGCCGTCGAGCGGCACGCGGACGAGGTGCGTGCGCACGCGCTCGCGCCACTCGTTCCAGTGCCGGAACAGGAGCCGGGCGGCGAGGTGCGGGCGGACCTCGGCGGCCGCGTCCGCCTTCCGGTTGCAGGCCGCGTCGGCGCCGCAGGCCGGGTCCACGTCGGCGGCGACCACCAGCGCGGCGCCGTCCGGGGTGAAGCGGAGCTCGGAGACGCCGCCGGGCAGGTCCGTCACCCGCCGGGCCTCGCCGCCCTGGAGCTCGAGCACCCACGCCTGCGTGCCGCCCTTGCGGTTGGAGAGGAACGCGAGCCGGCGCCCGTCGGGCGAGAACGCCGGCGAGGTCACCCGCTCCTCGCCGAAGGTGAGGCGGCGCGCCGGGCCGCCCGCGGCGGGCACGAGGTGCAGCGCCGAGACCAGCTTCTCGCCCCCGGGCGCGGAGGTGGCGACCGTGTACGCGACGCTGGCGCCGTCCGGCGAGATGGCCGCGTCGCCCGCGCGCTCCAGGGCGAGCAGGTCGTCGACGGTGAAGGGGCGGGGGACCGATGCGAGGGCGAGCGCGACGAGCGCGGCGGTGAGCATGGGGCGGACTTTCTACCACGTCGCACCGGCGCGCGATCCCGGCGCCGCCGGGACTTTCCGGGTCCGGCGGCGCCGGGATACTCTCGCGGCGAGCGCATGCCCGGCCCCCTGGCGATCCCCGACCTCCGCGCCCCGTGCCCCGGCTGCGGACACCTCGCGGAGCAGGCCGGCGGGCCGCTGAACTTCTGCCCGCGGTGCGGTCTCGACCTGCGGGCGACCGCGCGCCGCGCGCCGCCGGCGGACCCGCTGGTCGGCCGGGTGATCGCGGACCGCTACCGGCTCGTCTCCCTGCTCGGCGAGGGCGGGATGGGCGCGGTCTACCGGGCCGAGCACGTGCAGATGGGCAAGGCGCTCGCGGTGAAGGTGTTGCGCGGCGACTTCGCCCGCGACCCGTCCGCCGGCGAGCGCTTCCGCGCCGAGGCGCGGATCGTCTCGCGCCTCTCGCACCCGCACACCATCGCGGTCTTCGACTTCGGCGAGCTGCCCGAGCGCGGGTTCTACCTCGCCATGGAGTACGTGCCCGGGCAGGACCTGGCGCGGGCGCTGCGCGAGGGCGGCGCGTTCTCCGAGGCGCGGGCGGTCGGCATCGCCCAGCAGGTGCTCGGGTCGCTGGCCGAGGCGCACGAGGCGGGCGTGGTCCACCGCGACATGAAGCCCGCCAACGTGATGCTCATGCAGGCGCGGCCGGGCGAGGACTTCGCGAAGGTGCTCGACTTCGGGATCGCGAAGCTGCGCGACGAGGCCGGGGGCGCCACCACCGGCGCGGGCGCGGTGGTGGGCACGCCGAGCTGCCTCGCGCCGGAGCAGGCCCGCGGCGGCCCGGTGGACGCGCGCGCCGACCTCTACGCCATGGGCTGCCTGCTGTACGAGCTCGTGTCCGGGCGGCCGCCGTTCACCGCGGCGAGCCCGGTGGCGGTGATCACCGCGCACCTCCACGACGCGCCGCCGCCGCTCCGGCAGGTCGCGCCGGGCGTCTCGCCCCGCCTCGCCGAGGTGGTCCACCGCGCGCTGCGCAAGGATCCCGCCGAGCGGTTCCCGAGCGCGGACGCGATGCGCGCCGCGCTCGCCGGGCCCGGGCACCCGGCCCGGCCGGCCCACCGCCCCGCGCTGCCGCGGGCCGCGGGGGAGCTGGAGCTGGCGAGCCGGGAGGACTTCCGCGACGGCCTGGAGCAGGGCGCGCTGGAGCGGCAGGTGGGCGTGCTGCGGCCGCAGCGGCTCGTCACCCCGGCCGGCGCCGCGCTGGTGGTGGCGGCGGCGCTCGCCGCGGGGGCGGCGTGGCGCTGGGACGACCTGTACGCGGCGCTCGCCGCCCGCGCGCCCGCGATCGCGGCCGGCCTGCCGGCGGCGCTCCGCCCGGCCGCGGCCGCCTGGGTGGAGCGCGAGCCGAACGACGGCGCGGCGGAGGCGACGCCGCTCCCGCTGCTCCCGCGGCCGGACGGCGTGCCCGCCGCGGAGGTGCGCGGCGCCGTCGGCGCGCCCCGCCGGCCGGACGAGGGCGACCTCGACGTCTACCGGCTGGAGGTGCCGGAGGGCGCGGGCCGGCGCGTGCTGCGGGCGCGCTGGCACGCGGCCGGGGCGGCGCCGGAGCAGGGGATCCCGGGGCTCGCGGTGACGCTCTCGCTCAACCGGGCGCCGGCCGGGGCCGAGCGCGCGCCGCTCGTGGCCGCCGCCGGCGAGGGCGGGCCGGGCGCCGCCGAGGCGCTCTCGGCCGAGGTGGGGCCGGGCACCTACTGGCTGTCGGTCCGCGAGCGGCACGCGGAGGGCGCCGCGCCGGCGGCGCGGCCGGACGCGCCCTACGCGCTCGAGGTGGAGCTCGCCCCGCTCGCGCCGCCGCCGCCGGAGAAATGAGAAGGGCCGGCGTGAGCCGGCCCTCCGGAGCTTCGGGATGGCGCCGGGCGGCTACTCCGCCTCGGCCTCCACGGTGACCTTGACCTTGCCGGCCACCTCGGAGTGCAGCTTCACCGGCACCTCGAACTCGCCCACGGTCTTGATGGGCTCGTCGAGGACGATGGAGCGGCGGTCGAGCTGCACGCCGCGGGCGGCGAGCGCCTCGGCCACGTCCAGCGCGGTGACCGAGCCGTAGAGCTTGTCCTGCTCGCCCACCTTGCGCTTCAGCGTGACCGGGGTCTCGCTGAGCCGCTTGGCGACCGCCTGGGCCGAGGCCTTCAGCTTCGCGGCCTTGGCGGCGGCGACCGCCTTCTGGTGCTCGAGCTCCTTCACGTTCTTCGGGTTCGCGGCGACCGCGAGCCCGCGCGGCAGGAGGTAGTTCCGCCCGTAGCCGGGCTTCACGTCCACCAGGTCGCCGCCCTTTCCGAGATTCTCGACGTCTTCACGGAGGATGAGCTTCATGGCGGCGCTCCTTTACATCTGCCCGACGGTGTAGGGCAGGATCGCGAGCATCCGGCCGCGCTTGATGGCGGTGGCCACCTCGCGCTGGTGCTTCGCGCAGTTCCCGCTGATGCGGCGGGGGATGATCTTGCCGCGCTCGGTGAGGAAGTACTTCATCTGGCCCTGGTCCTTGTAGTCGACCTTCAGCGTCTTGTCGGCGCAGAACCGGCAGACCTTGCGCCGGCCGAAGCCGCGCCGCCCGCCGCCCTCGTCGCCGCCGCGGTCGTCGCGGTCGCCACGGTCGCCGCGATCACCGCCGCGGCCGCCGCCGAACCCGCCACCCCCGAAGCCGCCGCCGCCGCCGCCACCACCGCCGAAGCCGCCGCCGCGAGGACCGCCGAAACCGCCACCCATCTTCGGACCACCCATGTCAGGACGCGCCATGGCTCACTCCTCCTGCCCTTCCGGCGCCTCGGCCTCGAACGGCTCCTCGACGCCCTCGGCGCGCTCCTCGCGAGGCTTCTGCTCGTCGTCGACGGCCTGGATCTTCACGTCGGCCTCGACCTGGCGGGCCTCGAAGTCCACGCCGTCGGCCAGCTTCACCGACTGGAACTTCGTGACCACGTCGATCATCTTGAGGTTGCGCTCGAGCTCGGTCACGAGCCCGGGCTTGCCGATGTACAGGCAGTGCATGTACAGGGCCTTCGCGTTCTTCGCGACCGGGAAGGCGGTCTTGCGCTTGCCCTGGTTGGTGAACCGGATCACCTTCCCGCCCTGCCGGCTCACCACCCCGCGCAGGCGCTCCTTGATCTCGTCCACCTGCTCGTCCGGCGTCTCGGCCTTGAGCAGGTAGATGGTCTCGTACTCGCGCACGAGCTGCTTCGTCTCTGCCATGTCGCTCCCCTCGGGTTCGGTAGCGGCGGTTCGCCCGCCGCGAGGAGTCGTTCCCGCCAATCCGGCCCGCCGGCCCCATGCCGGCGAATCCGGTGCTGCCTCGCTTCACTCCGCCGCGCGGGAGCGGCGGTTCACCTGGTTCATCGCCTTGGCGGCGCCCAGCTCGACCGCGAGCCGCGTCGCCTCGACCGCCTGCTCGACGCACAGGTCGAGCTCGGCATCCTCGCCCTTCGCGAACTTCCCCAGCACGTAGTCGGCCGGGTCCATCCGCGGCGGCGGGCGGCCCACGCCCACGCGCACGCGCGCGTACTCGGGGCTGCCCACGTGGGCGTTCACGCTCTTCACGCCGTTGTGCCCGCCGTGGCCGCCGCCGACCTTGAGCTGGACGCGGAACGGCTCCAGCTCCAGGTCGTCGTGCACCACCACGAGGTCGTCGAGCCCCAGCTTCCAGAACCGCAGGGCCGCGCCGACCGCCTCGCCGGAGTGGTTCATGTAGGTCTGGGGCTTCAGGATCCAGACCCGCTCCGGCCCGAGGCGGGCCTCGGCGAGCTCCGCCGCGAACTTCTTCGCGGTGAAGCTCGCCCCCGCGAGCTGCGCCAGCCGATCCGCCACCACGAAGCCGACGTTGTGGCGGGTGCGGGCGTATTCCTCGCCGGGGTTGCCGAGGCCGACCACGAGCTTCAAGCGACGCCCTTACTTCTTGGCCTTGTCGCCGCCCTTGGCCTCGCCGCCCTTGGCAGGGGCAGCGCCCGCGGCCGGGGCCGCGCCGGCGGCCGGAGCCGCAGCGCCCGCGGCCGGAGCCGCGCCCTCGGCAGGAGCCGCGCCCGGGACCGCCGCAGCGACCGGCGCCGCGACCTCCTCCTTCTCGGGCACCGCGACGAAGACGACCACGTAGTCCGTCTGGAACTTGAACTTGCAGCCCTCGGGCGCCTTCAGCTCCGAGACGTGGAGCGACCGGCCGATCTTCAGCTCGGTGACGTCCACCTCGATGCGCACCGGGATCTTGTTCGGCAGCGCCTCGACCACCACCTCGTGGGCGGCGACCGAGAGGATGCCGCCGTCGGCGACGCCGGCGGCGCGGCCCACGGTGGCGACCGGCACCTCGACGCGCACCGGCTGGTCGAGGCTCACCTCGAGGAAGTCCGCGTGCAGCAGCTTCCGGGTGACCGGGTCGACCGTGTAGTCCTTGAACAGCACGTGCTTCGAGGCGCCTTCGACCTGGAGCTCGAGCAGCGTGTTGAACTTGTGGGGCGTCTCGATGGCCTTCAGCAGCGTGGCCGGATCGAGCGCGACGTGGGTGGGCTCCCGCTTGCCGCCGTAGACGACCGCGGGGATGAGGCCCTGCTGGCGAAGCCGGCGGGCGGGACCTTTGCCCTGCTCGGTGCGCTTCTGGGCGCTGAGGACGTTCTCTGCCATTTCTTCCTCCCAATGGGCTCGCGCCTCGCTCCGGAGCGCGCGGGGGGCCGTCGCGGAAAAGCGCATGGGCCCTGGGTGGTTGTCGGAGGCCACTCGCTCGTCGAGGGGCCGTCGGGAACGCGGGGAATTAGCCGAAAACCCCCGCGCGGTCAAGGGTTATGGATCGCCCCCGCGGGCGAAGGCCTGCAGGGAGGGACCCCGGCCGCAGGCTGGGGAGGGGCGCAGCCCTCGTCCTAGACGAACAGCGAGCTGAGCGAGTCGGCCGAGTGGATCCGGCGGATCGCTTCCGCGAGCAGCCCGGCCACCGACAGCGTCCGGATCTTCGGGCAGGCGGCGGCGGGCGGCGGGAGCTGGATCGAGTCGGTCACGACCACCTCCTCGATCGGGCTCTTCATGATCCGCTCCACCGCCGGGCCGGACAGCACCGCGTGCGTGGCGTACGCGAACACCCGCGTCGCGCCCTTGTCCACCAGCGCGTTGGCGGCCTGGGTGAGCGTGCCGGCGGTGTCGATCATGTCGTCGAGCAGCACCGCCACCTTCCCGTTCACGTCGCCGATGACGTTCATGATCTCGGCGACGTTCGGCTTGGTGCGCCGCTTGTCCACGATGCCGAGGCCGGCGCCGAGCCGCTTCGAGTAGGCGCGCGCCCGCTCGACGCCGCCCGCGTCCGGCGAGACGATGACGAGGTCCTGCGTCAGGCCGTCGAAGCGCTTGCGCATGTGCTCGAGCAGCACCGGCGCGGCGTAGAGGTGGTCGAAGGGCACGTTGAAGAAGCCCTGGATCTGCCCGGCGTGCATGTCCATCGAGACCACGCGCGTCGCGCCGGCCGCCTCGATGAGGTCGGCGATGAGCTTCGCGGTGATGGGCACGCGCGGCGCGACCTTGCGGTCCTGGCGCGCGTAGCCGTAGTAGGGCAGCACCGCGTTGATGGAGCCGGCCGACGCGCGCTTCAGCGCGTCGATCATGATGAGCAGCTCCATCAGGTTGGTGTTCGCGTCCGGCGAGGTGGACTGGATGATGAACGTGTCCAGGCCGCGGACGTTCTCGCCGATCTCGACCTGGATCTCGCCGTCGGAGAAGCGGCCGACGGTGGAGCGCGCCAGCGGGCGCCCGAGCTCCTTCGCGATGGCCTCCGCCAGCGGCCGGTTCGCGTTGCCGCAGAAGACCCGGTAGTCCGGATAGTGACCGTTGCTCGCCATGGCGCCCTGGCTCCCTTCAATCCCGCGAAGATGGAAGGCGACGCGCACGCCCGGAGGCCGTCGCCGGACGTCGGGTCGTCGAAAGGGCGCCCTTATACCGGATGGGTCCCACGCCGTCGACCGGGCGCTGCGTGAACCGCATGCGCGGCTCAGTCCTCGTGGGGATCCGTGCCGGTGGCCCGCGCCGGCGCCGCCGCGCCCTTCTTCAGCTCGCGGTCGTACTCGGCGAGGATGGTCCGCTCCATCTTCTCGCGCGTGTCGGAGTTGAGCGGGTGGGCGATGTCCTTGAACGTGCCGTCCTTGCGGCGCTTGGCCGGCATGGCGATGAACAGGCCGGTGTTGCCGTGGATCACCTTCAGATCGCGGATCACGAAGCAGTGATCGAGCGTGATCGTCACGTAGGCCTTGAGCTTCTCCTCGTTGACCGGGAAGACGCGGACCTCGGTGATCTCCATGGCGATACCCTCGGATGCCGTCGCACCGTCCGCGCGAGGAGGACCTGCACGCCCGCCGCGCCCCCCTTCGCCCTGCCCTGGATCGCTAACGCCGCCCCGCGCGCCGCGCCTCGGCCCGGGAAGATTCCGAAGACCGTCGGCCCGCTCCCCGACATTATAGCGGCCGCCGCCCCCGCCCCCACAAGCAGCCCAAGCAGCGCCTGGAGCGCGGGCTTGCGTGCCACGCAGGGCGCCTGGAGGTCGTTCCCCAGCAGGGACGGCCGCCACCGCCCCGGACGGCCCAGACGGCGGGGGGCCTGCGACCCTCCGGCGCGCGCCTCGTCCAGCCAGCGGTAGGCGTCGCCGGCCCGGATCGCGAGCGACGGGTCCTCGGGGTACACGAGCACGAGGTCGAGCGGCGGCACGTCGGCCGGGGAGAGCCGCTCGCCGCGCCCCGCCGCCCAGGCCGGCCCCGGCCCGAGGAAGAACGGCACGTCCGAGCCGATCTCGAGCGCGATCGCGGCGAGCGCCGCGGCGTCGCGCACGCGGAACGCGCGGGCGAGGCAGCGGAGCACCGCCGCCGCGTCGGACGAGCCCCCGCCCAGCCCGGCGGTCACCGGCGTCCGCTTCTCGATCCGGATCGACACCGCGCGCTCCACGCCGAAGCGGCGGCGGAACGCCTCCGCCGCGCGCGCCGCCAGGTTCGCCGGACCGTGAAGCTCCGGCCGGCCCGGCACCGTGCAGCGCACCGGGCCGCGGCGCGCGGAGACGCGCACCTCCACGCGGTCGCCGAGATCGAGCGGGACCATCAGCGTGCGGAGGTCGTGGTACCCGTCCGCGCGGACAGGGCCCACGCGCAGCACGAGGTTCACCTTGGCCGGGGCGAGCGTGACGAGGCGCACGGACAGGCCTGTACCACGGCCAGGCGCGGCGGTGCGCCGGGCCCGCGCGCCGATGCGCGTGTCACGGAGGCGCCCGCGCTTACTCTCTCTCGGCGAGGGCCCGGACCGCCACGCGCGGCCGGCGCGCCTCTTCTTCGGAGGAACACCGAAATGAACTCGACGTTCGCCCGCGCGGCGCTCTGTGCCGCGCTGCTCGCCGCGGCCGGTTGCCGCAGCGCCTTCGCTCCCGAGCCCGTGCTCAAGCTCTCCTCGGCCCCCGTCGCCGAGCACCCCGCCACCGTCGTCCAGGCCGCCGAGCTCCGCTCCGGTCCGGACGGGCTCGCCAAGGTCCTCGGGACCGTGGCGGCCGGCACCGCGGTGACCGCGTCGGACAAGCCCATCCGCGGCTTCCTGCGCGTGCGCACCGCCGACGGCAAGTCCGGCTACGTGCCGCAGGCGGCGGTGTCCGCCACCGCGGCGGCCAGCGCGCCGGCCTCCGCGCCGAGCGGCGCGGTCGCGCCGTAGCGGCGGCGTCCGCGCCGGGCGCCACGGGCGCGGGGGCACCTCGCCTCCGCGCCCGCGACGTTCCGGGTCCCCCGCGCGCTCCGCGGCGGGAGGGGCGGCGGCGCGCTAGGATGCCACCGCCCCGCGGCCTCCGCCGCGGCGCGACGCCCGGAGGAGCATCCGCCATGTCCCGCACCGCGATCCTGCCGCTCGCCGCCCTCGCCGCCGTCCTCGCGCTCGCCCCCGCCTGCAAGGGCGACGACGCGAAGGAGCAGGTGGTGAAGGTCACCGTGACGAAGAACGGCTACGAGCCCTGGCGCATCGAGGCCAAGGCCGGCCGTCCGCTCACGCTCGTCATGACCCGCGTCACCGACGAGACCTGCGCCACCGAGATCGTGATCCCCGATCTCGGCATGAACGTGCCGCTGCCGCTCAACGAGACGGTGATGGTGCGGCTCACGCCGCAGAAGACGGGCGAGCTCCGCTTCTCCTGCGGCATGAAGATGTTCCAGGGCGTCATCGACGTGAGGTGAGCCGCCGGCGGGCGTCCCCGGGCCGGCTCCCCGCGGCCGGGGCGCGCGCAAATTTGGCAGGACGCTTCCGGGCCGACCCGCATTATGCTCCCGGCCCGTGCGAGACCTGAGCTACGACCACGTCCCCTACCGGATGAGCGAGATCGAGCACCGGTACGGCGAGAACGTCCACATCGTCGCGAACCCCTTCCTGCTCGGCGCGCTCGCGACGCTGTGCTCGAAGGACACCCGCCAGCCGGCCATCAACCGGCTGGTCCGGCTGCTCTACGAGGACCTCATCCGCACCGTGATGAACCACGAGTTCCCGCGGCGCCGGGTGGCGGTCCCCACCCGCATGATCGACAGCTCGCCGCAGGCGATCTTCGAGGGCGAGGTGGTGGACCGGCAGGTGCGCGCGGTGACGGTGAACATCGCCCGCGCCGGCGCGGTCCCGTCGCAGCTCGTCTACGACCTCCTGAACGAGACGCTCGAGCCGTCGCTGGTCCGCCAGGACCACATCATCATGAGCCGGATGCTGGGCGAGAACGAGGAGGTCGTCGGCGCCGGCATCGGCGGGATGAAGATCGGCGGGGACGTGGACGACGCGTTCCTGCTGTTCCCGGATCCGATGGGCGCGACCGGCTCCTCGCTCGCGACCGCCATCGAGACCTACAAGAAGAAGGTGCCGGGCAAGGCGCGGCGGATCGTCAACATCCACCTCATCGTCACCCCCGAGTACCTGCGTACCATGACGAAGGCCCACCCCGACGTGCGGATCTACGCGATCCGCCTCGACCGCGGCCTGTCCCCGCCCGACGTCCTCGCCACCGTCCCCGGCACGCGCTGGGACGAGGAGCGCGGGCTCGACGACCACCAGTACATCGTCCCCGGGGGCGGCGGCTTCGGGGAGATCATGAACAACGCCTATGTCTAGCAGCCGCGCCGGCCTCGACGTGCTCATCTCCGAGGCGGACCTCCGGGCCCGCGTCGAGCAGATGGGCGCCGACGTCACCCGCGACTACGCGGGGAAGAACCTCGTCGTCATCGGCGTGCTGAAGGGCAGCTTCATCTTCCTCGCCGACCTGGTGCGCGCCATCGACCTGCCGCTGTCGGTGGACTTCATCGGCATCAGCTCGTACCAGGGCACGCGCACCACCGGCGTCGTCCAGATCACGAGCGACCTGACCCGGCCCATCGACGGCAAGGACGTGCTGCTCGTCGAGGACATCATCGACACCGGCCTCACCATGCGGTACCTGCTCGAGAACCTCTCGACCCGCAAGCCGGCCAGCGTGCGGATCGCGGCGCTGCTGGAGAAGCCGGCGCGCGCGCAGGTGAAGATCCCCATCGACTACCGCGGCTTCGTCATCGGCGACGAGTTCGTGGTCGGCTACGGGCTCGACTGGGACGGCAAGATGCGGAACCTGCCGTTCATCGGCGTCCCGCGAACCTGAGCCATGGTCCGTGATTCGATCTCCGCTTCGCTGCGTCGAATCACGCCATGGCTAAGGCATGTTCGAACGGGGGCTGCGCCCCCGCCCCGCCGAGCAGAGCTCGTCGGGGCCCCACCCCTGCTGCGCGGGTCCCTGGCGCGCTTCGCCCTTCGCTTCGCTCCGGGCTCACGCGCCGTCCCGCGGGCGCGGCTCCGCCGCGCTCGCACGTAGCCCCACTCTAGGCAACCGGAGGAAATTCGACATGGCGGACGAGACCACGCGCGCGCGCGCCGGATCCGGCGCGAAGGCGCTGCTCGCCTGGGTGGCCATCCTGGGCCTCGCCGGCGTGGTGGCGTGGCTCGCCTCCGAGCGGAACGCGCGCACCTGGTACCTGGTGCCGGACGAGGGCCGGCTGGTGGTGATGAAGGGGCTCATGCTGCCGGTCGGGCGGCAGGCGTTCGCCACCGACGACCCGGCGCTCGCCGCCGCCTACGCGCCGCTCGTGCCGCCGCCGGGGAAGCCGCTCCCCGCCGAGCGCGCCTTCGAGGAGCGGAGCCTGCTCGACCAGGGGCTGTTCGACCTGCTCGCCGGCTGGGCGCGGGAGGAGGTCGCCACCGGCGACCCGGCCCGGCTCGAGCGCGGCCTCGGCTACCTCGGGCGCGCCGAGCGGCTGGCCGGGATCTCCTCCGCGCAGCGCGACGAGCTCGGCGCCATCCGCGCCGAGTCCGGCTACCACGAGGCGCGCCGGCTGCTGGAGCGCGCCGCCGCCGAGCTGCGCGACGCCGCCGAGAAGCTCCGGGTCACCGCCGGCTCCCGCTCGTCCCGGGCCATGGACGCGCAGCTGCTCCTGAAGCAGCTCGAGCCCGCGGTGGACGCCACCCTGGGCGCGATCCGCACCGCCGCCCGGACCGAGCCGGCCGCCGCGGAGAAGGCCGCGGCCCCGCCCGCCGCGGGCGGGCCGGCCAACGCCGCCGCGCCGGAGCAGGGCCAGGCACCGGCACCGCAGCCCGGGCCGCCGTCCGCCGCGCCCGCCGGGCAGGCGCCCCCGCCCGGCGAGGGGCGGTAGGGCGCCCGCACACCCCCGCCGGCCGGCGGGATCCGGCGCCGCGCACGGACCGGCCCTCCGCCGGTGT
>NZ_BAZG01000119.1 GCF_000964525.1 Anaeromyxobacter sp. PSR-1
GCCGGCGCGCAGGCCGGGCGCGCGCGGGTGCTGGAGCTCGAGGCGGCCATGGCCGCCGCCGGCCAGGCGCGGGCGCGCGCCGAGAAGGACCTGGCGGCGCGGGCGGCCGAGGCGGCCCGGCGGCTGGACCAGCTCGGCGCCGAGCGGCGCGAGGCGGAGGGGCGCGCCGCGCGCGCGGTGGAGGAGGCGCAGGCGCGCTTCCGCGAGGAGCTGCAGCGGCGCGACCAGGCGCGGGCCCAGGAGCTGGCGCGCCTTCAGGCGGCGCTGCAGGAGCGGGCGCGGCGGGAGAAGGCGCTGGAGCTCGAGGTGGCGCGGCTGCGCGGCGGGCGGAACGTGGCCACCCCGGCCGCCTCCGGCGTGGCGCCGGCCGAGGCCGCGCCGGCCGCGGTGAAGGATCCGGTCAAGTAGCGGACGCAGCCCGGCGCGCCGGGCAGGGTGGGGCGCGGCGCAGCCCGGTTTCTAGGCGTCCGCCTCGGCGTCGGCGGTGGTGCGCACGTCGCGGCGCCGGCCGGGGTGGACGCGCATCCCGGCCTCGTGCGCGCGGACGGCGTCGCGCCCGGCGCGCTTCGCCGCGTAGAGCGCGGCGTCGGCGGCGTCGATGAGCGCGCCGAGGTCCCGGGCGTCGTCGGGCCACACCGCCACGCCCACCGAGATGGTCACGTGGCCGCGCTCCGACGCCTCGTGCGGGAGCGCCGCGGCCTCCACCGCCTGCCGGAGCTTCTCGGCCGCGAGCAGCGCCGCCCCGCGGTCGGCGCGCGGGAAGATCACCGCGAACTCCTCGCCGCCGTAGCGGGCCACCAGGTCCACCTTGCGGACCGCGCCCGCGAGCAGCTCCGCCACGCGGCGCAGGATGCCGTCGCCGGCGGCGTGCCCGAACGCCTCGTTGAACTGCTTGAAGCGGTCCACGTCCACCAGGGCCAGCGCCATGGTGTGGTCGAAGCGCTCGCAGCGCTCCCGCTCCATGTCGAGCCGCGCGAACAGGCTGCGCCGGTTGTGCACGCCGGTGAGCGCGTCGCTCTGCGAGAGCCGGACCATCTTCTGGTGCAGCCGGGCGTTCTCGATGGCGAGCGCGGCCTGCCCGGCGACCGACTCGAGCAGCCGGACCTCGTCGGGCGGGAACGCGTCCGTGGCGGGGCGGAAGAACGCCAGCACGCCGGCGCAGTCCTCGCGGTGGATCATGGGGACGGCCAGGATCGAGCCCTGCGCCTCGCCCTGCCAGGCCAGCACCGGCCGGCGCGGGTCGGCGCCGGTGTCCTTGACGAGCACGGTGGCGCGCTCGCGGACCGCCCAGCCGGCCGGGCCCTCGCCTGCCCGGATGCGGACGCCGTTCGCGGACTCCGGCAGCCCGGACACGCTCCGCACCACCAGATCGCCGGTGCCCTCCTCGGCGAGCAGCAGCGCGAACGCGTGGTCGCCGAGCCCCCGGCCGACCAGCTCGGTGAGCGTCGCCACCAGCCGGTCCAGCTCGAGCGTCCCGCCCAGCCGCCGCGCCAGGTCGAACAGGAGCGTCAGCTCCTTCACGCGCGCCTCCAGCTGCGCGGTGAGGACCCGCTCGCGCTCGTCCTCGATGCGGCGGGCGTGCAGGTCGGTGAGCGCGGCCAGGGTGGTGTTGAACGTCTCCGCCACCATCCCCAGCTCGTCCGGGCCCTCCACCGGCAGGCGGTAGAGGTAGTCGCCCTCGCGCACGTGGCGCAGGCCGGCGGCCAGGCGCTGGAGCGGCTGCTCGATCACCCAGCGCATGGCCAGCGCGAAGGTGACCCACATCAGCGCGCCGAACAGCAGGACCGCCAGCACCGCGATGCCGTAGACCGGCTCGAGGTCCGGCGCGGCGAAGCGGGTCCGGTGCCGCAGCCAGAGCACCAGGGCCAGCGTGAACGCCAGCGAGGGGAGCCCCACCGCGACGAGCAGCTTGCGGCCGAGGGAGCGTCGGATCGAGCGGAGCATGGGCAGAACCGGCAATCGTAGTGCCCGCGCGGGAGGCGATCAAGGACCGCGCGTCCCCGGCCCGGGCGCCCTCTGGTATGAGAGCGGGATGGACCTCGTGCGCTCGGCGCTCCTGGCGGCCTGGCCGCACGGCTTCACCACCCGCGCCGGCGGCGCCTCGCCCCCGCCCTGGGACGCGCTGAACCTGGGCGGCGCGGTGGGGGACGACCCGGCGCGCGTGGCCGAGAACTGGCGGCGGCTGGAGGCGGCCACCGGCCTCGGCTTCGCCCGGGTGCGGCAGGTGCACGGCGCGCGGGCGGTGCGGCTCGACGCGCCCTGCGCGCCCGCGGAGGAGGCCGACGCGGTCGTGTCGCTCCGCGCCGGCGTGGCCGCCTGCGTCTCGGTGGCCGACTGCGTGCCGGTGCTGCTGGCGGACCCGGACGGCGGGGCCGTGGCGGCGGTGCACGCCGGCTGGCGCGGGACGCTCGCCGGCGCGGCGGGGGAGGGGGTGCGGGCGCTGTGCCGCGAGGCCGGGGCGCGCCCGGAGCGGCTGCTCGCCGCCATCGGCCCGTCCATCGGCCCCTGCTGCTACGAGGTCTCGCCGGAGCTGGCCGCGCGCTTCGCCGCCGCGCTCGGGCCGGGCGTGGTCCGCGACGGGCCGGCCCCGCACCTCGACCTCTGGGAGGCGAACCGGGCGGTGCTGCTCGAGGCCGGGGTGCGCCCGGAGCGCGTCGATCGGCTGGATCGCTGCACCGCCTGCGAGCCGGCCCGGTTCTTCTCCCACCGGCGCGACGCCGGGCGCACGGGTCGGCAGATCGCCTTCATCGCCCCACCCGGCCCGATGCCGGGGACGGCCCCCCTTCCTTGACGGGGCGGCGGAGTCACCTAGAATTTCCCGGATCTTGAGACCCTTCGTGCGAGAGGCCTCGGCGGCCCTGCTCCTCGTCGCCGGCTGCGCCGGCGGCGCCGTCTCGCGCGAGGACGTGGACGGGCTCCGCGGCGAGCTGCGCGCGCTCCGGCGCGAGAACGAGGAGCTGTCCCGGCGCGTCGAGGCGCTCTCCGGCCAGGTGGACGCGCTGGCGGCCCGCGCCCGCGCCGCCCCGGCGCGCCCGGCCTCGACCCCGATCCCGCCGCGCCCCGCGCCGAGCCGCGCCCGGTCGACCCCGAGCCCTCCGGCTTCGTGTCCGCGGCGCCGGTGGTGCCGCCGGACCTCCAGGTGGTGAAGCTCGCGCCCCCGCGCGCGAGCCCGGCGCGCTCGGCGCGCGCGGCCCCGCCGGTGCCCACCGCGGTGCGCATCGCCGAGCCGGATCCCGCGCGCCTCGACGCCCTGGCCCTGCCGGGCGGCCGCGGGATCGCGGCGGAGGCCGACGGCGAGCTGCGCGCGGCGCGCCGCAAGGGCGGGCTGGATCGGGCCCACGCGCTCGAGGACTTCACCGCCCGCTACCCGCGCCACCCCGCCGCCGACAACGCGCTGCTCGAGTCGGCGGAGGCGTACGCCGCGGCCGGGCGCAACGAGGCCGCGTGCGCGCTGGTGCGCCGGACCGCCGACGAGTACCCGGCGGGCGACGCCATGAGCGCCGCGCTGGAGCGGCTCGCCGCGTGCGCCGCCCGGCTCGGGCGCGCCGACGAGGAGCGCAGCCTCCTCCGGCGGCTCGTCGACGATTACCCGGGGACCCCGGCCGCGCAGCGCGCGGGCGGACGCCTCGGCCAACTCTCCGCGCGGGCCGGCGATGCGTCGCCGGCCGCCGCGCCGACAAGGAGCGCTCCATGATCCGCAAGCACGTCGTCGCCCTGCTGGCCCTCGTCCCGGCCGCCGCGCTCGCCCAGGCCGGCGCGCTGGACGCGGCCCGCGGCACCCAGGCCACCTCGGACCAGGGGAACGCGCGGGTGGAGCAGGCCATCGACGCCGCCACCGGCGCGACCGCCGCGCCGGCGGACGCGCCGCCGGCGGGCGACGCGGTGCCGATCGCGGCCGAGCCCGAGGGCACCCCGCCCATCGAGCTGGGCGCCGCGCCCGAGGCCGTCCCCGCCGCCGGCGGCGCCGGGACCCCGGAGACGTACACGGTCCGCGAGGGCGACACGCTCTGGGACATCTCCGGCCGCTTCCTCTCGAACCCCTGGTACTGGCCCAAGATCTGGTCCTACAACCCGGAGATCACCAACCCGCACTGGATCTACCCGGGCAACCTGCTCCGCTTCTACCCGTTCGCCGACGAGGCGCCCGCGCGCGTCGAGGCGGTGGCCGGCGTGGACGAGGTGGAGGAGGAGCCCGCGCCGGTGCGCGAGCTGGAGGACTTCTCCCGCGCCGACATGAACGCCCCGGCCTCGGCCGAGGAGCAGGACGCGGTGGCGGTCTCGGGCCCGTACAAGATCGGCTTCGTCCCGTCCAGGCAGCGCTACGCGCTGCACGAGAGCTTCGTCACGCCGCGCGAGCTGGACGAGTCGGGCGCCATCGAGGCCGCGTTCGAGGAGAAGCTGATGCTCTCCTCGCTCGACAAGGGCTACGCGCACTTCAAGCGCGCGGCCGGCGTGAAGCCCGGCGAGACGTACGTGGTCTACAAGACCGAGCGCCCGATCCGGCACCCGATCACGAAGGAGCTGTTCGGCTACCAGACCCGCATCCTCGGCTCGGCCAAGGTGGTGGCGGTGGACGACAAGGCCGCCACGCTGGTGATCGCGAGCGCGAACGACGTCATCGAGCGCGGCGCGCTGCTCGGGCCCTGGACGGACAAGGTGTTCCGCCCGGTGAACCCGCGCGCCAACCAGCGCGACCTGCACGGCGTGATCATCGCCTCCCCGGTGTCGGTCGTGACCCAGTTCGCCGAGCACCAGGTGGTGTTCGTGGACCGCGGCAGCGCCGACGGGGTCCAGACCGGCAACAGCCTCAAGGTGGTCCGTTCGGGCGACCTGTACGGCCTGGAGCCGAACGCGGTCCCGAACGACCCGGCCCTCCCCAAGGAGGACGTGGGCGACCTGCTGGTCATCGACGCGCGCGAGCACGCCTCGGCCGCGCTGGTGACGCGCAGCCGCGTCGAGCTGCTCGTGGGCGACCGCTTCGAGATGCGGACCGCGCGCGCGCTCCCCCAGTAGGCGGCGGGGCGGCCGCTGGCCGTCCGGCGGCCGGGAGGGCGGGGGATTGCCCCGTCTTCCCGGGGTGTTTTCGTGCACGCCCCATGCATGCGTCCGGGCGGCCTTGCTTGACGCTGTGGGACCCCACGGGTATATGGCCCGCCTTCACAGCGTCTCATCGCGGCAACCACTTGTCCCTCGACGCGCGCACCCTCCGGCCCGGAGACGGCCACTATCCCGAGCGCCTGGCGCGCCTCGCGGACGCGCCTCGCGAGCTCCGGGTGCGCGGCGAGCTGGGGACGGCGGCCTGCAGCGTCGCGCTGGTGGGCGCCCGGGCGACCGACGAGTACGGCGAGCTGCTGGCCCGCGACCTGGCGGCCGGGCTGGCGCGGGCCGGGGTGTCGGTGATCTCGGGCGGCGCGGCGGGCGTGGACGGCGCGGCCCACCGCGGCGCGCTCGAGGCCGGGGGCCACACCGTCGCGGTGCTGGGCACCGGCGTGGACGTGGCCTACCCGGCCCAGAACCGCGCGCTCTTCGCGCGCATCCTGGAGTCGGGCGGGGCGCTCGTGTCGGAGCTACCGGACGGGAGCCGCGGGCTGCCGTACCACTTCCCGGCCCGCAACCGGATCATCGCGGCGCTGGCCGACGCGGTGGTGGTGGTGCGGGCGCGCCAGGGGAGCGGCTCGCTCATCACCGCGTCCTGGGCCCGCGCGCAGGGCGTGAAGGTGTTCGCGGTGCCCGGCGACGTGCGCGACGCGCTGTCCGCGGGGCCGCTGGCGCTGCTGCGCGAGGGCGCCGCGGTGGCGGCGAGCGCCGCGGACGTGCTGGCGGGGCTGGGCCTCGCGGCGCCCGCGCCGGTCCAGGCGACGCTGCCCGCGCTCGACGACCGGGGCTCGGCCCTGCTCCGGGCGCTGGGGCGGCGGCCGCGCCACGCCGACGAGCTCGCCCGCGAGGCGGGCATCCCGGTGGGAGCCGCGCTGGCGGGGCTCCTGACGCTCGAGCTGGAAGGTCTGTGCGAGCAGCGGCCGGGCCATTACTTTCTGCGCCGCAGTCGAGAGGGGATCTAAAGGATGGCGAGAGAGCCGAAGACGGGCGTGGCCGCGGTGAAGAAGGCGAAGGCCGCGGCGGCCCCGAAGGAGGCGGCCGCAGCCGCAGGGGCGGACGCGCCGAAGGCCCCCCGCCGCGCAGCGCGCAAGACGTCCACCGGGACCAGCCTGGTGGTGGTGGAGTCGCCCGCCAAGGCGAAGACCATCAAGAAGTACCTGGGGCGGTCGTTCGACGTGAAGGCGTCGGTCGGCCACGTGAAGGACCTGCCCAAGTCGAAGATCGGCGTGGACGTCGAGAAGGGCTTCCTCCCCGAGTACGACGTCATCAAGGGGAAGGCCAAGGTCCTCTCGGAGATCAAGCGCGCCGCGCGGACCGCCGACCACGTCTTCCTCGCGACCGACCCCGATCGCGAGGGCGAGGCCATCGCCTGGCACATCTCCGAGGAGCTCGGCGCGGAGGGCGGCGACGCCCGGGTGCGCCGCGTGCTCTTCAACGAGATCACCAAGACGGCCATCCAGAAGGCCATCGAGAAGCCGCTCGACCTCGACCGCAAGAAGTTCGACTCGCAGCAGGCCCGCCGGATCCTCGACCGGCTCGTCGGCTACCAGATCAGCCCCATCCTCTGGAAGAAGGTCCGCCGCGGCCTGTCCGCCGGGCGGGTGCAGTCGGTGGCGGTCCGCCTGGTGGTGGAGCGCGAGCGCGAGATCGAGGCGTTCGTGCCGGTGGAGTACTGGTCGCTCGACGCCGACCTCGCCGCCCAGGTCCCGCCCGACTTCCGCGCCAAGATCTTCAAGGTGGACGGCCAGAAGGCCGACCTGAAGCAGGGCGAGGAGACGCAGGCGCTGGTGAAGGACCTGGAGGGCGCCCGGTTCGTGGTCGCCTCGGTGGACCGCAAGGAGCGCAAGCGCAACCCGCCGCCGCCCTTCACCACCGCGAAGCTGCAGCAGGAGGCGGCGAACCGCCTCGGCTTCAGCCCGAAGAAGACCATGACGCTGGCGCAGCGCCTGTACGAGGGCGTCGAGCTCGGCGACGAGGGGGCCATCGGCCTCATCACGTACATGCGCACCGACTCGGTGCGGCTCGCCACCGAGGCGGTGGACGCGGTGCGCGCCCACATCCAGCAGGCGTACGGGAAGGACCACCTGCCGGAGCAGGCCAACGTCTACAAGACCAAGGCGAAGGCCGCGCAGGAGGCGCACGAGGCGGTGCGCCCCACCTCGCTGGAGTGGACGCCCGATCGCGTGGCGCCGTTCTTCGACGAGATGGGCGAGCGCGACATGTACCGGCTCTACGAGCTCATCTGGAACCGCTTCGTGGCCTGCCAGATGGTCCCGGCCGTGTACGACCAGACCTCCGCCGACATCGCCGCCAGCCGCGCCGTGTTCCGGGCCACCGGGTCGATCCTCAAGTTCCCCGGCTACCTCGCGGTCTACGGCGCGAAGCCGCCCGAGGAGGAGGCCGGCGCCGAGGAGGAGAAGACGAACGGCGACGCCGCCGAGCCGGCGGCCCGCGCCGAGGACCGCCAGCTCCCGCCGCTCGAGGCCGGGATGGAGCTGCGCCTGCTGAAGCTGCTGCCCGAGCAGCACTTCACCCAGCCGCCGCCGCGCTTCAACGAGTCCTCGCTGGTGAAGGAGATGGAGGAGCGCGGCATCGGCCGGCCCTCCACCTACGCGGCCATCCTCGACACGATCCAGGAGAAGGGCTACGTCGAGAAGCTCGAGAAGCAGTTCAAGCCGACCCACCTCGGCGTGCTGGTGACCGACGAGCTGGTGCGAGCCTTCCCCCGCGAGATGGACATCGCCTTCACCGCCGGGATGGAGGAGAAGCTCGACGGCATCGAGGAGGGCAACGCCGGCTGGCAGCAGGTGCTGGAGGAGTTCTACTCCAAGTTCAAGGAGGACCTCGCGAAGGCGGACGAGGCCATGCGCAACGTGAAGGCGCAGGCCATCGAGACCGACATCACCTGCGAGAAGTGCGGCCAGCACAAGATGGTCATCAAGTGGGGCCGCAACGGCGAGTTCCTGGCCTGCCCCGGGTACCCGGAGTGCCGGAACACGATGAACTTCCGGCGCGAGGACGGGAACATCGTCCCGGAGAAGGAGGAGGACGTCCCGGTCGAGGACAAGTGCCCGGAGTGCGGCGCCGACATGGTGATGAAGCGCGGCCGCTTCGGCCGGTTCCTCGCCTGCACCCGCTACCCGGACTGCAAGGGCACCAAGCCCGTCTCGATCGGCGTGACCTGCCCGAAGGGCTGCGGCGGCTACATCAGCGAGAAGCGCTCCCGCCGCGGGAAGACGTTCTACGGCTGCTCGTCCTACCCGAAGTGCGACTTCGTGGCCTGGGACCGCCCGCGCAACGAGACCTGCCCGCAATGCGGCAGCGCCTACCTGCTCGACAAGTACTCGAAGAAGACCGGGCCGTTCGTCGCCTGCCCGAACAAGGAGTGCGGCTACCGGCGCGAGGCCGAGCCGCGCGAGGGCGGGGCGGGGGCGGCGCGCGCCGAGCCGGCCAAGGCGTAGCGAGCGCAGCGCCCCGGGGCCGCCGCGGACACGCGAAGGCCGGCGCCGGGGCTCCCCCGGGCCGGCCTCCGGCGCGCCCGGCCTCACATCGTGGGCGGCTCGCCCTGGAGCGCGAACTGCGCCCGCTCGCGGCGCTGCGCGCACTCGGTGCAGAGCAGCGCGTAGGGCAGGGCGGCGAGGCGGCGCGGGTCGATCTCCTGCTCGCAGTCGCGGCAGATGCCGTACTCCCCCGCGTCCACGCGCGCGAGGGCGGCGTCGATCAGCAGCAGCTCCCGGCGCTGGTTCTCGCCGAGGCGCGCCAGCGTGTACTGCTCGTGCTCGGCCTGCGCGCCCTCCTCGAACTCGGGATCGCGGTCCGCCGCCCGCAGCGCGTCGAGCTCGGCGCTCGCGCGTCGCGAGGTCTCGAGCAGCGTGCGGCGCCGCCGGAGCAGCTCCGCCCGCAGCGCTCCAAGGTCCCTGTCGCTCACGTTGCGTTCCTTTCGCAGCGGGGATAGATGGAGCGCGCCCGGCCCGGCCATCCCCTCCGCCGCCGCCTCGTCCCGGGCCGTGCGCGCTCCTCGTGACGTTGCGCACCCTCCGGGCGCGCGGCCAGGACGGTCGGCCGGACGGGGCGACGGAGAGCGCCTGCAGGGCAGGCGACCAGCCGGGGCACGGCGGAGACGGAAGGGGCGCATGGGCGACACGCGGGTGACCGTGATCGGGGGAGGCCTGGCGGGGAGCGAGGCGGCGTGGCAGCTCGCGCGCGCCGGCGTCGCGGTCGAGCTGGTCGAGATGAAGCCCGAGCGCCGCTCGCCGGCGCACGTCCTGCCCGGCCTGGCCGAGCTGGTCTGCTCCAACTCGCTCCGCTCCGACAACCCGCACAACGCCGTCGGCCTGCTCCACGAGGAGCTGCGCCGCCTCGGCAGCCTCGTGCTCGGCTGCGCGGACGCGACGCGCGTGCCGGCCGGCGACGCGCTCGCGGTGGACCGGGAGCGGTTCAGCGAGGCGGTCACGGCGCGGCTCTCGGGCGACGCCGCCGTGCGGATCGTCCACCGCGAGGTGGAGGACCTGCCGCCGCCCCCCGGGCTGGCGGTGATCGCCACCGGCCCGCTCACCGGCGACGCGCTCGCGGCGCGCCTCGCCGAGGCCACCGGCGGGCGGCTGCACTTCTACGACGCCATCGCGCCCATCGTGGCGGCGGAGTCGATCGACCGGAGCATCGCGTACGCGCGCTCCCGCTACGGCAAGGGGAGCGGCGACGACTACCTGAACCTGCCGCTCGACGAGGCGCAGTACCACGCGTTCGTGGACGCGCTGCTCCAGGGCGAGAAGGTGCCCGCGCACGGGTTCGAGGAGCCGCGCTACTTCGAGGGCTGCCTGCCGATCGAGGTGATGGCGGAGCGCGGGACGGAGGTCCTCGCCCACGGCCCGCTCAAGCCGGTGGGGCTCGAGGACCCGCGCACCGGGCGCCGGCCGCACGCGGTGGTGCAGCTGCGCCGCGAGGACGTCGAGGGCACCGCCTGGAACCTGGTGGGCTTTCAGACGCGCCTCACCTGGCCGGAGCAGCGCCGCATCTTCCGCGCGTTCCTCCCCGGCCTCGCGAACGCCGAGTTCGTCCGGCTCGGCCAGATCCACCGCAACACGTTCGTGGACGCCCCCCGCGTCCTCGCGCCGGACCTGTCGGTGCGCGCCGCCCCGCACCTGTTCCTGGCCGGGCAGATCACCGGGGTGGAGGGGTACGTGGAGTCGGCCGCGTGCGGGCTGATGGCGGCGCGGGCGGTGCTGGACCGGCTGGCGGGCCGGGCCTTCCGGCCGCCGCCCGCGGCGACCGCCCTGGGCGCCCTCCATCGACATCTCACCGGCGAGGCGCATCCGCCGGGGTACGATTACCAGCCGACGAACGTGGTCTTCGCGCTGTTCCCCCCGCTCACCGGGCGCTTCCGCGGCAAGGCCGGCCGCAAGGAGGCCCACGTGGAGCGGGCGCGCAAGGAGCTGGCACCGTGGATCGACACCGCACCGCCCACCGCCGTCCCCGTTCCCGCCGCGGGCTGACCCGCGCCGCCGCGCTGGCGCTCGCGCTCGCCGCCGCGTCCTGCACCGCGAAGAAGGAGCCGGAGGCCGCCGGCGGGGGCGCGCCGGGGCGCGCCCTGCTGCGCGGCCCGGTGCGCGCCGTGAAGGCCTCGGCGGACGGCGCCTGGCTGGCGGTGCTCGAGGGCTGCAACGAGGCGCGCGGCCAGTTCCTGCCGCCGCGCACCGCGAGCTGCGACCTGCGGCTGGTGCCGAGCGCGGGCGGGGAGGCGCGCCGGGTGGCGGGCGCGGTCACCACGCTCCCGCACGGCCTGCTCTGGAGCCCCGCCGGCGCGACGCTCGCGGCGCTGGGCGAGTACGACTACCCGGCCGCGCGCGGCACGCTGGTGGTGGTGCGGGCGGGCGGGGCGCCGCGGACGCTCGGGACGGCGGTGTCGTTCGCCGGCTTCGCGCCCGGGACCGAGGACCTGCTGTTCGTCGCCGACGGCCGGCTGCTCGTGTCGCGCGGCGGCGGCGAGCCCGAGCCGGTGGCGGGGCTGGACCGGGTGGGCTCGCTCGAGGCCGGGCCGGGCTGGGGCGGCGGGGAGGGGCCGGCGCTGCTGGTGCGCCAGGGCGCGTCGGCCGGCGCGGCGCTGTCGGCCGTCGGGGCGGACGGGCGGGCGCGCCGCGTGGCGGAGCGGAGCGGGGACTACGCGCTCGCGCCGGGCGGCGCGTACGCGTACACCGTGCAGGACGGGGGCGGCTACGCGCTCCACCTGGCCGGCCCGCGCCAGGCCGTGCTCGGCAAGGACGTGCAGGTGTTCGCGTTCTCGCGCGACGGCCGCGCCCTCGCGTTCCTGGCGGACGCGACCCCCGGGAAGCAGGGCGACCTGCACCTGGCCCTGGTGGCGAAGCCCGGCGACGCGGTGCTCGCGCGCGAGGTGGGCGAGCTGCGCTGGGCGCAGCGGGCGCCGCGGCTCGCCTGGCTGGAGCGGTTCGACGCCCGGGTCCGGTCCGGCACCGCCGGCGCGGGCGGGATCGACCTGCCGTCGCGCACCTACGGCGCGAACGTGACCGACCTCGAGCTCTCCGCCGACGGCAAGCGCCTCGCGTTCCTGCAGCACACCACCCGCGGCGGCTACTCGGTGGACCTCATGCTCGCGCAGCTCGACGCGCCCCCGGGCACCGCCGCGGTCCAGGTGGCGCAGGGCGCGTTCGGCTTCTCCTTCTCGCCGGACGCGCGCTGGCTCTACTACCGGACCCGCTGCGTCCGGAACGGCGAGGGCTGCGACGTGGAGCGCATCCCGGCCGAGGGGCTCGCCGCCGGCGCGAGGCCGGAGCGGGTGGCGGACGGGGCGAAGAGCTTCGAGTACGACCCGCGCGATCCCGGGCGGCTGCTGGTCACCTGGCAGCGCATGGACCGCGACGCGCTCGACGTCGCCGTCTGGAAGGACGGGAGGCTGACGCGGGTGGACACCTACGTGCTGCCCGGCTCGGCCCAGTTCCTCGGCCCGGACTCGCGCCGCCTCGCCTACGCCGTCATCCACGAGAAGCGCCAGGGCGCCTACGTGGCCGAGCTGCCGCGGTAGCCGCCCGCCAGGAACTGTCGCCCGGGGCCGCGCGGTGGTAGGCGATCCCCGATGACGCCCGACGCGGCCGCCCCGACCGAGCTGCCGGAGGAGCTCCGGCGCTTCGACGCGTACCTCGCGTCGGAGAAGCGGGCCTCGCCGCACACGCGCAAGGCGTACCAGGTGGACCTGGCCCAGTACGCGGCCTACCTCGCCGACCAGGGACAGCCGCTCGTGCCGTCCTCGCCCGCGCTGGTGCGGGGCTTCCTGGCGCGCCAGGCCGGCGCGGCCGGGGCGGTGAGCCTCGGCCGCAAGCTCTCCGCGCTCCGCTCGCTCTACCGCTTCCTGGTGCGCGAGGGGCTGGCGCCCGGGAACCCGGCGCGCGCGGTGGCCAGCCCGAAGCGGCCGAAGCGCCTGCCGGAGGTGCTGCCCGAGGAGGAGGTCGCGGCGCTGGTGGAGACGCCGGACGCCGACACGGAGGCGCCGCTCGCGCTGCGCGACCGCGCGTTCCTGGAGCTGCTGTACGGGAGCGGGCTGCGCGTCTCCGAGCTGACCGGCCTCGACCTCGAGGACCTCGACCTCGCCGGCGGGCTGGTGCGCGTGCTCGGCAAGCGGAACAAGGAGCGCATCGTGCCGTTCGGCGCCCCGGCCGCGGAGGCGCTCCGGCGCTACCTGGACGGCGCGCGACCGGTGCTGGCCGCGGGGCCGGACCACGCCCGCGCCGGGGAGGCGCTGTTCCTGAACTTCCGCGGCGGCCGCCTCACCAGCCGCTCGGTGGCGCGCCGCCTGGACGGCTGGGTGCTCGCCTCCGGCCTGCCGCGCCACGTGCACCCGCACGTGCTGCGCCACTGCTTCGCCACGCACCTGCTCGGGAACGGCGCCGACCTGCGCGGCATCCAGGAGCTGCTCGGGCACGCCTCGCTCTCCACCACGCAGCGCTACACGCACCTCGACTGGAAGCGGCTCGCGGCGGTCTACG
>NZ_BAZG01000118.1 GCF_000964525.1 Anaeromyxobacter sp. PSR-1
GCAACCGCTCCCCGCTTCCGCGCGGTGGCCCGCTCTGGCACGCTCGCTCCCGCGCCGTCCAACGCCCGAGGAGCCCTCGATGCCCGCCGTCCGCCCCCGCCGCAGCGCCCTGTACCTGCCCGGCTCCAACGCGCGCGCGCTCGAGAAGGCGCGCACGCTCCCGGCCGACGCGCTCATCCTCGACCTGGAGGACGCGGTGGCGCCCGCCGCGAAGGACGCCGCCCGCGCGCAGGTGGTGGCGGCGCTCGGGCAGGGGGCTTCGGGCGGCGCGAGCGCGTGGTGCGCGTGAACGGGCTCGGCACGCCCTGGGGCGCGGCGGATCTCGCGGCGCTGGCCCGCGCCGGCGCCGACGCGGTCTGCCTGCCGAAGGTGGAGCGGGCCGCCGAGGTGCACGCCGCGGCGCAGGCGCTCGCCGCGGGCCACGCGCCGGCCGGGCTGGCGCTCTGGTGCATGATCGAGACGCCGCGCGGCGTGCTGGCGGCGGACGAGATCGCCGGCGCCTCGCCGCGGGTGGCGTGCCTGGTGGCCGGCACGAGCGACCTCGTGAAGGACCTCGGGGCCCGCCACACCGCCGGGCGCGCCGAGGTGCTCACCAGCCTGTCGCTCGTGCTGCTCGCCGCGCGCGCGCACGGGCTCGCCGCCCTCGACGGCGTGTTCCTCGACCTCGAGGACGCGGCCGGGCTGGAGGCCGCCTGCCGGCAGGGGCGCGACCTCGGCTTCGACGGCAAGACGCTCATCCACCCGAAGCAGCTCGACGCCGCCAACCGCGCCTTCGCGCCGGACGAGGCCGAGCTGGAGCGGGCGCGCCGCGTGATCGCGGCGCACGCCCAGGCGGAGGCGGCCGGGCAGGGCGTCACGGTGGTGGACGGGCGCCTGGTGGAGGCGCTGCACGTCGCCGCGGCGCGACGGACCGTGGCGCTGGCCGAGGCGATCGCGGCGGGGCACGGCGCGGCGGGCCCGCACCCGGGGTGACGCAAGACCGCGTGGATCCGGCGGAAAGCGGGTGGACACCCGCGCGCCCGTTTCCTACACTGTTCGACTCCCATGCGTGGACTTCGAGGCGCCACCCAGTGCTCGGCCAACACGGTCGAGGCGATCGAGGATGCGGTGACCGAGCTGTGCCGCGAGATCACCTCGCGGAACCAGCTCGACCCGCAGCAGATCGTGTGGGCGATCTTCACCGTCACGCACGACCTCGACGCCGACTTCCCGGCGCGCGCCGCGCGCGTGCAGGGGTGGAACGGCGTCCCGATGATCTGCTCGCAGGAGATCCCGGTCCCCGGCTCGATGCCGCGCATCATCCGGGTGCTCCTGCACGTGGACTCCGACGGTCCGCGCAACCACGTGTACCTGCGCGGCGCGCAGGCGCTCCGGCCCGACCTCCACGTGCGGCCGTGACCGGCGCGGCCGGGGAGCGGAGGCGAGCGTGAACGCGCAGACGAACAGGCCGCTCCCCGCGCTCCCGGGCCACCTGGGCGTGGTGGGGCTGGGCCTCATGGGCGCCTCGCTCGCCCGCGCCGCCCGCCGGGTGGACCGGGGCGTGCGCATCACCGCGGTGGAGCCGCGCGCCGAGGTGCGCGCCCGGGCGCTCGCCGACGGCGTGGCCGACCACGTCGCCGCCGCGCCCGACGCCGCGCTCGCCGGCTGCGGGGTGGTGGTGCTGTGCACGCCGGTCGCGACCATCGAGGCGCTGCTCGCGCCGGTGTCGGCGCTGCTCGCCGACGGCGCCGTGCTCACCGACGTCGGCGGCGCGAAGGAGCGGGTGGTGACGCTGGCGCGCGAGCGGGTCCGCCCCGGCGTCGCCTTCGTGGGCGCGCACCCCATGTTCGGCGGCCACGGCGGCTACGACGGCGCCACGGCGGAGAAGTGGTCGGCGGGCGGGACGGTGGCGATCTGCACCGACGGGGACCCCGCCGCGGTGGAGCGGGTCGCGGCGCTGCACCTCGCGCTCGGCGCGAAGGTCGAGCGCTGCACCGCCGCCGAGCACGACGCGGCGGTGGCGATGGTCTCGCACCTGCCGTACCTCGTCGCCTCGGCGCTCTCGGTGGCGGTGCAGGAGGCCGGCCCGCTCGCCATGCACCTCGCCGGCCCCGGGCTCAAGGACGCGACGCGCCTGGCCGAGTTCCCGTTCGACATCCAGGGCGAGGTGGCCCGGCGCAACGCCCACCTGCCGGAGGCGGCCCGCCGGCTGGAGCGGCACCTCGCCCGCATCCTCGCCGCCATCGCCGAGTCGCCGGAGTCGGCGCGCTCGGCCCTCGAGGCGGCCCGCGCCGCACGGGAGGAGCTGTTTTGAGCGCTGCCCCGACCTCCGGTCCCCTGACCTGCCGGCGCGCCGGCCCGCTGCGCGGCGCCATCGAGGTGCCCGGCGACAAGTCCATCTCGCACCGGAGCCTGCTCTTCGGCGCGCTGTCCACCGGCGAGACCCGCGTCACCGGGCTCCTCGACGCCGAGGACGTCCACTCGACCCGCCAGGCCGTCGAGGCGCTCGGCGCGACCGTGCGCGCCGAGGGCGGCGAGGTGGTGGTGACGCCGCCCGCGACGCTGCGCGAGCCGGGCGACGTCATCGACTGCGGCAACTCCGGCACCAGCCTCCGCCTCCTCACCGGCGTCCTCTCCGGCGTGCCCGGCCTGTCGGTCCTCACCGGCGACGCCTCGCTGCGGCGGCGGCCGGTGCGGCGGGTGATCGACCCGCTGCGGGTGATGGGCGCGAACCTGTCCGCCCGCGACGGGGATCGCCTGCCGCCGGTGGTGGTCCGCGGCGGCCCGCTGCGCGGGGCGCGCCACGTGCTCCCGGTCGCGAGCGCGCAGGTGAAGAGCGCGATCCTGCTCGCCGGCCTGTTCGCCGAGGGCGAGACCTCGGTGGTCGAGCCGGAGAAGAGCCGCGACCACACCGAGCGCATGCTGCGCGGCATGGGCGTGCCGGTGCGGGTCTCGGGCCTCGAGGTGTCGGTCTCGGCGGCGCGGCCCGCCGGCGGGCGGGTGGACGTGCCCGGCGACATCTCCTCGGCGGCGTTCTTCCTCTGCGGCGCGGCGGCGCTCCCGGGCTCCGAGGTGACGGTCCGCAACCTGGGCGTGAACGAGACGCGCACCGGGCTCCTCGACGTGCTCCGGGCCATGGGCGCCGACGTGCGGCTCGAGCACCTCCGCGAGGTGGCGGGCGAGCCGCGCGCCGACGTGACCGTCCGCGCCGATCGCCTGGAGGGCACCGAGATCCGCGGCGCCACCATCCCGCGGCTCATCGACGAGCTGCCGGTGGTGATGGTGATGGCCACCCAGGCGCGCGGCCGGACGGTGATCCGCGACGCGAAGGAGCTCCGGGTGAAGGAGTCCGACCGGCTCGCCGCCATGGGCGAGACGCTCGCGCGCGCCGGCGCCCGCATCGAGCTCTACGACGACGGCTGCGCCATCGACGGGCCCACCCCGCTGCGCGGCGTCGAGGTCCGCACCCGGCTCGACCACCGCATCGCCATGTCGATGGCGGTCGCCCAGCTGTTCTGCGGCGGCGAGCCGGTGGTGCTCGACGACGTGGCCTGCGTCGCGACCAGCTTCCCGAGCTTCTTCCGCCTGCTCGACCAGGTGTCCGGCCGGGCGCCGGGCGGGGGTGCGCCGTGATCACCGGGCGCACCGCGCTGTACGGCGTCGTCGGCCACCCGGTGGCGCACAGCCGCTCGCCGGAGCTGCAGAACGCGGCGTTCGCGCGGCTCGGCGTGGACGCCGTCTACGTGGCGCTGCCGGTCGCGCCGGAGCGGATCGACGAGGCGCTCCGCGGCGCCCACGCGCTCGGCTTCCAGGGGCTGAACGTCACCGTCCCGCACAAGCCGCGCGCGGCGTCGCTCTGCCACGCGCTCGACCCGGTGGCGGCCGCGGTGGGCGCCGTCAACACGCTGCGCCGGACCCGCGACGGCTGGGAGGGCTTCAACACCGACGCGCCCGCCTGCCGCACGCTGCTCGAGGCGGCCGGGGTGGCGCGCGGGGCGCGGGCGCTGCTGGTGGGCGCGGGGGGCGCGGCGCGCGCCGCCGCATGGGCGCTCCTGCAGCTCGGGACCGAGCTCCGGGTGGCGGCGCGCCGCGAGGAGGCCGCCGCCGAGCTGTGCCGGGAGCTCGCCGCCGCGGTCCCCGGCGCCGACGCGGCCACCGCCGACTTCGAGGACCTGGAGGCGGAGGCCGACGCCGCCGCGGTGGTGGTGAACGGCACGTCGGTGGGGCTGCCCGGGCACGAGGGCCGCCTGCCGCCGCTCCGGTTCCGCGCCGACCAGGCGGTGCTCGACTTCGTCTACGGCGACACCGAGCTGGCCCGCGCCGCGCGCGCGGCCGGCGCCCGGCTGGTCACCGGCGAGCAGGTCCTGGTGCGCCAGGGCGCGCTCGCGTTCACCCTCTGGACCGGCCAGCCCGCCCCCGAGGCGGACATGGCCCGCGCGCTCGAGGCGCGCGAGGGAGCGCGATGACACTTCGGTACCTGACCGCCGGCGAGTCGCACGGCCCGGCGCTGGTCGCCATCGCCGAGGGCTTCCCGGCGGGGCTGGCGGTGGACTTCGAGGCGGTGGACCGCGACCTGCGCCGCCGCCAGAAGGGCTACGGCCGCGGCGGCCGCATGAAGATCGAGACCGACGCGGCGCAGTTCCTGGCCGGGCTGCGCGGCGGGGTCACCACCGGGGCGCCCATCGCGCTCGCGGTCTGGAACAAGGACCACGAGAACTGGAAGGACCTCGTCTCGCCCTACGCGCGCGGCGGCCGGAAGTTCACCCAGGTGCGCCCCGGCCACGCCGACCTCGCCGGCGCGCTCAAGTACGGGCTCGACGACGCGCGCGACGTGCTGGAGCGGGCCAGCGCCCGGTCCACCGCGGTGATCGTCGCGCTCGGCGCGCTCGCGAAGGCGCTGCTCTCGAGCCTGGGCGTGGAGGTGTGCTCGCGGGTGGTGGCCATCGGGCCGCGCGACATCCGCCCCGACGCGCCGCCCACCGCGGAGCAGCGCGCGGCCATCGAGGCCTCCGACCTGCACGTGGACGACGAGGCGCTCGCCGCCGAGTGGCGCGCGCTCATCGACGCGGAGAAGGCCCGCGGCGGCTCCATCGGCGGCGCGTTCGACGTGTACGCCACCGGGCTCCCCATCGGCGTCGGCAGCCACGTCCACCCGGACCGGCGCCTCGACGCCCGCCTCGCCGGCGCGCTCTGCGGCGTGCAGGCGATCCGCGCGGTGGAGATCGGCGACGGCACGCAGGTGGGCCGTCCCGGCTACGAGTTCCACGACGCCATCCACCACGACCCCGCCCGCGGCTTCTGGCGCGAGACCAACCGCGCCGGCGGCCTCGAGGGCGGCATGACCGACGGCATGCCGCTCCGCGTGCGCGCCTACATGAAGCCCATCCCCACCATGCTCCACCCGCTCGCGACGGTGGACCTCGCCACCCGGCAGGCCACCCAGGCCCGCTACGAGCGGAGCGACGTGTGCGCGGTGCCGGCCGCCGCGGTGGTGGGCGAGGCGGTGGTGGCCTGGGAGCTCGCGAACGCGCTCCTGGAGAAGTTCGGCGGCGACGCGGTCGAGGACGTGCGCCGGGCGGTGGAGGCGTATGCCGCTCGGATCCGCTGAGACGCTGGCGCTCACCGGCATGATGGGCTCGGGGAAGTCCACCGTGGCCCCGCTGCTGGCGCGCTGGCTGGGGCGGCGGCTGGTGCGGCTCGACGACGAGATCGTGCGCGCGGCGGGCAAGCCCATCGCCCGGGTGTTCGCCGAGGACGGCGAGGGGCGCTTCCGCGCGCTGGAGCGCGCCGCGGTGGCCGCCCTCCCGCCGGGCGCGGTGGCCGACCTGGGCGGCGGCGCGTTCTGCGACCTGCACGGCGCCGCGCGCCTGCTCGCCACCGCCCGGGTGGTGTTCCTCGACGTCTCGGCGCAGGAGGCCGCCCGCCGCATCGGCGACGATCCCGCCCGCCCGCTCGCCGCGCGCTGGGAGGCGCTCCTCGCGCGCCGCCTGCCGCTCTACCGCCGCGCCCACCTCACCGTCCACGTGGACGGGATGACGCCCGAGGCGGTGGCCCGGCGCGTCCTGGAGTCGCTATGAGCCGGACCCGCAAGCCCGCGCCCGCGTCCGAGGAGGCCGAGGCCGGCGCCGCGGTCACCGAGATCATCCCGGCGCGGCAGGGCGAGCACGCCTACGAGGTGCGCGTCGGCCCGGGCGCGGCGGCGGCGCTCCCGGCGCTCGCCGACGAGCACGACGCGGTGGCGCTCGTCTCCTGCCGCCGGGTGCTCTCGACGCCCTTCGGCAGGGACGTGCTCGCCCGGCTGCGCCGCGAGGCGCCGCTCGCGCTCGTGCACGCGCTCCCGGACGGCGAGGCGGGCAAGACGCTCGCCGAGCTGGAGCGGGCCGCGACGAAGCTGCTCCGCGCCGGCGGCACGCGGCGCACGCTGGTGGTGGCGCTGGGCGGGGGCGCGGTGAGCGACGCGGCCGGCTTCCTCGCCGCGACCTACATGCGCGGCGTGCCCTGGGTGGCGGTGCCCACCACGCTGCTCGCCATGGTGGACGCGGCCATCGGCGGCAAGACCGCGGTGAACCTGCCCGCCGCGAAGAACGCGGTGGGCGCGTTCCACCCGCCGGACGCGGTGCTGGCGGACCCCGCCGCGCTGCGCACGCTGCCGCGCCGCGAGCTGTCGAGCGGCCTCGGCGAGGTGCTGAAGTACGGCGCGCTCCAGCCGGCGCTGCTCGACGCGTTCGCGGCGCTCGGCGCGGCCGCGCCGGATCCGGCCGTGATCGCCACCTGCGCCCGCATGAAGGTGGACGTGGTGGCGGAGGATCCGAACGAGCACGGGCCCCGCAAGCTCCTCAACCTGGGCCACACCTTCGGGCACGGGGTGGAGGCGGCCGGGCGGTTCTCGCGGTACACCCACGGCGAGTCGGTCGCGGTGGGCCTCGCGTTCGCGTTCCGGCTGGCGGCGCGGATGGGCCGGGTGGACGGCGCCGCGGTGGAGCGGGTCGAGGGCGCCGTCGCCGGGGCCGGGCTGCCGGTGCGGGTCCCGGCGACGATCGCGCGTGCCGCCGCGCGCCTGATGGCGTACGACAAGAAGCGGGCGGCGGGCGGGCTGCGCTGGGTGCTCCCGGCCGCCGTCGAGGGCGGGTGGCGGGTGGAGTGGGACGTCGAGGCGGAGCCGGCGGCGGTCGAGGCGGCGGTGGCGGAGATCTCGGAGGCGCGGGCGGGCGGCCGCCCCGCGCGGAGGGCGCGATGATCCTGATCGTCAACGGGCCGAACCTGAACCTGCTGGGCGAGCGCGAGCCGGACGTGTACGGGCGCAGCACGCTCGGCGACGTGGAGCAGCTCGTCCGCGACGCCTGCGCGGCCTGGGACGTGGAGGTGAAGGCGTTCCAGTCCAACCACGAGGGCGCGATCCTCGACTTCCTGCAGGAGCACCGGAAGAAGGCGCGCGGGATCATCGTGAACGCCGGGGCGCTCACGCACACGAGCTACGCGCTGCACGACTGCCTGAAGGCGATGCCCGCGCCGGCGGTGGAGGTGCACATCTCCAACATCCACGCGCGCGAGGCGTTCCGGCACGTGAGCGTCATCGCCCCCGCCTGCCGCGGGCAGATCGTGGGCCTGGGGATCCGCGGGTACCTGCTCGCGGCCGAGTGGCTCTGCGCGGAGATCGGCGCGCAGCCGCGCGCCGCCGAGGACCGCAAGAAGCCGAGCCCGTAGCCGGCGCCGGTGCCCAGGGTCGCCGTCCTCCTCCCCGCGCGCGACGCCGCCCGCACCGTGCGGGCGGCGGCCGCGTCGATCCTGCGCCAGACCGAGCGCGACCTGGCGCTCGTGTGCGTGGACGACGGCTCGCGCGACGGCACCGCCGAGCTGCTGGAGCGGCTCGCCGCGCGCGACCGGCGGGTGCGCCTGCTGCGCGGCCCCGGCGAGGGGATCGCCCGGGCGCTGCAGCGAGGCCTCGCCGCCTGCGACGCCGAGGTGGTGGCGCGGATGGACGCGGACGACGTGGCCCACCCGCGCCGGCTCGCGCTCCAGCTCGCCGCGCTCCGCGCCGATCCGTCGCTCGCCGCGCTGGGCGGGCGGGTCCGGCTCTTCCCGCGCGCGGCGGTGCGCCCGGGCATGGCGCGCTACGCGGCGTGGCTGAACGGCCTCGTCACGCCCGCGCTGGTGGAGCGCGACCTGCTGGTGGAGGCGCCGCTCGTCCATCCCGCGGCCGCGATCCGGCGCGACGCGCTGGAGCGCGCCGGCGGCTGGCGCGACGGCCCGTTCCCGGAGGACTACGATCTCTGGCTGCGCCTCGCCGCCGCCGGCGGGCGGCTCGGCAACCTGGCCGAGCCGGTGCTCGCCTGGCGCGAGTCGCCCGGGCGGCTCACCCGCACCGACCCGCGCTACGCGCTCGCCCGCCACGTGGCGCTGAAGTGCGCGCACCTCGCCCGCCACGTGCTCCGCGGCGCGTCGGAGGTGGCGCTGTGGGGGGCGGGGGAGACCGGCCGCGCCTTCTCCGACGCGCTCCGCGCCGAGGGGATCGCGACCGCCGCGTTCGTCGAGGTCGATCGCAAGAAGATCGGCCGCACCGTGCGCGGGGCGCGGGTCGTCTCCTACGAGGAGGTGGGCCGGCTCCGCGGGCTGCCGCTGCTCGTGGCGGTGGGCGCGCCCGGCGCGCGCGACCTCATCCGCGCGGAGCTCTCCCGCGCCGGCTTCGAGGAGCTGGCCGACTACCGCTGCGTCGCCTGAGGGCCTCCGCGCTCCGCTCGCCCCTCGACAGGCTCGGGGTGAGCGGAACCTCGGTTGCATCGGGCGCCGGGGTCAGCCGTCCTTCTTGAGCTGCTCGGTCAGGTAGTTCTGCACGCCGATCTGGTCGATGGCGGTGAGCTGCGTCTCGAGCCAGTTCGCGTGCTCCTCCTCGCCCTCCAGGATGTCCTCGAGGAGGTCGGCGGAGCCGTTGTCGCCGGCGTTCCGGCAGGTCTCGATGCCGCGGTTGAGCACGCCGATGGCGTGCTTCTCGAGGTCGAGGTCCGCGGCCAGGATCTCGGGCACGCTCTCGCCGATGTTGATCTTGGCGAGCTTCTGCACGTTGGGCATGCCGTCGAGGTACAGGATGCGCTCGATCAGGTGGTCGGCGTCCTTCATCTCGTCGATCGACTCGGCCCGGAACTTCGCGTACAGGCGGTCGTAGCCCCAGTTCTCGCAGACGCGCGCGTGCAGGAAGTACTGGTTGATGGCGGTGAGCTCGTTGGTGAGCACCTCGTTCAGCACGTCGAGCACCTTGGCGTCGCCCTTCATCACCCCTCCGTTCGTGTCCGGGTCCGGCGCCGGCCGGCGCACCGAAGCCTAGCGGCGGAGACGGCCCGCGGCTCGGGCGGGCCCCAACTGAGCGTCACCGGGGGCGGCGGCCCGCGCGATCAGGCGGCGTCGCGCCGCGGGGCGGCCTGGGCGCGGGCGCAGGCGGGCGCGGCGGCGGCGCCGCCCGCGTGGACCTTGGCGAGCGCGGCCACGCAGCAGCGGCAGGCGGTCCCGGCCCCCGTCTCGGCGATCACCTGGCGGAGCGAGGCGCCCTCGGCCGCGCGCCGCCGGACCAGCGAGTCCGACACGTTGAAGCAGAGGCAGAGGATCACGCCCGCCCCCATCCGCGCGGCAGCGGACCCGCCGCCCCGGCGCGGCACGCGGCGCAGCAGCCGAACAGCCGCAGCCGCGGGGCGCGCACCTCGAAGCCGTTCCGCGACGCGGCGGAGGCGGCGAGCGCGCCGAGGTCGGGGTCGATGGCCACCACCGCGCCGCAGCGCGTGCAGACGAGCGCGCAGGCCGGCTCGGCGGTGGCGGGGGAGGGGACGGGATCGCGGGGAGGATGCACCAGGGCTCCGGAGCTGATGTTGAGAATGACTCTCACTATCATGGGCGCGGCCGGCCGTCATGACGCCCATCAAGCGGGGGTCGGTTCCCGGCGGCCGGGCGGGGAGGCGCCCGCCGCGGGGAGGGCGCCGGCGCGTTGCGGGCGGGGGGCGGGACGGTCTAGGGTCCCGGAAACGTGCCGGATTCCTTCGACCTGGGCGCCTTCCGCCGAGACCTCACCCGCCGGACGGCCGACGCGGTGCACGCGCTGCGGGCCCGCATCGGCTCCGAGACCCTGTACGGCTTCGCGCTGTTCACGAGCGGGGAGCGCGACTTCGCCTGGGTGCGCGCCTCCGCCAACACCGAGGACGCGCTCACCCGGCGCGCCGCCGCCGCCGCCGCGCTGGACCCGCGCTTCCGCGGCGAGGCCGGGCGGCGCCTGCTGCGCTGGTCGGCGCCGGACTGGGAGTACCACGACTTCGCGCCGGAGGTCCGCGGCCTGGCGGTGCCGCCGCCCGAGGGCCGGCGCCCCACGCTCGACCCCGCGCTCTACGACGCGTTCGTGGGCGCGCTGAAGGCGGTGGACCGCGCCGGGCTGTTCGGCCGCGGCGCCGACCGCGCCTTCCTCACCGTGAACATCCTCTGCGACCACGCCTCGCCGGCGTTCTTCCGCCGCGGGCTCCGCGCGCTCAACCCGGTGCCCACCGCCGAGCGGCACCTGCACGAGACCGCCGCCGCGCCGTTCGTCCGCTGCGTGAACCGCGCGCCCCGCCGCGAGCGGATGCGCATCTGGCTGGCGCTCTACGAGGACCTGTACATGGAGTGGCGCACGCCCATCGCCGAGGAGGCGCGCGCGCGGGGCCTCAGCCCGTGGGACGTGGAGGAGGAGCTGGCGCGCTTCGGGCCCAAGGTGGTGCCGGCGCTCATCGACCTCCTCGCGCACTACGGCTTCGCCGCGCCCATCGACCACAACCGCGGCTTCGAGACGCGCGAGGTGTGGCTGGCCGGGTCGGCGCTGTTCCTGGTGCGGCGCATCGGGATGGTGGCCGAGGCGGAGGTCGCGCGGCTGCAGCGGCTGGTGGGCGACTTCGCCGAGCGCGACCGCCGCCTGCGGGTCGCGTCCACGCTGGCCGAGAACACCGCCCGCGTGCTGCACGAGCTCCGCCCGCGCCGCTTCCCGCCCTCGGAGATGGACCCGCTCACGTTCAAGCTGACGAACCCCGAGCCGTTCCTGCTGCGGCGGCCCTGATCGCCTCGTCCGCGCCGTGGCATAGTGCGCCTCCGCGCATGACCGACCGAAGCCGCCGAGCCCGCCCCGCCGCCGCCCGCGCCGCCGCACGCCCTTCGCCGCACGACCGCCACGTCCTGTACGAGCGCGCCGTCCAGCACGCCGACAGCGAGCTCGACCTGGTGGACCGGGTGGTGCGCCGCGGCGGGGGGACGCCGCGCCGGCTGCGCGAGGACTTCAGCGGCACCGCGCTCCTCTCCGCCGCCTGGGTCCGGCGCGGCCGGGACCGCAGCGCCGTGGCGGTGGACCTCGACGCGTCGGTGCACGGCTGGGCCCGCGCCCACCGGGTGCCGGCCCTCGGCGCGGCCGCGGCGCGGCTCCGGCTGGTGGAGGCCGACGTGCGGGAGGGGCCGCCGGGGCCGTTCGACGCGGTGATCGCCTTCAACTTCAGCTACGGCGTGCTGCAGACGCGCGCGGCGCTGGGCGCGTACCTGCGGGCCGCGGGGGCCGCGCTCGCGCCGCGCGGCGCGCTGCTGCTCGACGCGTACGGCGGCTGGGACGCCGAGAAGGAGCTCGAGGAGCGGCGGCGCATCGGCGGCGGCGTGAGCTACGTGTGGGAGCAGGAGTCGTTCGACCCCATCACCCGCCGGGTCCGCTGCGCCATCCACTTCGAGCTGCCCGGCGGCCGGCGCCTGCGCCGCGCCTTCACCTACGACTGGCGGCTCTGGACGATCCCCGAGCTCACCGAGCTGGTGCAGGAGGCCGGGCTCGAGCCGGAGGTGCTCTGGGACGTGGCGCCGCGGGGCGCGACGCGGTACGTGCCGCGCCGCTCGGCCTCGAACCAGGGCGGCTGGATCGCGTACGTGGTGGGGCGGCGGCGCTAGCCCGCGTCGGGCGGGACCAGCGCCGCCTCGACGGCGCGGAAGTCCTCGGGCGGCTCGGCCTCGAACACCAGCCGCGCGCCGGTGACGGGGTGTGGCAGCTCGAGGCGCGCGGCGTGGAGCATCACCCGCGGCACCGCCACCTCGCCGACCCGGCGCGGCCCGCCGTAGCGCGCGTCGCCGAGCAGCGGCGCGCCGAGCGCCGCGAGGTGCACGCGAATCTGGTGGGTGCGGCCGGTCTCCGGGCGCGCCTCCACCTGCGCGCCGCCGGGCGCTTCACGGAGGGTGCGGTAGCGGGTGGCGGCCGGCTCGCCGGCCGGATCGACGCGGCGCAGCCCGGGGCGCGACGGGTCCTTGCCGAGCGCGAGCGCCACGCGCCCCTCCGGCGGCGAGGGCGCGCGGGCGCAGAGCGCGAGGTAGGTCTTCTCCGGCGTGCCGGTGCGGAACGCCTCCGCGAGCGCCGCGGCGGCCTCCCGGGTGCGCGCGAACACCGTGACGCCCGAGGTCTCCCGGTCGAGCCGGTGCACCAGCGTCACCGGCGCGCCGAGCAGCGCCGAGACCAGCTCGGGCAGCGCGCCGCGGTCGGTGGTGAGCGTCGGCTGCGCGGGCACGCCGGCGGGCTTGTCCACCGCGCACAGGTCCGCGTCGGCGTAGAGCAGCCGCTCCCGCCCGAACGCGGCCGGCGCGGGCGCGGCGCGGCCGCCCTCCTCGAGGTTCACCACCACCTGCTGGCCGGGGGTGAGCGTGCGGCCCGCCACCTTGCAGCGGCGGCCGTCCACGAACACGCCGCCCGCCTCGATGGCGCGCCGGGCCAGGCCGCGCGAGATCCCGCCGCGCGCGGCGATGAACCGGTCGATCCGCTCGTACCGATCGACGTCGGGCACGAGCAGGGTCAGGCGGCGCACGGGCGGGCGGGGGCGCGGCGCGCTAGGCGGCCGACTTGTTGGCCGGGCAGCTGGCGCAGGCGCCGGACTTCGGCTCGGGCTTGCTCTCCGGCTTCCGGTCCGGGGTGATCGCGGCGGCGCTCTTCCCGCCGTAGTCGGTGATGTAGAAGCCCGAGCCCTTGAACGCGAACGCGCTCGCGGACATCAGCTTCCGCACCTTCGAGCCGCACACCTCGTGCACCTGCAGCGCCGGATCCGACATCTTCTGCAGGGCGTCGAACCTCCCGCACTTGGGGCACTCGTACTCGTAGATGGGCATCGCGAAGAATCTCCAGCCCGGAAC
>NZ_BAZG01000117.1 GCF_000964525.1 Anaeromyxobacter sp. PSR-1
CCGGCAGGCCCGCCCGCGAGCCGGCGGAAGGCCCGGTGCAGCCGCTCCGTGACCGGGCCGGGGCGCCCGGCCCCGATCGACCTCGCCCCCACCCGCACCACCGGCAGGATCTCGCGCATCGTCGAGGTGAGGAACGCCTCGTCCGCCGCCTCCAGCGCGTCCACGCGGAGCGGCGCCTCCTCGGCCGGCACGCCCAGCTCGCGCGCGAGCCGGAGCACCACCCCGCGCGTCACGCCCTCCAGGATCCCGGCCGCGAGCGGCGGGGTCCGGAGCCGCCCGCCGGAGATCGCGAACACGTTCGACGACGAGCCCTCCGTCACCATCCCGGCGTCGTCGAGCAGGAGCGCCTCGTGCGCGCCCGCGGCGCGCGCCTCGCGCACCGCGAGCACGTGCGAGAGGTGCGCGCCGGTCTTGGCGGCCGGGTCGACCGCGGCGGGCGAGGCCCGGCGCACGCTCGCGATGGCCACCGCCACGCCCTCGGCGTACGCGCGCGCGGGCGGCGCGGCGAGCGGCGCGACGATGACGACCGCCCGAGGGTCCACCGCGAGCGCCGGGTCGAGCCCGATCTCGCCCGCGCCGCGCGTCATCACCACGCGCACGTACCACTCGCCGGCGTTCCACGGCGCCGCGTCCGGCGCCGCCGGCGGCGCGCCCATCGCCTGCGCCGCCTCGAGCGTGCGCGCGATCTCGCGCGCGGTGCGGGGCCCGTCCCAGCGCGGCGCGAGCCCGGTGCGCTCCGCCGAGCGCGCCAGGCGCGCGAGGTGCGCGTCGAGCTCGAACGGCCGTCCACCGTAGGTGCGCACCACCTCGTACACGCTGTCGCCGTACAGGAACCCGCGGTCGAGCACGGACACCTTCGCGTCCGCCGGCGCGACCAGCGCGCCGTCCAGGTTCACCAGGGTCGCCATGCCCTCACCATAGCGCCGGGGCCGCCCCGCGGGCGCGGCGACGCGCCGCGTCCGGGTCGCGGACGGACCGTGAAAACCCCGCGTGATCGCGGACGTTTTCTTGACCGACCGGACGGGGATGATATCTCCCGACATCGATGGAAACCGCGGTCGAGTGCACGCACTGCAAGGTGGTGATGACGAGCTGGTCGGCCCCGGGGAGCCCGATCCGCTACTACCAGTGCCCGTTCTGCGCGCGGACGCACTCCTCGCTGTACGGCGAGGTGTTCCAGCGCCGCGCCGGCGCGCGCGTGGTCGGCGCCCCGGCGGCGACCGCGGCGACGGCCGGTGCCGGCATCCCCATGGCCAGCCCCGAGGACGTGCGCTGGGCGCGCGTGAAGGCCACCGCCGCCCGCTGGTTCGCGCGCCTCGAGGCCGAGCAGCGCCCGCCTGCGCCGGCCGCGGCGTTCCCCCGGCGCGCCCGGACCGCGGGTCGGTCCGACGACGTGCCCGAGGCGGATCCGGCCGACGTGGTCGAGGTCGGAACGCGGCGGCACGGGCGGGCCTGAGCGACCCCGGGGATTTCCCCGGTTCCCACGCGCAGTTCACCCGCGCGCTCGGTGCAGGAACACTCCGCGTGCTAGGCTCCGCGGATGCGCACGCGCCCGCTCGTCGCCGCGTTCCTCGTCGCCTCCGCCGTCCTCGCCTGCGCGCCGGTGAAGCCGGTGCAGATGGTGAAGGCGGTCCCCTACGAAGGCTTCGCCGCCGCCTACCCCACCGGCATGCGGCTGGTCGCGTACGCGCTGCCGCACATGCCGACGGTGATGGTCTCCGCCTCGTATCAGGTGGGCAGCGTGGACGATCCGCCCGGCAAGGAGGGGCTCGCGCACCTCGTCGAGCACCTCTCGTTCCGGGCGCGCACCGGCGGCGGGGCCACGCTGTGGAGCCGCCTGCTCGCCACCGGCGCCGAGTTCAACGGGTTCACCCAGGACGACTCCACCGACTATTACGAGATCGGCCAGCCGGATCAGCTCGACGAGCTGCTCCGCCTCGAGGCGGACCGGCTCCGCGATCCGCTCGCGGGCGTCGACGAGGCCGCCTTCGCCAGGGAGCGCGCGGTGGTGGCGCGCGAGATGGCGGAGCGGCACGCGGGGCAGGACGAGCCCCGGCAGCTCGACTGGCTCCGGGCGCGCGCGCTGCCGGGCAGCCCATACGCGCGCGCAGCGTCGGCCGAGAGCGTGGCGCGCATCACGCTCGAGGACGTCCGCGGGTTCGTGCGGCGCCACTACACGCCGGCCAGCGTCATCCTGGTGGTGACCGGGCCCGAGCCGGGCGCCTCTGTGTCCGCCCGCGCGCTGCGCGCCATGGGCGCGCTGGCCAACGACGGCGCGCCGGCGCGGCTGCCCGTCGCGTTCCGGCCGCCGAGGCCGGACCTCACCGCGCCGGTCGCGCGCGACCTGGAGGTTCGTGAGGCCCCGGTGGATCGGCCGGTGCTCTGGCTGGCGTGGTCGATGCCCGGTGACGCGGACCGCGGCGTGCCGCGGGCGCTTGCGGCCGAGGAGTACGTGCGGCGCCGGCTGTCCTGGATGCAGTACGAGCACGCGGGGCTGGTGCGATCGGTGGACACCACGGTCGATCGCATGGACGGCGTGGCGCTGGTGGTCGCGCAGATCGAGCTCACGCGCCGCGAGGACGCGCAGGCGGTGCTCGACGCGTTCCGATCGGTCCGGCGCTTCTGGCGCGGGCTGGGGGCGGGCGCCGACCTGGACGACGACGCGAAGCGCTGGATCCGCGACAACCTGCTGCTCCGGTCCCACCTCCGCCTCGAGGCGCTCGAGGTGGCCGACGCCGCGCGGTACTTCCGCACGACCGGCGAGCCGGACTTCGTCGGCGGCTGGCAGAAGCAGGTCGCGGTGTCGCTCACGACCGACTCGAAGGAGTACGTCGAGCGGTACCTGGACGACGCGCGCGCGGCCGCGCTCCTGGTCGTCCCGGGCGGCCGCGCCGCGGCGGGACCCGTCGCCGGGGTGGCGGCGGGCGCCGATCACCACGGACCCGCGCCGGAGGAGCCGGGCGTCGCCGTCCCGCCGGTCCCCGCGATGCGGGCGGGGCTGGCGCGCGCCGAGCGCAGGCGGCTCCCGAACGGCCTGGAGGTGGTGGTGGCGTACCGGCCCGGGTTCCGCGCGGTGGACGCGCGCCTGGTGTTCCGGCGCGACCCCGGCCTGCGGTCCGACGCCGACCTGCAGTACCTCGCCTCGCTCGCCTCCCCGTGCGGCATCGCCGGCAGGATCGCCCATTACAACGTGCTCCGGGCGACCCCGGACTCCCTGTTCGCCACGATCCACTACCCGTCGGATCTCGTGGACCAGGTGCTGGTCAACCTCTCGTGCCGGGCGTCGCAGATGACGTTCGACGCGCCGGTCTTCGAGCGGCTGCGCACCGCGACCGTCCAGGAGCTCGATCGCCGCCCCCCGGGCCAGAGCGAGAACGAGCGGGCCGGCGCCCTGCTCCTGACGCGGGTCTTCCCGGGCGAGCCGTTCGGGGTCGTGGTCGACGCCGCGCGGGTGCGGGGGTACGCGACCTCCGCCGCGAAGCGCTTCCACGACGCGACCTTCCGGCCGGATCGCGCCTCCCTGATCATCGCGGGGAACGTGCAGCCGACCCCGGAGCTGTGGTCGCGGATCGAGCAGCTCTACGGCGGCTGGCGGGGGCTCGACGCCACACCGCCCGCCGCCCTCCCCGCGGTGCCGCTGCCCGCGCGACGGCAGGTGGTGGTGATGGACCGCCCCGGCGCCCAGGAGGCGCGGATCACGCTGGGCCTGCGCATCCCGCCCCGCGCGCTCCGCGACGACCCGGCCACCCGGGTCCTCGTCGACGTGATGGAGCGCGGCCTGTTCGAGGACCTCCGGGTGCGCCGCGCGCTCACGTACGGCGTCTCGCCGGCCTTGATCGACACGGTCCGGGGCTCGGCGCTGTTCCTCGACACGACGGTCGAGGCGCGGCAGGCGCGCGACGCCGTCCAGGCGCTGCTGGATGCGCTCGCCGCGGGCACGCGCGGGATCCCGCAGGAGCCGCTGGACCGCGCCAAGCTGCGGGTGTTCCGTGACCACCTGCGCCAGTTCGGCACCTCGGCGCGGGATGGCGGCATGATCGCCGAGGCGTTCGTGCAGGGGCTCCCCGCCGACGAGTGGGACACCTTCGGCGACCGGCTTCGCTCGGTGACCCCGCAGCGCGTCCAGGCCGCGGCGCAGGCGGCCGCGCTCGACCGCGAGGTGATCCTCGTCGCGGGCGACGCGGCCACGCTGGCGCCCGCGCTCCGCGCCGCCGGGCTCGAGCCCGAGGTCGTCGCGGCGAGGCCGGCGCCGGCCGCGCGCTGACGGGCGCCGTCCGCCCGGCAGGCTGCGGACGCGGCGCGCACGCGTCCGCGGCACCCCGCTTTCGTCTCCCCCGCCGGAGCGCGGAGGGGCGACGCTCTGCACCGGGCGTGCGCGGGCGAGGGAGCCCGTGCGCCCGCCGTGCGGGGGGACATGGCGAGCCCGGCGCGAGCGAGCGGCGATCGGATCCCCGCCTTCGAGGCGCGCGGCCTGGAGAAGGTCTACCGGATGGGCGAGGTGGACGTCCCCGCGCTGCGCGGCGTGGATCTCGAGCTGTACGACGGCGAGCTGGTGGTGATCCTCGGCCCGTCCGGCAGCGGGAAGTCCACCCTCCTCAACATCCTGGGCGGCCTGGACGTGCCCACCGCCGGCCGCGTCCGCTACCGCGAGCACGACCTCGTCGGCGCGTCGGCGCGCGCGCTCACCCGCTACCGCCGCGAGCACGTCGGCTTCGTGTTCCAGCTCTACAACCTGGTCCCGAGCCTCACCGCCCGCGAGAACGTGGCGCTCGCCTGCGAGATCGCGCCCGACCCGATGCCCGCCGACGAGGCGCTGCGGCGGGTCGGGCTGGGGGAGCGGCTCGACCACTTCCCCTCCCAGCTCTCCGGCGGCGAGCAGCAGCGGGTCGCCATCGCCCGCGCGGTGGCGAAGCGGCCGGACGTGCTGCTCTGCGACGAGCCGACCGGCGCGCTCGACGCCGCCACCGGCCGCGTGGTGCTGGAGGTGCTCGAGCAGGTGAACCGCGAGCTGGGCACGACGGTGGTGGTCATCACCCACAACGCGGCCATCGCGGCGCTCGCCGACCGGGTGGTGCACGTGAGCGACGGCCGCATCGCGCGCATCGACCGGAACGCGAGGCGCGCGCCGGCCGCGGAGATCGCCTGGTGAGCGCGCTCGACCACAAGGCCTGGCACGACCTCGGGCGCATGCGCGGCCAGGCGGTGGCGGTGGGCGCGCTCATCGCCAGCGCCATGGCGGTGTGGGTGACGACCGTGCTCACCGAGCGCGCCATGCTGCGGACGCGCGACGCGTACTACGCGCGCCAGCGGTTCGCCGACGCGTTCGCCTCGGTGCGGCGCGCGCCCGAGCCCGTGGGGGCGCGGCTCGCCGCGATCGCCGGGGTGGCGGAGGTGGAGACCCGGGTGATCTGGCCCGGGCGCCTGGACCTCCCCGACGGCCGCCGCGCGCGGGCGATGTTCGTGTCCCTTCCCGACCGCGCGCCGCCGCGCCTGAACGTGCTGGCGGTGCGGGCCGGCCGCCTCCCGCTCCCCGGCGAGCGGGGCGTGGCGGTCCTCACCGAGGGCTTCGCCGTCGCGAACCGGCTCGGCCCCGGCGACGCGCTCGGCGCGGTGGTGAACGGCCGCCGCACGCGCCTCCGGGTCATCGGGGTGGCGCTCTCGCCCGAGTACGTCTACGCGGTCGGCCCCGGCATGCTGTTCCCGGACGACCGGAGCTTCGGGGTGGTCTGGGCCCCGCGCACCGACCTGGCGGAGGCGGCGGGGCTCGACGGCGCGTTCGACGCGGTGGCGCTCCGCCTCGGCCCGGGCGCGGCCGAGGCCGACGTCCTCGCCGCGGTGGACCGGGTGCTCGAGCCGTGGGGCGGCGCCGGCGCCCATGGCCGCCGCGACCAGACCTCGCACCGCTACCTCTCCGACGAGCTGACGCAGCTGCGGGCCCTGGCGCTGGTCATGCCGGCCATCTTCCTCGGCATCGCCGCGTTCCTGCTGTCGGTGATCGTGTCGCGCCTCGTCGCGCAGCAGCGGCCGCAGGTCGGCATGCTGAAGGCCCTCGGCTACTCCGACCTCGCGCTGGCGGTCCACTACGCGAAGCTGGTGGGCGCGGTGGTGGCGGCCGGCGCGGCCGCGGGCGCGGTCGGCGGCGCGCTGCTCGGCCGCGGGCTCGCCCGGATGTACGCGGAGTTCTACCGCTTCCCGTTCCTGGTGTACGCGGACGCGCCGGCGGTGGTCGCCTCGGGCGCGGCGCTGTGCGCGCTGGCGGCGCTGGTGGGCGTCGCCGGCGCGGTGGCGCGCGCGGCCCGGCTCCCGCCCGCCGAGGCGATGCGGCCCGAGCCGCCCGCCGCGTTCCGCGCCACCGGCCTCGACCGCCTGCTGGCGCGGCCGGGCGTCCCGCCGGCGTGGCGGATGGTGCTGCGCAACCTGTCCCGCCGACCGGTGCGGGCCGCCCTGTCGGCGCTCGGCATCGCCTCCGGGATCGCGGTGATCGTCCTCGCCGGCGCCATGCAGGACGAGCTCCGCCACCTGCTCGGCGTCTACTTCCGCGATGCCCGCCGCGAGGACGCCATCGTGGTGTTCTCGGAGGCGTCCGGGGCCGACGCGCTCACGGAGCTGCGCGCCCTGCCCGGCGTGCGCGCGGTGGAGCCGTTCCGCGGCGTGCCCGCCACCCTGCGGAGCGGGCCGCGCCGCCACCGGACCGAGCTCGCCGGCCTCGAGCCGGGCGCGCGCCTGTGGCGCCTGGTGGACGCGCGCGGCCGCGAGGTGCCGGTGCCGCCGGCCGGCGTGGTGCTCTCGTCGCAGCTCGCGCGCATGCTCGGCGTCGGCCCCGGCGACACGGTGCTCGCCGAGGTCCACGAGGGCCGGCGCCCGGTGCTGGCCCTCCCGGTGGCCGCGCTGGTGGACGACTTCGTGGGCGTGAGCGCGACGGTGAGCCGGGCGCGCCTCGACGCCGCGCTCGGGGACGGTCCGCGCGCCAGCGGCGCCCTGCTCGCGCTGGCGCCCGGGGCGGGCCCGGAGGTGGAGGCCCGGCTCGCGGAGCGGCCGCGGGTGGCGGCGGTCACGCTGGGCGAGGAGCTGCGGCGCTCGATGGAGGCGGTGATCGGGCGCTTCATGGGCGGGGTGGTCGCGGTGCTGGCCGGGTTCGCGCTCGTGCTCGCGGGCGGGGTCGTCTACAACGCGGCCCGGGTCGCGCACGCGGAGCGCCAGCGCGAGCTCGCCACGCTGCAGGTGCTCGGGTTCACGCCCGGCGAGGCGTGGCGCATCCTGGCCGGCGAGCTGGCGGTGCTGGTGCTCCTCGCCATCCCGGCCGGCTGCGCCCTGGGGCTCGGGCTCGCCACGCTCTCCTCGCGCCTGGTCTCCTCCGACCTGTTCCGGCTCCCGGTGGTGATCTCACCCGGCACGTGGGCGCGGGCGGTGGGCGTGGTCTGCGCGGCGAGCGGGCTGCTGGTCCTGCTGGCGCGGCGGTGGGTCGGGGACGTCGATCTGGTGGAGGTGCTGAAGGCGCGGGAGTGAGCGATGCGGCGCTGGATCGTGCTCGGGGCGGTGGTGGCGCTCGCGCTGGCGGGCGCGGCGGCGATCGTCGGGCGGGGAGCGGCCGAGGTGGAGGTCCGGCGCGCGGCGCGCGGCCCCATCGCCGAGTGGGTGGAGGGCACCGGGAAGGCCCGGGTGCGCGAGCGGCACGCCGTGTCCGCGCCGGTGACCGGGGCGCTCGAGCGGGTCGAGGTCCACGCCGGCGACGCGGTGCGCGCCGGCGCGGTGGTGGCCCGCGTGCTCCCGCTCACGCCGACGCCGCTCGACCCGCGCTCGCGCTCGGAGGCCCGGGCGCGCGTGGCCGCGGCGCGGGCCGCCGAGGCGCAGGCGGAGGCGGCGCTGCGCCGGGCGCGGGTGGTGGAGGCCGACGCGGCGCGGACGCTCGAGCGGGCCCGCGCCCTGCTCGCCGCCTCGGCCATGGCGCCGAGCGACCACGACGCCGCCGAGGCGACCGCGCGCGCCGCGCGCGAGGAGGTGGACGCGGCGCGGGCCACCGTGGGCCGCGTGAGGGCGGAGCGCGTCGCGGCGGAGGCCGTGCTCGCCGCGCCCCGCGGCGCGGCCGGCGGCGCCGTCCCGGTCGCCTCGCCCGTCGCCGGCGTGGTGCTCCGCGTGGTGCAGGAGAGCCCGGGGCCGGTGCTGGCGGGCACGCCGGTCCTGGAGGTGGGGGATCCCCGCGAGCTCGAGGTCGCGCTCGAGCTGCTCACCGAGCAGGCCTCGCGGGTGCGCCCCGGCGCGGAGGTCGAGCTGACGGCCTGGGGCGGCGACGCGCCGCTCGCCGGCCGCGTGCGCCGGGTCGAGCCGTCGGCGTTCACCAAGGTGAGCGCGCTGGGCGTGGAGGAGCAGCGCGTGAACGTGCTGGTGGATCCCGCGGGCGCCGCGGGCGCGTGGTCGGCCCTCGGCGACGGCTGGCGCGTGGAGGGGCGCGTGGCGGTGGCGCGGCGGGCCGACGCGCTCCGCGTGCCGGCGAGCAGCGTGTTCCGGGGCGACGGCGGCTGGGCGGTGTACGCCGTCGAGGGCGGGCGGGCCCGGCTGCGGCCGGTCCAGCTCGGCGCGCTGGCGGCCACCGAGGTGGAGATCGCCGGCGGGCTGGCCGACGGCACGCCGGTGGTGCTCCGGCCCACCGGCGCGCTCCACGACGGCGCGCGGGTGCGTGCGCGGGAGCCGTGACGCCGGCCGGACTACGCGGGGGCGCCCGCGCCGTCGTCCGGCGCCGCGGCCACGCCGAGGTAGCGCAGCAACCGCCGGTGGTGCTGGCGCAGCCCGCGGACGGACACGCGGCCCGGGCAGCCGGCCAGCGCCCGGGCCAGCACCGCCACGCCGAAGTCGTGGAACTCGCGCACGTGCGTGAGATCGACGCGGACCTCCGCGCCAGCGGGGGTCGCGGCGAGGCGCTGCGCCACGTCCTGCGCCGCCGACACGTCGAACACGCCGTCCTTGCGGATGGTGTCCGGTTCCACCGGGTCGTGTCGATCCATCGGTGCATCCCCCCGGCGACCGCTGCGATCACCGTCCAGCTCCAAAAATACCCGGTGCTCGATATCGTCCCAAACCCAGCGTCCGAGGCATGTTGGCGCGGGCGGAAGGCGTAGGGCCGAGGATGCACGCACGCGCCGCGGACCGGGGCATGCGTCGAGAGTGGGGCGCCAGGGACTCGAACCCTGAGCCAACGGCTTAAAAGGCCGCTGCTCTACCATTGAGCTAGCGCCCCGTTCGGCGGAGCCGACCGGCGCTTCATACCACGCGAGCCAGCCGCGGGCTGCACGGACGCGTGCGCCTCGCCGCCGCCGCGACGCCAGCTCCCGGCCGCGCGGCACCGGAAGCGGCCGCGCCGGCATGCAGGTGCATGCCGGCGCGGGTGCTGCTCCCCCCTGGAGCTTGGCTGAGGAGCGGGAACCCCCCCGTCCCGGACGTTCCGCTCCCGCTCCTCAGCCTTGACGCGAACCATACGCGTGGATCCAGCGCGCAGGTATCGCGTGACCCGGCGACCCACGGCCATGAGACGAGCTCGCACCGCCCGTGCGCTCGCGCGCCCCGCCCGAGCGCCGAGGCCTCCCCGCTTCAGGTGGCGATCCGCACGCTGCGTGACGCCCATACCGCCCCGGCGGCCAGGAGCACCGCCCCCGCGGCCAGGCTCCTGCGGTGGAGCGTGAACCAGAGCGACGCGCTGCGAGGCCGGGCCTCGGCCGAGAACTCTCCGCGCGCGCCGTGATCGCCGGGCACCGGCCGCTCCAGATCGTCCGGCCTCCCCGGCTCCGGCGGGCGGTCCGCCTGCTGCGCCCGGTACCCGATGCGGCCGAGGTAGCGATCGAGCAGGCCCGGGATCGTCCGCTGGCCGAGGATGGCGCGGGTCGTGCTCCAGGTGACCCACAGCTCGCGCCGCGGGCGCCGCACCACGGCCAGCACCGCGCGCGCGATCACCTCGGGCTGGTAGATGGGCGGCACCGGCTTCGGGTGGCCGGGCAGGCGCGTGCGGACCAGCTCGAACTGCGGCGTGTTCACGGCGGGCAGGTGCACCATCGAGAGGCGCACCCGGCTCCGATCGTGCGCGAGCTCGCAGCGGAGCGCGTCGGTGAAGCCGCGGACCGCCGCCTTCGCGGCGCAGTACGCGCTCTGCAGCGGGATGGAGCGGTAGCAGAGCGCGGACCCGACCTGGACGACGTGCCCGCGGTCGCGCGGCAGCATGTGGCGGAGCGCGGCGCGCGTGCCGTGCACGTAGCCGAGGTACGTCACCTCCGTCACGCGCCGGTATTCCTCCGCCGTCGTCTCCATCACCGGGGCGAACACGCTCACCATCGCGTCGTTCACCCACACGTCGATCCCGCCCCACGCGCGCACCACCGCGTCCGCGGCGGTCTCCACCGCGGCGGCGTCCGAGACGTCGGCGACCACCGCGATGGCCTCGCCTCCCGCCCCGCGGATCTCGCGGGCGGCGTTCTCGAGCGCCTCGGCGTTCCGCGCGACCAGCGCGACGCGCATCCGCGCCCGCCCCAGCTCCCGCGCCACCGCGCGCCCCACGCCCGCGGACGCGCCCGTCACGACCGCGACCTTCCCCGCCAGGCCCCGCCTCACCGCCGCGTCCCTCCCCCGCCCTCTCGCTCGCCCGCGCCGCGCGGCGTGGGCGGCTCGCGCGTCGGCTCGCCGGCCTCGCCCGTCTCGCCCTCGCCCGCCTCCCGCCCGCCGCGCGCCTGGTGGGCGCGGCGGGCCTCGTCCAGGTGCGCCTTCCGCGTGCCGGCGCTCCGCTCGGCGGCGTCGGTCGCGCGGCGCTGCGCCTCCGGCTCCGGCGCCTGCCCGGGCGGCTCGGCCCCGGGATGCGGCGTGCCGTCGTCCACGCCCGGCGGCGTCGGCCCCGGGCCGCCGGCGAGCCCCTGCACCTTCGGCACCCTCGGATCCTCCGGCCGCCGGTCGCTCGCCATGCGCCACCTCCCGCCGAAATGTCTGGACCCGGACGGCACGGCGGAACCCCTGCCTCCGCGCGCCGCTACCGCAGCCACAGGTCCAGCACCACCGGCCGGTGATCCGAGGCCGCCTCGACGTCCGGCCCCCCGGCGACCGCGGCCTGCACCACCGAGGCGGCGTCGGCCCGCGGGACGGCCAGGTGGTCGAGCGCCGCCCGGTCCCCGCCGCCGGACCAGGTCCACGCGGCGGCCGGCGGCAGCGCCGCGGCGGGAGCGAGCCAGGTGCCGTCCCCGAGCAGCGGCGCCAGCGCGACGGATCCGGCCTCGTCGTTCAGGTCGCCGCCCGCCACGACCCGGGCGCCGCCGCGCACGAGCCCGTCGGCGAGCTCGCGCATGCGCGCCGCCTGCGCGGCCCGGCGCGTCCCGTCGTCGGAGAGGGCCGAGCTGAGGTGGCTGCCCACCAGCACCAGCGTCCGGCCGCCGGGGAGCGCCGCGTGCGCCTCCACGCAGTCGCGCGGGAACAGCGGCCGGCCCGCGGCGTCGCGCTCGTCGCGGTGGCTGAGGTAGGCGCGGAGCGGCAGGCGCGAGAGGACCGCCACGTCGATGCCGCGGGGGTCGTTCCCCTCGACCAGCCGCGCCTCGGCGTACCCCGCCCGCGCCGCCAGGGCGTCCGCGAGCGCGGCGGTCTCGACCTCCTGCAGGAGCACCAGGTCGGCGTCGAGCCGCGCCAGCACCGCCGCGACCCGCGCCAGCTTCGCGTCCACCTCGCCGGCGGTGGCGACGGTGTCGAGCGCGCCGGGCGGCTCCGTCCGGTCGAGGTCGTCGAACAGGTCGTGGACGTTCCAGCTGACGACGCGGACCAGGGCGGCGGGCGGCCCCGGCGTCGCGTCGAGGGGAGGCGGCGCGCAGGCGGCGGCGAGGGCGAGCACCGCGAGCGCGGCGGAACGGATGTGGTCGGGTCGGGCCATGCGGCCCGGCGCCGTGCAAGGTCGGCGCCGCCGCGCCCGCGGTCAGTACGCCGCGAAGATCGTCGCGAACCCGGTCATCCCGTAGGGCATGCTCCCGCCCTCCTCCGCGCCCGGGTCGAACGCGCCGCGGCCCGCCAGGCTGATCCGCAGCCCGAGGTGCCGGCCCAGGTCCGCGATCGCGCTGGCGAGCACCCCGATCTCGTCGCGGTCCACGCCGAACGCCGCGTCGTGCGACCAGCTCGCGCGCCCGACCAGCCGGAGCGCCTGGAACGGCCGCCACAGGAGCTGCGCGTACGCGCTCCGGCCGTCGAGCCAGCCCGACTCCTCCAGGTACCCCAGCGTCAGGCCGCCGCTCGCGCCGAGCAGCCGCGGCAGGCCCAGCTCCGGCCCCGCCCAGCGCCGCTCCAGCCCGCTCGACACGTCGCGCGAGAAGCCGCCGGTGCCGCCCACCCGCAGCCAGCGCACCGGGTCCCAGCTCACGAACCCGTCCGCCGCCCGCGAGCGCCCGGGGAACGCCGCCGGGTCGAACGTCTGCGGCCACGCGAGCCCGGCGTGGCGGAAGCTCCCGCCCACGAGCAGCCCGTCCACCGGCCGGGCGCTCGCGTCCACCCGGGCCGCGTCCAGGTCCGTGCCGCCGCGCTTGCCGCCGCCGCCCACGTGCGCCTCGGCCGAGAGGTCCAGGCGCCGCAGGAACACGCGGCCGGTGAGCGAGCCCTCCGCGCGCGTCCCCAGCTCCGGCGTGCGCACCATCGCGATGCGCCCCTCCTGCCTCCACGACGCGCCGCGGCCGAGCGCGCCGTCGAGGATCCAGTAGGCCCCGCCGGTCGCCCGGCGCGTGGTCGGCTCGGTGGTGTCGGGCTCCGGGACCGCCCCGCCGAACACCCCGCCCTCGGCGCGCGCGCCGAGCAGCCGCCCGCGCACGCCGGCCAGGCCGCCGTCGAACACGGTCGCGCCGGGGATGGCCCAGGGCAGCACGCGCCCGGCGGAGAGGCGCAGCGCGTCGCCGGGGGTGGCGGTGAGCTGCGCCTGCCAGAGGTAGAGCTGGGTGTCGTCCTTGGGGCGGAAGCGCGGGGCGTCGCGGCGGAGCCAGCGCTCGGCGCGGGCGTCCACGTCGAGCGTGAGCCACGGCGCGAGCTCCGCCTCGCGGATGGCGACGTCGAGGGCCGCGCGGTCCGAGGTGCCGGCGGTGGACGCGGTCCAGGCCTGGTAGGACGCGCCCACCTCCGCGGTGCGGCTCCGCGGCACCGGGGCCGAGGCGGCGCCGGGGGCGGCGCGGAACTC
>NZ_BAZG01000116.1 GCF_000964525.1 Anaeromyxobacter sp. PSR-1
CGATGCTGGCCGCGGCGAGGAGTCCCGCCACGCTGGCGCGCCCAGGGTGCATGTGCGGAGATGCTAGCGCATCCTCGCGGGAAGACGAGAAGGCGGGCGGCCCGGGTTTCGCGGGCGGAAAACTTGCCAGCGGCCGCTGCTCGGGCATCCTGCACCGTCGGGTGATAGCGCCCGGAAGCGCCCTCTGGTTTCATTCACGTGGGCTGCGGTGGGCGGATGTGTCCGGGTGGCGGGAGTGGCGGGTGGCGCGGGGTCCGAACCGGCGGCGCGTGGACAGGGTTCCGGGGGAGCGGCGGCGGCGGCTGGCCCGCGCGATGGCGCTCGCCCTGCCCTCGATCGTCGCGCTGGGCGCCCTCGGCGGCGCCGCGTACCTGGGCTGGCGCCTCGGCTGGAAGAGCGACCTGCTGCGCGTCCGCGAGCTCCGGTTCGAGGGGCTCTCCCGCGCGACGCCGCAGGAGCTGCTCGACCTGTCGCCGGTGCAGCCGGGCGACCACCTCCTGTTCCTCGACACCGACGCGATGGCGGCGGCGCTGCGGCGCCACCCCTGGATCGCCTCGGCCCAGGTCCGCCGCACGTTCCCGCCCGCGCTCGAGGTGCAGGTCTCGGAGCGGCGGCCGGCCGCGCTGGTGGACCTGGGCGGCCTGTACCTGGTGGACGACCGCGGCGAGGTGTTCAAGCGCGCGGTCCCGGGCGACGGGCTGGACCTGCCGGTCATCACCGGCATCGAGCGCGAGGCGTGGGTGGAGGGGCGCGCCGAGTTCGCGCCGCTGCTGGGCGGCGCGCTGGCGCTGCTCGGGCGCTGGTCGGCGCGCGGCCTCGACGCGCGCTCGACGATCTCGGAGATCCACGTGGACCCGGAGTACGGGACCACGCTCTGGTCGGACGAGGGGACGGAGATCCGCCTCGGCCAGGGAGACCTGGAGGAGAAGCTGACGCGCCTCCACCGCGTCCTCTCGGCGCTCGACGCCGAGGGGGAGCGGGCGGAGGTGCTGCACCTGGACAACCGCCGCCGCCCGGACTGGGTGGCGGTCCGGGTGGCCGGTCGGCGCGGTGAGCCGGACGGACGGTCGTACGCAGCGGGTGGTGGTGGTCCGCAGGGACGCTCGGCGTCGCTGCGGTAGGGACGGGTCCGAGAGGGCCCTAGGTGGGCGAAAGCGCGACGGCGCGGTCACGCCCGGAGGTTCACATGGCGAAGAGCGGGGACATCCTCGTCGGCCTGGACATCGGCACGACGAAGATCTGCGCCATCGTCGGGGAGGTCACCGACGACGGCTCGATCGACATCATCGGCATCGGCTCGCACCCGTCGAAGGGGCTGCGCAAGGGCGTGGTGGTCAACATCGACGCCACCGTCGCCTCGATCAAGCGCGCGATCGAGGAGGCGGAGCACATGGCGGGGTGCGAGATCACCACCGTCTACACCGGCATCGCCGGCGGCCACATCAAGGCGTTCCCCTCGCACGGCGTGGTGGCGGTGAAGGACAAGGAGGTCCGCCAGCAGGACGTGGACCGCGTCATCGACCAGGCCAAGGCCGTCGCCATCCCGCTGGACCGCGAGGTCATCCACGTGCTCCCGCAGGAGTTCGTGGTGGACGACCAGGACGGCGTGAAGGAGCCGGTCGGGATGAGCGGCGTGCGCCTGGAGGCGAAGGCGCTCATCGTCACCGGCGCGGTCTCCTCGGCGCAGAACATCGTCAAGTGCGCGCAGCGCACCGGCCTGAACGTGGCCGACATCGTGCTGCAGCCGCTGGCCTCCTCGCTGGCCACGCTCTCCGAGGACGAGAAGGAGCTGGGCGTGTGCCTGGTGGACGTCGGCGGCGGCACCACCGACATCGCCATCTTCCACAACGGCTCGATCCAGCACACCGCGGTGATCTCGCTGGGCGGCAACCACCTCACCAACGACGTGGCCGTGGGGCTGCGCACGCCCACCCACGAGGCGGAGCGGATCAAGAAGCAGTACGGCTGCGCGATGGCCTCGATGGTGGACAAGACCGAGACCATCGAGGTGCCCAGCGTGGGCGGCGGGCAGCCGCGCGTCCTCTCGCGCCACATCCTCGCCGAGATCGTGGAGCCGCGCGTCGAGGAGATCTTCATGCTGGTGCAGCACGAGATCCAGAAGTGCGGGATGGAGGAGATCCTCGCCTCGGGCGTGGTGATCACCGGCGGCTCGACGCTGCTCGCCGGGATGCCGGAGATGGCCGAGGAGGTGCTGGGCGTGCCGGTGCGGCGGGGGCTGCCGCGGGGGATCGGCGGCCTGGTGGACGTGGTGAAGAGCCCGATGTACGCGACCGCGGTGGGCCTGGTGATCTACGGCGCGCACCAGCAGGACGACAGCCCGTACTTCAAGATCCGGGACGAGAACGTCTACCGCAAGGTGAAGGTCCGCATGAAGGAGTGGCTGGGCCAGATCTTCTAGCCGCGGGGGGGAACCGACCAATGATCGAGTACACCGACAGGCAGGACGCGGCGAAGATCAAGGTGATCGGCGTCGGCGGCGGTGGCGGCAACGCCATCAACACCATGGTGGCCGGGCGCCTCGAGGGCGTGGAGTTCATCGCCGCCAACACCGACGTGCAGGCGCTGGCCGCGAACAAGGCCAGCGTGAAGATCCAGCTCGGCAAGTCCGCCTCGCGCGGGCTGGGCGCCGGCGCGAACCCGGAGGTGGGCCGCACCGCGGCGCTGGAGGAGCGCGAGCAGATCGCGGCGGCGCTGGAGGGCGCCGACATGGTGTTCGTGACGGCCGGGATGGGCGGCGGCACCGGCACCGGCGGCGCGCCGGTGGTGGCCGACATCGCCAAGGCCACCGGGGCGCTCACCGTGGGCGTGGTGACGAAGCCGTTCCTGTTCGAGGGGAACAAGCGGCGCAAGCAGGCCGAGGCGGGGATCGCCGAGCTGGCGGCCGCGGTGGACACGCTCATCGTGATCCCGAACCAGCGGCTGCTCTCGGTGGCGGGCGAGAACATGTCGCTCGCCGACGCGTTCAAGCGCGCCGACGAGGTGCTGCTCAACGCGGTGCAGGGCATCTCCGACCTCATCACCGTGCACGGCATCGTCAACGTGGACTTCGCCGACGTGCGCACCATCATGGGCGGCCAGGGCATGGCGCTCATGGGCACGGGCCGGTCCTCCGGCGAGCAGCGCACCATGGAGGCGATGCAGGCCGCCATCAGCTCGCCGCTGCTCGAGGACGTCACGCTGGACGGCGCCACCGGCCTGCTGGTCAACATCACCGGCGGCCCGAACCTCACCCTGCACGAGGTGAACGAGGCGGTGTCGATGGCGCAGGCGGCCGCCGACAGCGACGCGAACATCATCTTCGGGTCGGTGATCGACGAGCGGCTGGGCGACGAGGTGAAGATCACCGTCATCGCCACCGGCTTCCAGGCGCGCGAGGAGCGCAGCCGCGCCATGGCCCGTAAGGTCGAGCCGGTGGAGGCGCGGGCCCCGGCCACGGTCCGGCAGGTGCCGCCGCCGCTGCCGGTCGAGGCCGCCGCCAAGCCGCCCATCCGGCTGCAGACCCCGGCCGCGCCGGCCCACGTCACCGCGCCCGCGAAGGTGTCGTTCCGCCGCGAGGCGCCGGTGTACCGCCCGGCCGACGAGGACCAGTACGACATCCCGGCGTTCCTGCGCCGGGGCAACCCGCCGCGCGAGTAGTCCTCCCCGGAACCCTCGCGCCCCGCGGCGCGCCCGCTCGCCGGGCGCGCCGCGCTTCGTTTCAGGTACCGGACGGTCCGCTCACCCCGAGCGTAGCCGCGCGCAGCGCGGCGGAGTCGAGGGGCGGCTCCGGAGGCACCGGCTCGTCGGGCAGGTCCGCCGCCGGCGCGCCGTCCAGCCCGAGCCGCGCCGCGATGGGCACCTGCGCGCGCAGCACCAGCGCCACAAGCTCCGGGAGCGGCAGCCCCACCTCCTCCGCGCCGCGCCGGATGTACTCGCGGTCCACCGAGCGCGCGAACGCCTTGTCCTTCATCCGCTTCACCACCGACTCCACCGGCACGTCGGCGATCCGCCTCGACGGGCGCACCAGGGCGCAGGCGCCCACGAACCCGGTCAGCTCGTCGGCGGCCACGATCGCCTTCTCCATGGGCGTCTCGCGCGCGATGCCGGTGTAGAACGCGTGCCCGCCCACCGCCTTCACGATCTCCTCCGGCCAGCCACGGGCGCGCAGGATCTCCATCCCGCGGAAGACGTGGTCCTGCTCGGTGGGGAAGCGCTCGTAGTCGAAGTCGTGGAGCAGGCCCACCAGGCCCCAGGTCTCCAGCCCGGCCGGCTCGGCCACGCCGGCGCGGAGCGCCAGCGCGCGCATCGACGCCTCCACGGCCAGGGCGTGGCGGCGGAGCGGCTGGGAGGCGGTGTGCTCGCAGAGCAGCGACCAGGCGGCGGCGCGGGACGGGACGGGCGCGGTCATGCGCCGATGGTAGCCGGGAGCCCGCGCCCGCGCCGCTCCCGGTCAGGCGCGCGCCAGCCGCGGGACGAGGTGGCGGACCGAGGCGTCGTAGCGCCAGCTCGTGCCCATGTGCCCGCCCTCGAACTCCTCGTGCACCACCGGCACGCCGCCCGCGCGCAGCGCCTCCGCCACCATCCGGGCGCCCCAGCGCAGGTGGAACTCGTCGCGGGTGCCGCAGTCGAGGAACACGCTCTCCAGGCGCCGGTAGGCGTCGAGCGCGCGCGGCACGAAGCGGACCGGGTCCGCCTCCAGCCAGCGCGCCCACACGTCCTCGCGGATCCGGCCGCTGGGCAGCTCGAACGGGAGCGCCAGGCCGAGCGGCGCCGCGGGGTCGGCGGCGTAGTGCGCCGCCATCGCGAGCACGTTCAGCACCGGGTGGTCGCCGCCCGCGAGCTTCGTCTCGCGGGCCCGCCGCTTCGCGTCCTCCAGCCACGCGGCGGCGTCCGGCGCGCCGAGCAGCGCCGCCGCGGCCTGCGGGAGGTCGTGCAGGTAACAGTACTCGAAGTAGGCGTCGCCGGCGTGGCAGCCGAGGTGCGCGAAGGCGTCGGGCCGGTCCCGCCCCATGCGCAGCGCGCCGTAGCCGCCCGAGCTCTTCCCCACCACCGCGCGCGCCTCGCGCCGCGGGACGGTCCCGAGCCGCGCCTCCACGAGGCGCACCACGTCGTCGGCCACGTAGTCCTGGTAGCGGCCCACCGCCGGCGCGTTGATCCACTGCGTGCCGCCGAGCGCGGTGAAGCCATCAGGGAACACGGCCACGAACGGCGGGGCCTCGCCGGCCGCGACCAGCGCGTCGAGCCGCTCCGGCACGGTGGGCTGGAACGCGCTCACGTTGAGCCAGCCGCGCGCCGAGCCGGCGAAGCCGTGGAGGAAGTAGACCGCGGGCAGCCCGGCCGCGCCACCCGGCGGCACCCAGCACAGGAGCGGCCGCCGCGCCGGATCGCCCAGCGGGTTCCCGGCCAGCGCCTGCGAGTCGATCTCCAGCTCCACCAGCGTCCCGTGCATGTCGCCTCCGCGCCCGTCGAGCGGTAGCGCGGCGGCGCGCCGGGGGCAAGCGCGGCGCCCGGAACGCACGAAGGCCGCCCCCGGGGGCGGCCTCCGCGCTGCACGCCCGGACCCGCGCTACAGGTCGAACTGGCCTCGCCAGCCGACCTGCAGCCACTCGTGGAACTTCTTGTCGTTGATGCTGCCGCCGCCGGAGATCACGCCCGAGGCGTCGCCCTTGTCGTAGCGGCCGAAGCTCGCCATCAGGAACGGCCCGGTGCGGAGCTGCGGCCCGACGAGGAAGTCCATGCCGGCCTGCAGGTTCACCCACTCCACGCCCTTCCACTTCATGGTCAGGTTCTCGCCGCCGCCCTCCGCCTTCAGGCGGTTCCACTCGTATCCGATGCCGACGCCGAGCCACGGCGCGAGGTTGCCCGCGGCCGGCAGCGTGTAGATCCCCTCGACGCCGAGCCGCATCACGTACGCGGAGCAGTCCACCCCGGACGTGTCGCACATGGACTTCAGGTCGCCGCCGGTCCCCGCGAAGCCGTAGGAGAAGTAGGGACCGACCGCGAGCGCCGGCGTCACCCGGAACAGCGCGTCCACCTGGATCGGCACCTGCCCGTCCACCCAGTCGGCCATCTTCAGCTTGTCACCGCCGCCGCCGCCCACGTCCCCGAGCCCCCAGGCGTACCCGAGCCGGAGCCCCAGGCTGACCTGCGCGTTCGACGCGGTCGGCAGCAGCAGCGCGGCGAGCACCGCGCCCAAGGTCACGATCCTGCGCATGGCGATCCCCCTCACGTGATCGGGGCCGCCGTCGGCGCGGAAGGTCGCGCCCCGAGCCCCGCCGGGTCGGGATCATACGCGGGGTGTGCCCCCCGGCAACTTCGCGACCGGACCGCGACACGACGCCGCGGGCGCCCGGTCCGCTAGCGCTGCTCGAGCTGGACCCGGATGCCGATCTGGACCCAGCCGTGGAAGCGCTGCGCGTCGGCGAGCTCCGTGCGGCTGCTCGGGAACGGCCAGTGCTGCCTGGCCTCCGCCGTCCCGTACCGGCCCAGGCTCGCCATCGCGAACGGCCCGATGCGCAGGCCGGAGGTCGCCGCCACGTCGGCGCCGGCCTGGAGGTTCAGCCACTCCACGCCGTTCATGTTCACGCGCGCGTCGCCGGGGAGGCCGCGGGTCGACTGGATCCACTCGTAGCCGATCCCGGCGCCGAGCCAGGGCGAGAGGGACGCGCGCGGCGCCAGCCGGTACAGGGCCTGCGCGCCGGCCCGGATCGACCAGCTGGAGCAGTCCACGCCCGGCTCGCGGCACAGGGCCTCGAGGTCGCCGCCGGTCCAGGCCCACCCGTAGGCCACGTACGGACCGATCGAGAGCGCCGGCGTGACCCGGAACATCACGTCCGCCTGCACCGGGAGCTGCGCGTCCACCCAGTCGGACATCGCGTGCCGCTCGCCGCCGCCCTCCCCCACGTCGCCGAGCGCCCGCGCGTACCCGACGCGAACGCCGAGGCTCATCTGCGCGCTCGCCGCCGCGGGTGCCGCCAGCGCGACGACCGCCGCGCCCACCGCCAGGATCCTGCGCATCGCACCGCCCCTCGCGCCGGCGCCGGGCGCGGGCGGCGCGCCCGCGCGGGCCGCGCGCAGGGTGAACGATACCGTGAGTGAGGGCGGGCAGGCGAGCGCCTCGGAGGCGCGGCGCGGACGTGCGCCGGGGTCAGCGGCCGCGCGCGAGCACGAGGCCGGTGCGGGCGGTCAGCTCGGTGGTGCGGGCGAGCAGCGACTGCGCCTCCGCGTACAGCGGATCGGCGTCGCCCGCCTCCTCCGCCGGGAGCTCGCCGATCCGCGCGAGCAGGTCGGACACGCGGAGCAGGTGCTGGTGGGCGAGCAGGAGGTCGCGCCCGAGCCGGGCGCCCTGGCGCGTGAAGATGAGGCCGCTCTGGAACAGCCGCGACAGGCCCCGCCGGTTCACCTCGTCCACGCCGCGGCAGCGCGCCTGCAGCTCGCGCAGCCGGCGCGACTCGCGCGCCTGCGCGAGGTCCACCACCGTGGACGCGGCCGCGGGGGCGCGGCGCGATCGGGGGAGCGGGGACGGCATCGCGGGGAATCGTAGGCACCCCGCGCCACCACGGTCAACGGCCGCCGGCGCTTGACAGTTCGCGCCGGAGGTGCGGGCCGCGCGCGCTCCCGCGGGGGCGCGCGCCGCCGATCACGCGAGCGCGCGCGCGGCGAGCTCGACCACCTTGTCGAGCGCCTTCTCCAGGCCGGCCGGATCGGAGCCGCCCGCCTGCGCCATGTCCGGCTTGCCGCCGCCCGAGCCGCCCACCAGCTTCGCGGCCTCCTTCACCAGGTCGCCGGCCTTCAGGCGCGCGGTGAGGTCGCGGGTCACGGCCACCAGCAGGATGGCCTTGCCGTCCTGCTCCGCGCCGAGCGCCACCACGCCCTTGCCCAGCCGGTCGCGCAGCTTGTCGGCCAGCTCGCGGAGCGCCTTGCCGTCGCCCTCCACGCGCGCCGCCAGCACCTTCGCGCCGCCCACGTCCTTCGCCTGCGCGGCGAGGTCGCCGGACTGCGCCGCGGCCGCCTTCGAGCGCGCCTCCTCCAGCGCGCGCTCCAGGTCCTTCACGCGCCGCTGCGTCTGCTCGATCTTCTGCGAGACCTCGAGCGCGCCGGCCTTGAGCAGCGCCGCCGCGCGCCGCAGCTCCTCCGCCTCGCGCTGCTGGACCTCGACCGCGCGCGCGCCGGTGTACGCCACCAGGCGCCGCACGCCCGAGGCGATCGACTCCTCCGAGCCGATCTTGAAGAACGCGATGTCGCCCGACCGGCGCACGTGCGTGCCGCCGCACAGCTCCTTGGACGGGCCGATGCGGACCACGCGCACCACGTCGCCGTACTTCTCGCCGAAGATCATCATGGCCCCGGCGTGGCGCGCCTCCTCCAGCTTCAGCACCGCGGTCTCGGTCTCGGCGTTCTCGCGGACGAGCTCGTTCACCCGCCGCTCCACCGCGGCCAGCTCCTCCTCGGTGACCGGCTGGAAGTGGGAGAAGTCGAAGCGCAGGTAGTCCGGCGCCACCACCGAGCCGGCCTGCTTCACGTGCTCGCCCAGCACCTCGCGCAGCGCGAACTGCAGCAGGTGGGTGGCGGAGTGGTTCGCGCGCACCAGGTCCCGCCGGCGGTCGTCCACCGCCAGCTCCACCGCGTCGCCGACGGCCACCTCGCCGCGCAGCACCTCGCCCACGTGCGTGACCAGGCCGGGCACCGGGCGCTGCGCGTCGTCCACCCGGATCTCCAGCCCCGCGCCGGTGATGTGGCCCACGTCGCCCACCTGGCCGCCGGACTCGCCGTAGAACGGCGTCGCGTCGGTGACGATCTCGACCTTGTCGCCCTTGCCGGCGCGCGCCACGCGCGCGCCGTTCGCGAGGATGGCCTTCACCTGCGCGCGGGCCGCCGGCAGCTCGTAGCCGAGGAACTTCACCTCGCCGAGCTCGCCCGCGATCTGCTTGTGCAGGTCGTCCACGCCCTGCTCGCCCGAGCCCTTCCACTCGGACCGCGCGCGCTGCTCGGCCATGTGGCGGTCGAAGCCCTGCTCGTCCACGTCGAACCCGCGCTCCGCCGCGATGACGCGCGTCAGGTCGAGCGGGAAGCCGAACGTGTCGTAGAGCTGGAACGCCACCTTGCCGTCGATGATGGGCCGGGCACGGCCCGGCGCCGGGGTGGCGGGCTTGCCGTCGTAGGTCGCGTCGGGGACGAGCTTGCGCATCTCGCCCTCGAGGATGGCGAGCCCCTTGTCGAGCGTGCGGCGGAAGGACTCCTCCTCCTGCTGCGCCACCTTCTCGATGAACGCGCGGTTCTCCCGGGTCTCCGGGTAGGCCGCGCCCATCTCGTCGATGACGGCCCCGCACACCGCCGCCAGGAACGGCTTCTCCAGCCCGAGCCGCTTCCCGTGGCGGATGGCGCGCCGCATGATCCGGCGGAGCACGTAGCCGCGGCCCTCGTTCGACGGGAGCACGCCGTCGCCCACCAGGAACGTGGTGGCGCGGGCGTGGTCGGCGATGACGCGCATCGAGACGCCGTCGTCGGAGGCGGCGTCGTAGCGCTTGTCCGAGAGCTTCTCGACCGCCTGGATGATGCTGCGGAACAGGTCGGTGTCGTAGTTCGAGCGCTTGCCCTGCGCGACCGAGGCGAGCCGCTCCAGGCCGGCGCCGGTGTCGATGGAGGGCTTGGGCAGCGGGGTGAGCCCGCCGTCCTGCCCGCGCTCGAACTGCATGAACACGAGGTTCCAGATCTCCAGCCAGCGATCGCAGTCGCAGGCCACGCCCTGGCACTTGCGCCCGGCCTTCTCCTCGGCGCACGGGACGTCGTTGCCCTGGAAGTAGTGCAGCTCGGAGCACGGGCCGCACGGGCCGGTGTCGCCCATGGCCCAGAAGTTGTCCTTGGCGCCCAGCTTGTGGATGCGCTCGACCGGCACGCCCTGCGCCTTCCACAGCTCGAAGGCCTCCTCGTCCCAGGGGAGCGTCCCCTCGCCGGCGAACACCGTGGCCGCGAGCCGGTCCTTCGCGATGCCGAGCCAGGCGGGGCTGGTGACGAGCTCCCAGGCCCAGGCGATGGCGTCGCGCTTGAAGTAGTCGCCGAAGGAGAAGTTCCCCATCATCTCGAAGAACGTGTGGTGACGGGCGGTGAACCCGACGTTCTCGAGGTCGTTGTGCTTTCCGCCGGCGCGCACGCACTTCTGCGCGGTGGTGGCCCGCGAGTAGTCGCGGCGCTCGCGGCCGGTGAACACGTCCTTGAACTGGACCATCCCGGCGTTGGTGAAGAGCAGCGTCGGGTCGTTCTGCGGGACGAGCGAGGAGCTCGCCACGCGGCGGTGGCCGTGCTCCTCGAAGAAGCGCTGGAACAGCTCGCGGATCTCGGCGGCGGTCGGGGTCTTCATAGGTGGGATCGGCATCAATAACAGAGGTTTGCGCCGGGAGCCACCGCCGCGCGGCCCGGCCGCCGTCCCAGGCCTCAGCGACCTTCGCCGCCGTCCAGGCCCGGCAGCACCACCCGCCAGGCGCCGTCCTCGCGCACCAGCGTCACCTCGCCCTTCGCGCCGGCCTCGTCCTCCACCGCCACGATCGCGGTCCCGGCCGACTCGCGCACCACCACCGCCGTGCGGATCCGCGCGGCCCGCGCCGCGAAGTCGCCCAGCACCAGGTCGCGCCCGCGCGCCGGCACCACCCCGGGCGCCCGCGCGGCCAGCGCCTTCGCCCGGGCGTCGAGCGCCTCGCGCGAGCGCGCCGAGAGCATCGACCAGACGGCGGCGGCGTCCCCGGCGCGCGCCGCGGCGGCGAAGCGGCGGTACTGGTCGGCGGGGCTGGCCGGGGCGCGGCAGGCGGCGAGGGCGAGGGCGGCCGCGGCCAGGGCGGCGAGGGGCGCGGGGGAGCGGAGGCGTCGCATGGCGCGAGTGTAGCCTCGCGGCCGGCCTCCCGCCTCCCCGGCAGGCGCCGGCCCTGCGGGGCCCGGCCCGCCCGCCGGCGTGCTGCCCGGGGCTGGCCCACCACGCGCCGGGCGCCCAGCTTTTCGTCCGGGAGGAACCGCGATGAGGATCCATGCCTTGCTTCTGGGCGTCCCGGCCGCGATCGGGCTCGCCTGCAGCACCCCGAGCTCCGGCTCCAGCGCGCGCACCTCGAGCGCGCGCACGAGCCGGGCCAGCACCGACGCCGCCGCCAGCGCGCCGTCGGCGACCAACCCCGGCATGCGGGCCGAGGAGGGCGCGCAGGCCGGCGCCGCCTCGGACGTGAAGGGCCACGCCAGCGACCAGGTGATCACCGGCCGGGTGGCGCAGTCCGACGGCCGCACGCTGACCATCCAGTCGGCGGACGGGACGCAGCGCTCGCTCCACGTGGCCGACCAGACGGTCGTCACGATCGACGGGCGCGACGCCCACGTCGCCGACCTGGCGCCCGGCCAGGACGTGCGCGCCAGCTTCAACGAGGTGGACGGGCGCGAGATCGCCGTGAAGGTCGAGGCGATGGGCGCGACCGGGACCGGCAGCGGCGGCTACACGCCGGGCACGCCGCCGGGGGCGCACCCGCCCGACGGCTCGCGCAACGACGCCGGCCGCGGCGGCACCACCGGCGCGCCCGAGAGCACCACGCCGCAGGGCGCGACCAGCCCCGGCACCCGCTACTAGCGGCGGGACCGGCGACGCGGAGGCGGGGGGCGCGGGGCCTCCGGGCGCATCGGCCCGGGGGCCCTCGCGATCCCGCGCGCCTTCACTTCAGGAGCCGCAGGCGCCACACCGGCTCGCCGCTCGCGAGGTAGCGGCGCTCGCGCGTGGACGGGATCTCGTCCGGCGCCGCCTCCGCGAACCGGCCCGGGCCGGCGGCGTTGCGGAAGCCGGCCTCCTCGAGCCGGACCACCGCCTCGCGCGCGTAGCGCTCCACGTCGGTGCGGAAGTCGAGCACGCCGCCGGGCGCGAGCAGGCCGAGGAGCAGCGCCGACATCCGGTCGTCCACCAGGCGGCGGCGGTGGTGGCGGCGCTTCCACCACGGGTCGGGGAAGTGCACGTGGATGGCCGCGAGCGAGCCCGCGGCGAACAGCCGCGGGGCGAGGAGCCGCGCGTCGCCGTTCAGCACCAGCAGGTTGGGGAGGCCGCGCCGCGCGCCCTTGGCCGCCAGCTCCGCGGCGAACTTCCGCCGCTGCTCGATGCCCACCAGCGCACGGTCCGGGAACGCGCGCGCGAACCCGAGCGCGAACCCGCCGTGGCCGCAGCCGATCTCCAGCTCGAGCCGGCCGCCGGCCGCGCCGAAGCGGGCGCGCCAGTCGGGCAGGAGGTCGCGCACGATGGGTGCGTCGTCTTCGATGGAGAAGATCATGAGCGCGCCTCTCTTAGCATGGTAAGAAACCTCCGTGCTCCGGCGCCTCCTCCTGCCGGCTCTCCTGGCCGTGGCGCTCGCCGCCGGCGGCTGCCGCGGACGCAGCCCCGGACCGCCCCCCGAGCGCTTCGTGCCCGCCGCGGTGCGGGCGGTGGTGGTCGTCCCGGAGACCGGGCGCGCCAGCCGCGAGCTGGCGGCCCTGCACGCGGTGGTGTCGGCCTTCCCCGGCGCGACCGCGGTCGCCGAGGCGCGCGGGGCGATCGCGGCCCAGCTCGGCTTCGACCCGCTCGACCCGAAGGGCCTCGCCGAGGCCGGCGTGGACGCGCGCCGCGGGGCCGCGCTCGCGCTGCTCGGCGCCGCCGGCGAGCCGGCGCGGGCGCTGCTGGTGCTCCCGGTCGGCGACGCGGCGAAGCTGGAGACCTTGCTCGGGCGCCTCGCCCGCGAGCGGCTCGGCGCGGAGCTCCGCACCGCCGAGCCGCGCGGGGCGTTCTCGACGGTCGCCTTCCGGCGCGCCGCCGGCGAGCCCATCGCGCTCGCGTACCTCGTCACGCAGCGCACCGCGCTCGTGTCGCAGGGGCCAGGCGCGGCCGACCTCGTGGCCGAGGCGGCCGGGCTCGCGCCGGAGCGGGCGCTGGCGGGGAGCGCCGCGTTCGGCGCCGCGCGGCGCGCTGGCGACGCGCCGGCCGCGATCGCGTTCGCGCCGCCGGGCTCGCCGCTGGTCGCGCGGGCCTGGCCGGTGCGCGACGGCCTCGCCCTGGGCCTCTCGGCCGGGCCGGGCGGCCTCCGCGCCAGCGCGGCCGTGCTGCTCGGCGCGCGCGAGCCGTCCTTCCGCGCGCTCGCCGGCGGGGGCGCCGCCGCGGCGCTGCTCGCGCGGGCTCCACCCGGA
>NZ_BAZG01000115.1 GCF_000964525.1 Anaeromyxobacter sp. PSR-1
CGCGGGGGCGGCGGGCGGCGCGGCGGGCGCGCCGAACAGCTCGTCCTCGGAGGGCCGGTCCTGCGCGGCGGCGGGCGCGGCCGGGAGCGCGCAGAGCGCGGCCGCGGCGAGCAGCGCGGCGGTGCGGGGCGAGGGCATGGGCGCGCTCCTACCGGCTCTTCGACTCGAGCCAGGCCTTGGTGAAGAGGTTGGCCTCCAGCGGGCGGAGGTCGATCTCGCGGATCAGGATGAGGGTGGAGTTCCCCTTCTCGATCTCGTCGTAGATGCGGATCTCCTCGGGGTACCAGACCTCGCCCTTCTTCGACTCCGAGTAGATCTTCCTCCAGCGCGGCGTGTAGGTGGTGCGCATGAGCCGCCCGGAGAGCGCCACGTCCTGCCGCTTCAGGATGTTGAGCGTCGCCTTGTCCACCCACAGCCGCCGCACCGGGTAGGAGACGTCCACCCCGGGCTTCACGGTGAGCACGAGCTCGTGCACCTCGAAGACGCCCAGCTTCGAGTCGCCCTTCCACTCGGCGGTGTAGTCCTCGGAGAGGCGCGGCTCGGAGAGGTCGTCGCGCCGCGTGTCGGTGCCGCCGATGCGCTCGCGCTCGGTGCGCCGCTCCCACCGGCCGGTGGACGGCTCGTAGCTCCACAGGTTCTTGTCGATGCGCAGGTAGCCCTTGCCCGCCTCGGCCTTGGGCTTGGTGAACAGGAAGAGCTGCTTGTCGTCCTCGTCGCGCCGGTAGACCAGCAGCTCGTAGACGACGTCGGTCTTCCCCTTCTCCTTCGCCTCCATGTAGCAGAGCGCCTTCCAGTCGCCGGAGTTGCGCTGGCGGTCGTCGAGCGTGGCGACCACGCGCTTCAGCTCGTCGGGCCCGAGCGCCGCGGCGGGCGGCGCCGCGAGCGCCAGGGCCGCGGCGGCGAGGGAGAGGACGGCGGCGGGGCGTGCGTGCATGTTCGGGGATCCTGGGGTTCAGCCGATGTGGTGCATGGCGGTGACCGGCCGCAGGCGCGCCGCCCGGCGGGCGGGGAGCAGCGCGGCCACGACGGTCACCCCGGCGAGGAACAGCACGTCGGCGAGGATGGCGCCGGGCTGGAGCAGGAAGGAGAGCCGCTCCTGCATGAGGAAGAGCTGCATGCCCTCGGGCACGCCGATGCCGGCCAGGTTGAGCAGGAGCGCGATCCCGGAGGCGATGGCCGCGCCGGCCGCGGCGCCGCCGAGGCCGAGCAGCGCCGTCTCCAGCACGAACAGCCACAGCACCTTGCGGCGCTGCATGCCGATGGCGCGCAGCGTGCCGATCTCGCGGGTCCGCTCGCGGATGGCGATGGCGAGCGTGTTGAGGATGCCGATGACGACCACCACCATGAGCACGAACACGAGCAGCGCGGTGAGCGCGCGCAGGCCGAGGATGAACTGCTTGAACTGGCCCATCTCGTCTTCCCAGGTGGTGACGTCGAGCTTCTGGCCGGTCCAGTCCTCGCTCGGCACCTTCTGCATGAGCTTGATCCAGTACGGCTGCGACTCGGGCTCCATCACCCGCCAGCCCGCCTCGGCGAGCGCGGCGCGCAGCCGGCTCGCCACCGCCGGCGCGTCGGCCGGGTCCTTCAGGTACAGGTGCAGCGCGCCGGTGGCGGTGGGCGCGAGGCCGTAGAGCCGGCGCAGCGTGTCCCCCTGGATGAAGGCGCTGAACGCGGAGAGCAGCCCGACGTTCCGGGCGATGACCGCCACCCGGACGTCGGCGGTGTTGTTCACGCCGCGGGTGGTCGGGGCGGAGAGCGTCACCACGTCCCCGACCTTCACCTTGAGCCGGTCGGCCTGCCCCTGGAACAGCAGCACCGTGTCCGGCTGCGCCAGGTCCTCCAGCCGGCCCTCCACCGGCCGGATCACCTTCGCGAACCCGCGCTCCTGGGCCACCTCCACCCCGCCCAGCACCAGGTCCATCGACGAGCTCTCGGAGACGGCCTTGGCCCAGCCGCGCCCGCGCACCGCCACGTAGTCGATCTCCGGGACGAGCGCCCGGACCGTGTCGAGCGCGCGCGGGTACTCGGACACGATCGGCGCGGCGCTGCCCGAGGTGATCTTGAAGAACCCGCCCACGTTCACGTGGCCGGTGAGCAGGGTGGTGGCCGACACCATCATGGCCCGCTCCACCCCGCCGGTCAGGCTGGAGAGCAGCACCAGCAGCGCCGTCACCGCCGCGAGCGCGCCGCCCAGGAACAGGTTGCGCCGGGTGTGCCGGGTGAGGTTGCGGGCGGCGATCTGGAGGTCCACGCCGATCACGATCAGTCCTCCGTCGCCATCGCCTCGACCGGCGTGACGCGCATGGCGAGCAGCGCCGGGTAGAAGCCGGAGAGCACGCTCACCACCACCACCACCACGATCGACACGGCCACGCTGCCGCCGCCCAGGGTGGGCATGAGCGCCGGCCCCGAGAACAGGAAGTTGAGGAGGTCGGAGGTGGCGGGGATCCCGCCCGCCGCGCGCACCGCCCACACGCCCAGCCCGCCCAGGCCCGCGCCGGCCAGGCCGAAGGCCAGGCCCACCGAGGCGATCTCCACCAGCATCATCGCGAGCACGAACCGGCGCTGCGCGCCGATGGCGCGCAGGGTGCCGATCTCCTTCACCCGCTGCAGCGTGGCCATCACCATGGCGTTGTTGATGATGACGAGCGCGATGGCGAAGAAGATCACCACCGCGCTGTAGAGGATCACCCGCAGCAGCGTCACGAACTGGCCCACCAGCCCGGACGCCTGCTGCCAGTCGATCACCTTCAGGTGCAGCCCGGCCCGGTCCGAGGCCGCCTGCACGTCGCGCATCGTCTCGCGCAGCCGCGAGGGGTCGCGCAGGATCAGCGCCGCGTTCAGCGCCACGCCGCGGTCGATCTCCTCCTGCGAGTAGGTCCGCGTCGAGAGGTCCTCGGCGGGCCGGTCCGCCCGGCGGTCCGCCAGCAGCCGCCCCTCGTCGATGCGCGCCGCGCGCGACTCGCCCTCCAGCGCGCCGCCGCCGCCGAACAGCGCGGCCTCGGCGTCCTCGCGCGCGAGGTCGGTGGCGCCCACCGAGCGCTTGATGGCGTCGATCTCCGCCGCCCGCTCGCGGGTCATGTAGCCGTACAGGTCGCGGAAGGACTGCAGGTCCATCACGCTCATCATCCCGGCGATGCCGGACTTCTCGATCTGCCGGAACTGGATGAACCCGTAGACCTTCACGTTCACCGAGTTGAAGTACCCGCTCTTCGCCGGCGCCTTGATGGTGATGGTGTCGCCCACGTTGATGACGTACAGGCGCAGGAGCGGGGCGAGCTGGTCGTAGAAGATCCGGTAGCGCGCGTCGAAGGTCGCGTCGTCGGCGTCGAACAGGCGGGCCAGCAGCGCGGGCAGCGCCTCCGCCGCCGCGGCCGGGCCGAGCGCGCGGCGCAGCCTGGCGGTGGCCTCCTCGGCCTGGATGGGGTCGAGCTGCAGGAGGATGTCCTTCAGCCCGGCGCGGTTCTCGCGCACCCAGCGCTGCAGCTCCTCGTCGTCCGCGATGCGGCGGCCGCGCCGGTCGCGGGCCTCCTTGATCTGGTCGAGCCGGCGGGCGTTCCGGAGCTTCAGCCACTCCTCGGCGTACTGCTTGCCCACCAGGATCCCGCGCCGGCCGCGCGGGATCATCTCGCCCTCCGCCACCTGCGCGAGCTGGAACGCGCGGAAGAACGCGTCCACGTCGGTGCCCACGTAGCGGATGAACGTGAAGCCGCCGTCCATCGACAGCTTCGCGATCCGGTTCTCCAGGAACTCGAGGTTGCCGTAGCGGTCGCGGTCGAACCCGGCCCAGAACGCGTCGTCCGCGGCGCGGGTCAGGTCGGCCCACTCCCGCCGCCGGTCCTCCGCGTCCCGGCCCTCCAGGTCGGCGATGCTCCGCGCCTGGCCGAGCTCGTCCCGGAGCAGCCCCACCATCCGGCGCACGTGCGCCTTGCGCGCCTCGTAGCCGCGCAGCGCCTCCGGCGAGCGGTCCCCGCCCTCCACGCGGCGCACGTCGGCCCGGAGCCGCTCCAGCGCCACGTCGAACACGTTCCCGGTCGCGACCATGGCCTGGTCGATGCCCATCGGCACCACCGTCTCCACGTTCGGGACCGCGGAGAGGACCTGCTTCACCTTCGCGAAGTCCTCGATGGGCTCGAGCAGCGACTCGCCGCGCAGCCCGCCGTACAGCTCCAGCGCGTCCTCCGAGCGGGCGTCGTACACCTGCAGCTGGCCGCCCAGGCTGCCCTGGATCGACGTGCGCATGCCCTTGTCGATCGAGTCGAGCAGCGAGAGCCCCAGCACCACCAGGAACGCGCCGCCCAGCACGATGGCGCCGATGATGGAGGTGCGGACCTTGCTCGCGGCCAGGTTGCGGAACGAGATCCGCAGGAGCACGAGCAGCGCGTCGCGCCGGCCGGTCACCGGGCCGCCTCCGCCGCCGCCCCGCGCCCCGCCTCGCGGGCCACGATGCGCCCGTCGGCGATGCGGATCACCGCGCTGGCGTGCGCCATCACCTTGGGGTCGTGGGTGGAGAAGACGAACGTGGTGCCGTCGCGCGCGTTCATCTCCTTCATGAGGTCGATGATGTTCTCGCCGGTGGCCGAGTCGAGGTTGGCGGTGGGCTCGTCGGCGAGCACGAGCGACGGCGCGGTCACGAGCGCGCGGGCCACCGCGACGCGCTGGCGCTGCCCGCCGGACAGCTCGCTGGGGCGGTGGCGGGCGTGGCTGGCGATGCCCACCGCCTCGAGCAGCCCCATCACCCGCGCCTCGCGGTCCCGCCGCGAGAGCCCGCCCTGGAGGAGCAGCGGGAACTCCACGTTCTGGAAGACCGAGAGCACCTGGACCAGGTTGAAGCTCTGGAAGATGAAGCCGATGGTGCGCAGGCGCAGGTCGGTGAGCTGCCGCTCGCTGAGGCGCGAGGTGTCCTTGCCGTCCACCTGCACGACGCCGGTGGTGGGCGTGTCCACGCAGCCGATGAGGTTGAGCAGGGTGGTCTTCCCGCTGCCCGACGGCCCCGCGATGGAGAGGAACTCGCCCCGCCCGATCTCCAGCGTCACGTCCCGGAGCGCCGGCACCACCGTCTTGCCGAGCATGTAGTCCTTCGAGACGCCCTGCACCGCGACGATGGACATGCCGACGCTCCCCCGCGGCCTCGGAGCCGCGCGCCGCCGCTTCTACCCCAGGTGACTCCTACGGGCCAGCAACATCCCTTGGACTAGTCGTCCTGGCGCCCCACCGCGACCGCGAACCCGCCGGGCTCCTCCTCGACCGCGTGCACGGTCCAGGGCCGGCAGCATACCGGGCAGTCCTCGACGTACGTCTGCGACGCCCCGCCGCCCGGGTCGACGAAGATCGTCACCAGCTCGCCGCAGTAGGGGCACTCGATCTCGATGTCCAAGGTGCCCCCCGTTATAGTCGGGGCGTGGCGAAGCGGCCGTTCAACGAGGGCTTGCAGAAGCTGAAGGCGCTCTCGCCTCCCCGTGAGGAGCGACCCCGGCGGCCCGCGCCCCCTCCGCCGCCGGCGCCCCCCGCGCCGCCCGCGGAGCCGAGCGAGTCCGAGCTGTGGGCCCAGGCCACCCGCGGCGCGCGGCCGGTGGACCGCGGGCCGGACACCGTCGCGCCCGCCGCGCCGCGCGGCGCCGGGGGCGCGCACTGGCACCCGGACCTCGAGGCCATCGACGCGCTCCGCGCGCTGGTGTCGGGCGACGCGCCGTTCGACCTCTCCGACTCCGACGAGTACATCGAGGGCCGGGTGGCCGGGCTCGACCAGTCGGTAGTCCGCAAGCTCCGCCGCGGCGAGTTCGCGGTGCAGGGCCACGTGGACCTGCACGGCCTCACGCGCGCCGAGGCGAAGCAGGCGGTCGACGCCTACCTGCGCGGCGCGCGGCAGGCGGGCAAGCGCTGCGTCCTGGTGGTCCACGGCCGCGGGCTGCACTCCAAGGACCAGCTGCCGGTGCTGAAGGACGCGCTGAAGACCTGGCTCGCCTCCGCGCGCTTCGCGCGGCACGTGCTGGCGTTCGCGACCGCCCGGCCGGTGGACGGCGGCGCGGGGGCGCTCTACGTGCTGCTGCGCCGGCCCGGGCGATAGCGCGCAGCCCCGAGGGTTGGAGCCCGGGGCGGGCGGGAGGATTCGCCCCAGCCTCCCCGGGACGTTGCGGAAACCTTTGGGTGGCGCCTTGGCTCTGAGCCACCGTGACCACGCACATCCTGTCCAAGGCTTCCCGCCTCGCGACGCTCGCCGCCGCCGCGGCGCTCGTCGCGCCCGCCGCGGCCGCCGCCGCGCCGCTCACCATCGAGGACGCCATCCGCGCGGCCTGGGCGAGGAACCCGGGCCTGCAGGCGTCGGCCGCCCAGGCCGAGGCCGCTCGGGCCGACGCCGACCGGGCCCGCGACGCGCGCCTCCCCACGCTCTCCTTCACCGCCCGCGCGTTCCGCACCGACGAGCCGATGATGGCCTTCGGCACCCGGCTCGACCAGGGGCGGATCACCATGGCCGACTTCGACCCGGCCCGCCTGAACGATCCGCCGGGCATCGGCGGCATCGGCGCCGGCGCCGCCATCCAGCTGCCGCTGTTCATGGGCGGCCGGCTGCTCGCCGGGCAGCGCGCGGCCGGCGCCATGGCCGGCGCGGAGGGCGCCTCGCACGCGCAGCGGCAGCGGGAGATGGCCGCGGGCGTGGTGCAGGCGTACTTCGGGGCGCAGGCCGCGGAGGAGGGCGTCCGCTACGCGGAGGACCTGCTCGCGCAGGCGCAGGAGACCGAGCGCTTCGTGCGGCAGCGCGCCGCCCAGCAGCTCGCGCTCGAGGCGGACGTGGCCCGCGCGGTGGCGTTCCGCGCCCAGGCCGAGGCCGAGCGCGCCGCCGCCCTGCAGCGCCGCGCCACCGCCCGCTCGGCGCTCGTCATGCTGGCCGGCGACGAGGTCGCCGACGCCGAGCTGACCACGCCCATCGACGCGCTGCCCGCGCTCCCCGCGGCCGCGGCCCCGCCGCCCGAGCGCCCCGACCTGCTCGCCGCGCGCCTGCAGCGCGACGCGGCCGAGGCCGGCGTGCGCGCCGCCCGCGGCAGCCTGCTCCCGGCGCTGTTCGCGCAGGCGAGCGCCGAGACCCTGCGCACCCCCAGCCTCTCCGACGGCACCGCCTGGACCATGGTGGGCGTCATGGCGAAGTGGGACCTGTCGCTCGGCGACGCCCGCGCGCTGCGGGCCGCCCAGGCCCGCGCCACCGCCGCCGGCGACGCGCTGGTCTGGCGCGAGCGCGAGGCCGCCCGCGAGGGCGGCGAGGCGCGCCGCGCGGTGGACACCGCCGACGCCCGGGTGCGCTCCGCCCAGGAGGCGGTGGCCGCCTCGGAGGAGGCGCGCCGGATGCGCGCCGCCCGCCATCGCCAGGGGCTGCTGCCCCTCACGGATCTGCTCGACGCCGAGACCGGGCTCGCCGGCGCCCGGGCCCTGCTCGTCGCGAGCCGGCTGGAGGCGCGCCTCGCGCGCGCCCGGCTCGCCCTCGCCCTCAACGCTCCCATCGAAGGACTCACGCCATGAACCACCGCACCCTGATGCTCGCGCTCGCGCTCGCCGCCCCGGCGCTCCCCGTCCCCTCCCTCGCCGCCGAGGCCGCGGCCGCCCCCGCGGCGCCGGTCCGCGTCCGCGCCGCCCGCGTGGACGGCGGCGGCGCCGGCCGCACCGTGGCCGCGAACGTGGTCGCGGTGCGCCGCGCCACCATCTCGACGCGGCTCGCCGCGAACGTCACCCAGGTGCACGTGGAGGAGGGCCAGCGCGTCGCCGCCGGCCAGCTCCTCGTGTCGCTCGCCGACAACGACGTGAAGGGCGGCCTGGAGGCCGCCGAGGCCGCGCTCGCGGCCGCCTCCGCCCACGAGAAGCGCATCGAGGCGCTGCTCGCCGAGCGGGCCGCCACCACCTCCGAGCTGGAGGGCGCCCGGGCCCAGCGCGCCCAGGCCGCCGCCGCGGTGGCCGGCGCCCGCGCCAACGTCGGCTACTCGCTGCTCCGCGCCCCGTTCGCCGGCACGGTCCAGTCGCGCCGCGTGAACGCCGGCGACCTGGTCGGCCCCGGCCAGCCGCTGCTCCAGCTGGAGGGCGACGCGCTCGAGCTGACCGCCAGCCTCTCCGACGACGAGGCCCGCGGGCTGGCGGTGGGGAAGACGCTCCCGTTCCTCGCCGGCAGCACCCGCGGCACCGTCGAGATCACCGCGCTCACCCCGGGCGGCGATCCCCTCTCCCACCGGCGCGGGCTGCGCGCCCGCGTCCAGAAGGCGGAGGGCGAGCTCCGCTCCGGCTCGTTCGCGCGCCTGGTGCTGCCCGCCGCGGCCGGCGACGCGAAGGCGCCCGCCGCCCAGGCGGCGCTGTGGGTGCCGAAGAGCGCGCTGGTGCAGCGCGGCGACCTCACCGGCGTGTTCGTGGCCGACGGCGGCAAGGCCCGCCTGCGCTGGATCTCGCCCGGCGAGCCGGCCGGCGACGCGGTGCTGGTGCGGGCCGGGCTGCGCGGCGGCGAGACCGTCATCGACGCCCCCGGCGCGCTCCGCGACGGGCAGGCGGTGGAGGTGACGCCGTGACGACGCCGGAGCAGGGCCAGCGGCTGGGCATGGCCGGGCGGCTGGCGCGCCCGTTCCTGCGCTCCAAGCTCACGCCGGTCATCGTCCTCGCCTCCATCCTCCTCGGGCTGGCCGCGGTCTGGCTGACCCCGCGCGAGGAGGAGCCGCAGATCGTCGTCCCCATGGTGGACGTGATGGTGCCGTTCCCCGGCGCCAGCCCGCGCGACGTGGAGACGCAGCTCGTCACCCCGCTCGAGCGCCGGCTGTGGGGCATCCCCGGGGTCGAGTACCTGTACAGCTCGAGCCGGGCCAACGTCGGCTTCATCACCGTCCGCTTCAAGGTGAACGAGCCGCTCGAGCCCTCGCTGGTGAAGGTGCACCAGGAGCTGGGCGCCCACCCCGAGCTGCTCCCCTCCGGCACGCTGCCGCCGGTGGTGCGGGCGCTCACCATCGACGACGTCCCGTTCCTCACCCTGACGCTGCACGCCGAGGACCCGCTCCCGGCCGGCGAGCTGCGCAAGCTCGCCGAGGAGGTGGCGCGCGAGCTCGCCGACGTGCCGCGCACCGCGAACGTGCAGGTGGTGGGCGGCGCGCGCCGCACCGTGCGCGTCGAGCCGGATCCGGCGCGGCTGCGCGCGCTGTCGGTGTCGCTCGCCGAGCTGCACCAGGCGCTCCAGGGCGCCCAGGCCCAGCTCCCGGCCGGCGCGCTGGTCGAGGGCGGCAGGCGCGTCGAGCTGGAGGCGCAGGGCTTCGCCCGCTCCGCCGCCGAGCTGGACCGGGTGGTGGTGACCGTCCGCGACGGCCGGCCCATCTACGTGGAGGACGTGGCCCGCGTGGTGGACGGCCCCGAGCCCGAGCCGGCGGTGGTGCTCACCGCCGAGAAGGGCAAGGAGGGCTTCGAGCAGGCGGTGTCCATCGTGGTCGCGAAGCGGCCGGGCACCAACGCCACCGAGCTCGCCCACGAGGTCATGGCCAAGGTGGACGCGCTCCGCGGCGGCCTCATCCCGGCCGGCGTGAAGGCCGACGTCACCCGCAACTACGGCGAGACCGCCGGCGAGAAGTCGAACGAGCTCATCGAGCACCTGCTCATCGCCACGCTCTCGGTCATCGCGCTCATCCTGCTCGCCATGGGCTGGCGCTCGGCGGTGGTGGTCGCGGTGGCGGTGCCGGTCACGCTGGCGCTCACCCTCCTCATCACCTACCTGAACGGCTACACGCTCAACCGCGTCACGCTGTTCGCGCTCATCTTCTCCATCGGCATCCTGGTGGACGACGCCATCGTGGTGGTCGAGAACATCCACCGCCACCTGCACCTGCCCGGCCCGAAGCGCAGCTTCGCCCAGGTGGTGCTGGACGCGGTGGACGAGGTCGGCAACCCGACCATCCTCGCCACGGTCGCGGTGATCGCGGCCATCCTGCCGATGGCCATGGTCCGCGGGCTGATGGGCCCGTACATGCGCCCCATCCCCGTGGGCGCGAGCGTCGCGATGGTGTTCTCGCTGCTCATCGCGTTCGTGGTGAGCCCCTGGGCCGCCATGAAGGTCTTCCGCAAGGAGGCGCACCTCCCCGACACCGACGCCACCGGGCTCCACCCGGCGGATCCGGGCCACGAGTCGCCGGAGCCGGCCTCGGCCGAGCCCCACGCCGTGGCGGAGTCGGCGCCCGAGGGCCGCGTGGCCCGCCTCGACCGCAAGGTCATCCGCGCGCTGCTCGGCTCGTGGAAGGTGCAGCTCGGCTTCATGGCGCTGGTGACGGCGCTCCTGCTCGGCGCGGTGGCGCTGCTCTTCACCGGCGCGGTGAAGGTGAAGATGCTGCCGTTCGACAACAAGAGCGAGTTCCAGGTGCAGCTCGACCTGCCCGCCGGCGCGGCGCGCGAGGAGGCGCTGGCGCTGGGCCAGGACGTCGCCCGCCGGCTGCTGGCCGAGCCGGAGGTGGAGAGCGTCCAGGTGCACTCCGGGGTGGCCGCGCCGTTCACCTTCGTCGGCATGGTCCGCCACAGCTTCATGCGCGAGGCGCCGGAGATGGTGGACCTGCAGGTGAACCTCTCGCCCAAGGGCGAGCGCAAGGCCGCCAGCCACGCCATCGCGGTGCGGGTCCGCCCGCTCATCGAGGCGCTGGCGCACCCCGCCGGCGCGCGCGTGAAGGTGGTCGAGATCCCGCCGGGCCCGCCGGTGCTCGCCACCATGGTGGCCGAGATCTACGCCCCGTCGGCGCAGGAGCGCGACCGCCTGGGTCGCGAGGTCAAGGCCGCGTTCGAGGCGGTGCCGGGCGTCGTGGACGTGGACTCGACGCTCAACCCGACGAACCCCAAGCTGGCGCTCTCGGTGGACCGCGAGAAGGCGGCGCTGCACGGCGTGCAGCCCGCCCACGTGGTGCAGACGCTCGCCGCGGCGGGCTACGGCGCGCCGCTCGGCACGTTCCACGGGTCCCAGGGCGCGGCGCAGGTGCCGGTGGTGCTGCAGCTCGCGCCGGCGCAGCGGACCCGCCTCGACTCCCTGCTCGCGCTCACCGTCCCGGGCGCGCGCGGGCTGGTGCCGCTGTCCGAGCTGGTGCACGTCGAGGAGACCCGCGAGGCGCCGGAGATCCAGCACAAGAACATGAAGCCGGTGACCTACGTCACCTCCGACCTGGCCGGCGAGATCGAGAGCCCGCTGTACGCGCTGCTGGCCCTGAACCAGAAGCTCGAGGGGCTGAGGGGCGACCGCGGCGAGCCGGTGGCCCGCTACGGCCTCGCCCACCCGCCCGACACCGAGCACGCCTCGATGAAGTGGGACGGCGAGTGGCACATCACGCTGGAGGTGTTCCGCGACCTCGGCCTCGCCTTCGGCGCGGTGATGCTGCTCATCTACGTGCTCATGGTGGGCTGGTTCCAGAGCTTCTCGATGCCGCTCGTGATCCTGGTGCCCATCCCGCTGTCGCTCGTCGGCATCCTGCCGGCGCACGGGCTGTGGGGCGCGTTCTTCACCGCCACGAGCATGATCGGCTTCATCGCCGGCGCCGGCATCGTGGTGCGCAACAGCATCATCCTGGTGGACTTCGCCGAGCTGAAGCTGCGCGAGGGCATGCCGCTCGCCGCGGCGGTGGAGGAGGCGGTGCTGGTCCGCTTCCGCCCCATGGCGCTCACCTCGCTCGCGGTCATCGTGGGCAGCGCGGTGATGCTGGCCGACCCCATCTTCCAGGGGCTGGCGGTGGCGCTCATGGCGGGCGCGGTGGCGTCCACCCTGCTCTCGCGCTACGCGGTCCCGGTGATCTACTACGTGCTGGCGCGGCGCGGCCGCGCGGCCGAGCTGCAGCGCGAGGGGGCGCGGGCCGCCGAGCTCGCCACCGCTCAGAGCAGCGTGCCGGAGAGGATGAGCGTCGCCGTGGTGAAGTAGATGACGAGCCCGGTCACGTCCACCAGCGTGGCCACGAACGGCGCGGAGGCGCTGGCGGGGTCGAGCTTCAGGCTGCGCAGCACGAACGGCAGCAGCGAGCCCGCCAGCGTCCCGAACGTCACCACGCCGATCAGGCTGCAGAACACGGTGGAGGCGACCAGCAGGTAGTGCTCGCCGTAGGTGGGCCGCACCGCCTGCCACAGCACGATGCGCAGGAACCCGATGGTGCCGAGCACGGCGCCGAGCGCGAGCCCGGCGCCGATCTCGCGCCGCATCACCCGCCACCAGTCGCGCAGCCGGACCTCGCCGAGCGCCATGGCGCGGATGACGAGCGTGGTGGCCTGCGAGCCGGAGTTGCCGCCCGAGGAGATGATGAGCGGCACGAACAGCGCCAGCACCACCGCCCGCGCGATCTCGTCCTCGTAGCGCGCCATGGCGGTGGCGGTCAGCATCTCGCCCAGGAACAGCGCGGCGAGCCAGCCGGCCCGCTTCTTCACCATGGCGGTGAAGCCGACCTCGAGGTACGGCGCGCCCAGGGCCTCCATACCGCCGATCTTCTGGATGTCCTCGGTGGCCTCCTCCTCGACCACGTCCACGATGTCGTCCACCGTGACGATGCCCTTGAGGTGCCCCTCGGCGTCCACCACCGGCAGCGCCATGAAGTCGGTGTCGCGGAACACGCGGCTCACCGCCTCCTGGTCCTGGTCGTCGCGGACGGTGACCGGGTCGGCGCGCATGATGTCGCGCACCCGGCGCCCCGGCTGCGCCGCGAACAGCTCGCGGAAGCTCACCACCCCGAGCAGCCGCTGCGCGTCGTCGAGCACGTAGACGTAGTAGATGGTCTCGAGCCGCTCCTGGGCCTGCCGGCGCAGGTAGATGATGGCCTCGTCCACCGTCATGTCCGGCCGGAGCCGCGCGTAGCGCGGGCTCATCAGGCCGCCGGCGTCGTCCTCGGCGTAGGCGAGCAGCGCGCGCACGTCGCGCCGCGTCTGCTCGTCCAGCAGCCCGAGCAGCCGCTCGCGCTCCTCCGGCTCGGCCGCCTGCACCAGGTCGGCGGCGTCGTCCGGCGCGAGCAGGCGCGCCCAGGAGCGCTGCTCCTCGTGCGGCACGGCGCGGAGGAGATCGGCCTGGTCGCGCGCGGAGCGCGTCAGGAACAGGTCCTCCGCCTCCGCCCGAGGCAGCAGGTGGAAGCCCTCCACCCGGTCCTCGGGGGAGAGCACCGGCCACAGGTCCGCCAGCTCGTCGGCGGTGACCTCCTCGCGCGCCTCGGTGTCGGCCATGCGTCGCCCCGCTAGAGCCCGGCGGCGATGGCGCGCGCCGCGGCGGCCGGATCGGCCGCGTCGCGCAGCGGCCGCCCCACCACGATGACGTCGGCGCCGGCGCGCACCG
>NZ_BAZG01000114.1 GCF_000964525.1 Anaeromyxobacter sp. PSR-1
GGGCCGTCCGGGTTCGTGGTCCGGTCGGTGGTGGACCGGTTCCTGGAGCCGGCCGCGCGCCTCTCGGCGGTGTCGCTCCGCGCGCAGCTCGCGGAGGGGGCGCTGGTGCTGGCCGCGGAGGTGGAGGTGCTCCCGTCCGCGCCGGAGGTCCGCCCGTGATCCGGCTCGCCGGCGTCACCAAGGCGTTCCGCGACGGCGACCGCCCGGTGCCGGTGCTGCGCGGCATCGACCTCGAGGTGCGGCCGGGCGAGCTGGTCGCGATCGTGGGGCCGTCGGGCTCGGGCAAGTCCACCCTGCTCTACGTCGCCGGCGCGCTCGACCGCGACTTCGCGGGCGAGGTGGAGGTCGCCGGCACCCGCCTCGCCGGGCTCTCGCCCCGCGCCCGGGCCGAGCTGCGCAACCGCGCCGTGGGCTTCGTGTTCCAGTCCTTCAACCTGCTCGCGGGCATGTCGGCGCTCGAGAACGTGATGCTGCCGGGCATGCTCCGCCGCGACGGCGCCGAGGGCACGGCCGCGGTGCGCGCCCGCGCCGCCGAGGCGCTCGCGGCGGTGGGGCTCGCCGACAAGGCGCGCGCCACGCCGGCGCACCTCTCCGGCGGCGAGCGCCAGCGGGTGGCCATCGCGCGGGCCCTGCTGGCGCGCCCGCAGGTGCTCCTCGCGGACGAGCCGACCGGCAACCTCGACGCGGTGAGCGGCGAGGGCATCATCCAGCTGTTCCAGCGGATGGCCGCCGGCGGGATGACCGTGCTGGTGGTGACGCACGAGGAGCGCGTGTCCGAGGCGGCCTCGCGGGTGCTCCACCTCGAGGAGGGGAGGCTCCGGTGAGCGCGCGCGGCGTCTTCTGGATCGCCCGGGCGAACCTGCGCGCCGACCGCAAGGGCGCGCTGCTGAACGCGACCGCCGCCTGCGTGGGCGCCGCGGCGCTCGTGTTCATCCTGGCGCTCGGGATGGGCGTCTCGCAGGCGGCCCGGCGCATGTTCCCGGCGGACGCGCGGCTGGTGGAGGTGATCCCGGCCGGCGTGGCGCTGGGCGGGGTCCTCGGCGGCGGCCGGCTCGACGACGCGGCGGTGGCGCGACTCGGCCGGCTCCCCGGCGTCGAGCAGGCCTGGCCGCGCCTCTCGCTGCGCGTGCCGGTGGCCGCGTCGCGCCCGCCCACCGGGCTCGACTACAACTGGCCGCCCGGGATGACGCTCCAGATCCCGGTGGTGGGCGTGGCGCCCGGGCTGGTGCAGGCCGACGTGCGGGCGGGGCGCGCGTTCGCGGACCCGGGCCCGGGCGGCGGCCCGATCCCGGTGCTGCTCTCGCGGCGGCTCCTCGAGGTCTACGACAAGACCATCGCGCCGGCCTGGAACGTGCGGAGGCTGCCGCCGGGGCTGTCCATCGTGGGGCTGCAGCTCCCGGTGCGGGTGGGCTTCTCGATCGTGCCGCAGAAGACCGAGGACCGCGTGTACGAGGCGCGGCTGGAGCTGGCCGGGCTCTCCGACCGCGTGCCGCTCTACATGCTGGCGATGCCGCTCGACACCGTCCGGCGGCTGCACCGCGAGTACGGCAAGCCGGACGCGGGCTACACGCAGGTGACGCTGCTCGCGCGGCGGCCCGACGACGTGCCGGCGATCATGGCGGCGGTGCGGCGCATGGGCTTCTCGGTGGACGAGGGCGAGCGCTCGGCGGCGGAGCGCGTCGGCACGGTGGTGGCGGTCACCACCGGCGCGCTGGCGCTGCTCGCCGGAGTCATGTGCGCGCTCGCGGCGCTCGCCATCGCGCAGTCCCTCTCGGCGAGCGTGCGCGGCCGCACGCGGGAGATCGCGGTGCTGGAGGCGGTCGGCGCGGCGCCCGCCGACGTGCGGGCGGTGGTGCTCGCGGAGGCGGCGCTGGTGGGGCTGGTGGGCGGCGCGGTCGGCACCGCGCTCGCGGTGGTCGCGGCCCGGATCGCCGACGCGGCCGCGGCGCGCGCGCTCCCCGACTTCCCGTTCCGCCCGGACACGTTCTTCGCGCTGCCGCCCTGGCTCGTCGTGCTCGGCGTGGCGGTGCCCGCCGCCGCCGCGGTGCTGGGCGCGCTCGCGCCGGCGGCGTTCGCGGCCCGGATCGACCCGGCCAGAACGCTGTCGTGACGAGGGCTGCGCCCTCGCGCCCTGCCTACCCGCGCCCGGGCCGCACCACGATCATCGCGCCCACCATCAGCTTGTGGCTGCGCGGGTTCTTGATCCCGTTCCAGCGGCACAGGTCCTGGAGCTCGACGCCGAACCGCTGGGCGATGGACCAGAGCGTGTCGCCGGCGCGGACGCGGAGCGTCTGGTGCGCGGGCTTCGCGGCGGGCGCCGCGGCGGAGGCGGTCCGCACCGGGGCCGGGGCGGCGCGCTCGGCGGCGGCCGTGCGGCGCGACTCGGGCTCCGGCGCGCGCGCGGCCACGGCCACGCCGGCGGCCGGCCGCGGGATGATCAGCTCCGTGCCGACGCGCAGCTTCCGCGCGTTCTTCAGGCCGTTCATCTCCAGGATGCCCTGGGCCGGCACGCCGTAGCGCTGCGCGATCCGGCCGATGCTGTCGCCGCGGCGGACCACGTGCCCGGCGAAGGTGAGGCGGGTCCTGGCGCGGAGCGCCGGCCACGCCTCGGCGAACGCCTGGGCGCGCTCGGCGGGGATCTTGATCTTGTACGGGCGCGGCGGCGTGCAGGCGCGGCGCAGCTCGGGGTTGAGGTCGATGATCTCCTTCTCGGAGACGCCGGCGGCGCGCGCGATGACGGTGAGCAGCGTGGCGTCGGGGACGTCCACCTCCTCGTAGTCCGTCCACGCCTGCCGCTCGATCTCGTCCTGCCGGAACCCGAACGCCTCGTGGTGCTTGGTGATGATGGCGGCGGCCATCAGCTTCGGCACGTAGCCCTTGGTCTCGGCGCGGAGCACCTTCTTGCCCGGGACGTCCGCCATCGCCCAGAAGTCGTCGTAGCCCTTCTTCTGCGCGGCGAGGATGCGCCCGGCGCCGGCGTTGTACCCGGCCCACGCCAGCCGCCAGTCGCCGGTCTGCTCGCGCAGCCGCTTCAGGAAGCGCGCGGCGGCGCGGGCGGAGCGCTCCGGATCGCGCCGCTCGTCCACCCAGAAGTCCTGCTTCAGGCCGTAGCTCTTGCCGGTGGCGGCGATGAACTGCCAGGGGCCGGACGCCTTCGCGCGGCTGTACGCGAAGTTGCCGAAGCCGCTCTCGATCATGGCGAGGAACACCGTATCCTCGGGCAGCCCCTCCTCCTTCAGGATCTTGCGGTACCGCTCCATGTAGCGGTGCGAGCGCCCGAGCCACTTCACGAAGTGGGCGCGGACGCTGGGCGACTGGAAGAAGCGGACGTACGCGACCACCGCCTCGTTCACGTCGATGGGGATGTCGTACTCGGCCTGGAGCGTGGCGAGGTCGTGGTCGATCTCGGGGAGCAGCGGGATCCGCCCGGCGCCCTCGCCCCGCGGCGTGGCGTCGCGGCCCAGCGCGCCCTCCACCCGGTCGCGAATGGGGGACTCGAGCCCGAGCCCGTCGGCCCCCACCGTGCGGCGGCCCTCGCCGGCGTCCTGCACCCGCGAGGCCTCCTCGGCCTGGCGCAGGTCCTCGAGCTCGGCCGACTCCTGCTCGATCTCCTCCGCGATGGCCGGCTCGTCGGGCGCGTCCGCGTTCGCGATCACGTCGTCCACCGACGGCTCCTGGCGGCGCTGCGCCGGCTTCGGCGGGGCGACGATCTGCGCCTCCGGGACGTCGGCGGCGGGCAGGGCCTGGGCGGCGGCCTCGACGGTTGCGCCCCTCGACACGGGGCCCTGGGCGCTGCCCGGCCCGGCCAGGGCGAGCACGCTAACGGCAAGGAAGGTCGTGCGGATCTGCCTCATCGCTCCTCGACTTCTGCTGCGGGGGGCCGGTCCGTCGGCCGGCCGTTCGGATGCCACATCGTACCGGGGCCCGGAGGCCGCGCCAAATCGGGCGCCCGGGGGATCTGCTGCATGCTCGCACTGCGGCCGACCGTCCTCCTCGCTTCGGGGGACCGCCGCCTCGCCTGGCCGCCGGTCGCCCGTATACCCGACCACCCCGATCGCCGGAAGCCTGTGCACCGCCCTCGCGGCGGCGTCAGGCCCCTTCGGCGGCCATCCGCGCGGGTGCGCGCAGGGGGCCTCGCCGCTAAAGCACCCGGCCACGGTCGCTCCGGCACGGCCCCTGGAACCGGCGGCGGCCCGGGGCATTCCGGCGTTCCCCACCGAAATCGGTCCGTGCTACACCCCCCACCCCGCTCGACGCACGCGCAGCCCATGCAGATCGGCCCCTACCAGTTCCCCGGTCGCTACTTCCTCGCCCCGCTGGCCGGCGTGTCGGATCGCCCGTTCCGCGCCATCTGCCGGCGCATGGGCGCGAGCTTCGCGTACACCGAGATGGTCTCGGCGCACGGCCTGATGCACGGCGCGCTGCAGACCTCGAGCTACCTCGACCGCGAGCCCGACGAGGACCCGTTCGCCGTGCAGATCTTCGCCTCGGAGCCGGAGGTGCTCGCGCGCGGGGCGGTGGTCGCGGTCCAGGCGGGCGCCGGCATGATCGACGTCAACATGGCCTGCCCGGTGAAGAAGGTCTGCGGCAGCGGCGCCGGCGCGGCCATGGGGCGCGATCCGCGCAGGGTCGAGGAGGCGGTCCGCGCCATCCGCGCCGCCGTCCCGGTGCCGGTCACGGTGAAGATCCGCGCCGGCTGGGACGAGGGCGAGGTGAACTGCGTGGACGTCGCGCGCGCGGCCGAGGCCGGCGGCGCGGCGGCGGTGGCGCTGCACGGGCGCACCCGCAGCCAGCTCTACTCCGGCAAGGCGCGCTGGGAGCTGGTGCGCGCGGTGAAGCAGGCGGTGGCGATCCCGGTGCTCGGCTCGGGCGACGTGTGGACCGCGGCGGACGCGGTGCGCATGCGCGCCGAGACCGGCTGCGACGCGGTGCTGGTGGCGCGCGGCGCCTGCGGCAACCCGTGGATCTTCCGCGAGCTGAAGGCCCTCGAGGCGGGCCGGCCGCCGCCCCCGCCGCCCGGCCGCGACGAGTGGGTGGGCACGGTCGTCGAGCACGTGCGCCTGCAGGTGGAGCACCGCGCCCGCATGGCGCCCGGCGAGCCCGCCGACGCCTCGGAGCGCCACGCCATCCGCGAGCTGCGCAAGCACCTGCTCTGGTACACGCGGGGCCGCCGCGGCGGCGTGCACTTCCGCCGCGACGCCGCCGCGCTGGTGACCGCGGCCGACGTGGCCGCGCTGCTCGAGCGCCACTTCCCGCAGGGCGGTGACAGCTTCGAGCTCGACCCTGGCTACCGCGGCTCGGACGAGGACGGTGAGTGAGGACGCGCGGACCGCACGGCGGCCGGCCCCGGGGATCGGCCCGGTGAAGGCGCTGCTCCTCGAGGGCGCGCCCGACGCGCTCCGGCGCGCCTGCGAGGCGGCGCGGCTGGAGGTCGTCGAGGTGCGCTCGATCCCGGACGGCCGCGCCCGGCTCGCGCGCGAGGCGTTCGCGCTGGTGGACGGCCGCATCACGCGGCCGTGCGCGCTCGACGAGGAGCTGCGCCAGCGGGTGGACGCGTTCTTCGACCGGCTCCACGGCCAGCCCGCGACCGGTCTCTACGACGCGGTGATGCGCGAGGTCGAGCGCCCGCTCATCTCGGGCGCGCTGGCCCGGGCCCGGGGCGTGCGCTCCGTCGCCGCGGAGGCGCTCGGCATCGACCGCGGTACGCTGGCCCGCCGCATGCGCGCGCTCGGCCTGGACGAACCATGACCCAGACGCAGTCCCTCGCCCTGTACACCGCCGCCATCCTGGTGGGCGCGCTCACCGGCGGCTCGCTGCCGCTCATCGGGCGCGTCGGGCGCTCCGACGTGGGCCTGTCGTTCTCCGCCGGCGTCATGCTCGGCGCCGCGTTCTTCCACATGCTGCCCGAGGCGGTGGAGGAGAGCGGCGCGGGGATTCTGCCGTTCGTGCTGGTCGGGTTCCTGCTGCTGTTCCTGCTCGAGCGCTTCGTGCTCGTGCACGTCTGCGCCGAGCCGGGCCCGAACGCGCGGCTCTCGCAGGCCGCCCCGCTCCCGGCCGGGATCGACGCCGGCGGGCACGCGCACCACCACCCTCACCACCCCGGCCACGCGCACGTCGCCGCGGACGGCGCGGTCGCGCTGGAGGAGGACGGCACCGGCTGCGCCGTCCACACCACCCTCGGGCTCGCCGCCTTCGTGGGGATGAGCGCGCACACGCTGGTGGACGGGTTCGCGCTCGGCGCCGCGAGCGGCCACGCCGAGCTCGGGCTGCTCGTGTTCCTCGCCATCCTCGCGCACAAGATCCCGAACTCGTTCTCGCTGTCCGCCATCCTGCGCGCCGAGGGCTACTCGCGCGGGCGGGCGCTCGCGATGAACGCGGCGTTCGCGCTGATGGTGCCGGTGGGCGCCGGGATCTACCTGGTGCTGCGCGAGCTGGTGCGGGTCGAGACCTTCACCGCCGCCGCGCTCGCCGCGAGCGCGGGCACGTTCCTGCACCTGTCGCTCTCGGACATCCTCCCCGACCTCCACCGCCGCGGCGGCTCGAAGTGGGTCCTCTCCGGCGCGCTGCTGTTCGGGCTCGCCGTGATGTGGGGCCTGCGCCTGCTGAACCACGCGCACTGACGCGCGGCGGCGTCAGGCGATCCGCAGGTGCTCCGCCAGCGCGCGATCGCCGCGGCGGAACGCGTCGAGCGCGTCGTCGGCCGGGGACCGGCCGGAGGCGGCGCGCTCGCGGAGCGGCGCGAGCCACACGCGCTCGTCCTCGCCCCGCTGCCCGCAGCAGTGCTGGCGGCAGAGGCCGTTCCCGGCGGCGTCGAGCAGCGTGCCGGCCACGTCCGCGAGCGTGCGGCCGTCGGGCAGCGTCGCCTCGAGCCCCTCGCGGCCGGCGCCGATCATGAGCGCCCGCCGCTCGGCCACCGACAGGCCGCGCACCAGGTCCCAGGCCCAGGCCCGCGCCTCGCGGTCGTAGAGCAGCCCCTTCCAGAACGCGACCAGCGCCTTCGTCATGGCGGCGTCGCAGGCGTCGGCGGCGCGCACCTCCACCACGCCCTTCACCCGCACCTCGGGGAACAGGGTGGTGAGGTGGTCCTCCCAGTCCACGAGCGTGGGGCGCTCGCCCGCGATGCCGTCCGCGAGGAACTGCCGGAACGTCCGCCCGCCGGGATCGACGTAGCCGCCGTCCCGGCGGAAGAAGATCATGGGCACGTCGAGCGCCCACTCCGCGTAGCGGCGGTAGGGGTCGTCGTCGAACCCGGGCTCGAACGCGAAGCCGAGCAGGCCGGCGCGGGTGGGCTCGGTCTCCTCCCACACCGCCACGCGGTACGACTTCCAGCCCGCGGGCCGGCCGTTCACGATGGGTGAGTTCGCGAACAGCGCCGCCACCGCGGGCTGCACCGCCAGCGCCACCCGGAGCTTCTCGGCCATGTCGCGCGGGCCGGAGAAGTCGAAGGACGCCTGGGCCGAGGCGGTCATGGCCATCATGTCCGGCCCGAGCCGCCCGCGCGCGGCCAGGTACGGGCGCATCACCGCGTAGCGGTTCTTCGGCATCCAGGGCGAGGTCGCGGGGGTGCCCCAGGGCCGGTAGCCGGCGGCGAGGAACTCGAGGCCGAGGTCGCCCGCGATCTCGCGGCACTTCTGGAGGTGCCGGTCCAGCTCGGCCGCGACCACGTGCACGTCGGCGAACGGCCGCCCGGACAGCTCGATCTGCCCGCCCGGCTCGATGGAGACGGTGAGCCCCTGGCACTGCGAGGCGATGATCCGCCCGTCCTCCTCGAACGGCTCGTAGCCGTAGCGCGAGAACGCGCGCAGCACCGCCGCCACGCCGCGCGGCCCGTCGTACGGGATGGGGTCGAGCGTGCCCGCGGCGAGCGCGAACTTCTCGTGCTCGAGGCCGACCTTCCAGTCCGCGCGCGGCCGCTCGCGCGCCGCGAACCAGCCGGCGAGATCGTCGATCCCGCGCACCGGCGGGCTGTCCTGCACACGAGCGTCGAGCGACATGCGGGCGGAATGTACCCGCGCCCCGCCGGTGGCGCTACCTCGTCTCGCCGCTCACCGGGCGTGCGTCCGCGGGCGCGGGCGCGGCGGGCTGGAGCAGGTCCTCGAGGAAGAACGCGGACAGCTCGGCCCGGCCGGCGAGGCCCGCCTTGCGGTACACGGCGAGCGCCTGCTGCCGCACGGTGCGCTCGCTCGTCCGCCGCAGGTCCGCCACGTCCTTGTGCGCGAGCCCCTTCAGCAGGAGCAGCGCCACCTCGCGCTCCGCCGACGAGAGGCCCCAGCGATCGAACTGGTGGTCGATGGCGGCGGCCAGGCCGCGCAGGTGCTCCTGCGACTCGGCGCGGAAGCGGGCCAGGTCGGCCTCGGCGCGCACCAGGTCGCGCTGCAGCGCCCGGGTGCGGCGCCGGGCGAGGGCGAGCTGCGCCCACAGCGCCACCGCCCCGGCGAGCGCCACCGCCATGATCGCGACCTCGAGCGCGATGTGCCCGGGGGACCCGCCCGCCCGGGCGTCGGAGGCGACGTCGAGCCCCACCAGCACCGTCACCAGGCCCAGGATGGCCGAGGGAACGGCGAGCACCCACGGCCTGGGCGCGTCGGCGTCCGCCGCATGTGCGCCGCGCAGCCCCGCGGATGCGCTCTGGTTTTCCACGTGTGTCATCCGTCGGATGGCGGCCGGCCGGGGGGCCGGACAGGTTGGGCGCGTCGGCCCGAACCCGCCGACCTGAGGAGCCCGCACGCCATGTCGACCCTACCCCTGCACCCCGCCATCGTCCACGTCCCCCTCGGTCTGGCCATGGTGGTGCCGCTCGTCGCCGCCGGGCTCGCCCTCGCGCTCTGGCGCGGCGCCCTCCCCCGGCGCGCCTTCGCGGTGGTGGTGGCGCTCCAGGCCATCCTGGTCGGGGGCGGCGCGCTGGCCATGCAGCTCGGCGAGCGCGACGAGAAGCAGGCCGAGACGGTGATCTCGGAGAAGCTCATCGAGGCGCACGAGGAGCGCGCGGAGGTGTTCGTGTGGGCGGCCGGCGCGGTGCTCGCGGTCAGCGCCGCGGTGCTGGTGGTGCCGGCCGCCGCCGCGACGGCGGTGGCCGCTGTGGTGGTGGCGGGGACGCTCGGCGTGGCCGCGCTGGCGGTGTCGGCCGGGCAGGCGGGGGGTGAGCTCGTGTACCGCCACGGGGCGGCGAGCGCGTACCTCCCCCGCGGTGCGCCCGCCGAGGCAATCCCGGGCGTGGGCGCCGCGCGCGTTCACCGCGAGGCCGAGCACGACGACGAGGACCGCTGACGACGCCCGGCGAGGGGCGCCCCGGGCATGATTCCGGGCCCCGCCGGTTGGATCCCGGTGGGACCCGGGCCGGCCCGATCTGCTTGCGCGGGATCCTGCTGCAACCTATCCTCCCACGATACGTAGGTTTTCCGCTTGCCTGCCCTACCCTCCCTGCCCAGGCGCCCCATGATCCGCCCCTTCCGGCTGTTCGCCACCCTGGCGGCCTCGCTCGCGCTCGCGCTCGGCGTCACGGCCCGCTTCGTCCGCGCCGAGCCCGAGGCGCCCCCGCCGGCGGTCGCGTTCAAGGGCGCCGCGCCGGTGCCGGCGCGCGCCGGCGGCAACGGCGACTACCAGCTCGAGCGGCTGCCCATCCTGTCGAGGGTGATCCTCCAGGTGAAGGACAACTACGTGGACCCGGGCCGCGTGGACCCGAAGGGCATGGTGGTCGCGGCGCTCGAGGCGGTGGAGAAGACCGTCGCCGAGGTGATGGTGCAGGGCGACGAGAAGTCGCCCAAGCTCACGCTCACCGTGGGCAGCGCCTCCCGCGAGCTCGACATCTCCGGCGTGAAGAGCATCTGGGAGATCCGCACCGTCCTCGGCGAGGCGATGGGCTTCATCCAGCAGCACCTCGTCGCCCACAAGGACCTGCGCGAGATCGAGTACGCCGCGGTGAACGGCCTGCTCCAGACGCTCGACCCGCACACCGTCCTGTTCGACCCGAAGTCGTTCAAGGAGATGAAGCTCCAGACCCGCGGCGAGTTCGGCGGGCTCGGGTTCGTGGTGGCGATGCGCGACAGCAACCTGACCGTGGTCCGGGTGCTCCGCAACACGCCGGCGCAGCGCGCCGGGGTGAAGCCGAAGGACGTCATCGCGCGCATCGAGGAGCAGTCCACCGTCAACATGGACCTGCAGGACGCGGTGGACCGCCTGCGCGGCCGGCCGCAGAGCAAGGTGGCGATCACGCTGCAGCGGCCGAACCAGGAGCCGCGGCGCCTGGTGCTCACCCGCGAGGTGATCAGCATCGAGACGGTGCCGCAGGCGCAGCTGCTCGACGGCAACGTCGGCTACATCAAGCTCACCCAGTTCTCCACCAACAGCACCCGCGACCTGGTGCAGGCGCTCCAGCAGCAGCGCGCGCAGGCCGGCGGCAAGCTGCAGGGCCTGGTGCTCGACCTGCGCGGCAACCCGGGCGGCCTGCTCGACCAGGCCATCTCGGTGTCCGACCTGTTCCTCTCCGACGGCGTCATCGTGAAGACCGTGGGCGAGGGCGACAAGCAGCAGATCCACGAGGTGAAGGAGGCGAGCGCCGAGCCGTCCGATCTCACCGGCCTGCCCATCGTCGTCATCGTCAACAACAGCACCGCGTCGGCCAGCGAGATCGTCGCCGGCGCGCTCAAGAACAACGGGCGCGCGCTGGTGATCGGCCGCCAGAGCTTCGGCAAGGGCTCGGTGCAGGTGCTCTACGACTTCAGCGACCCGAGCCGCCCCGCCGACGAGGCCGCGCTCAAGCTCACCATCGCGCAGTACCTCACCCCGGGTGACGTCTCCATCCAGGAGGTGGGCATCACGCCGGACGTGCTGCTGCTGCCGGGCCGCGCGCTGAAGGAGCAGGTCAACTACTTCGCCCCGCCGCGCTCGATGGGCGAGGCCGACCTCGACCGGCACCTCACCAACCCGGCCGACCGCACCGTCCCCGAGGCCGCCCGCGCCGAGGCGCGCAAGAAGCGCCAGGAGAAGCCGCCGCTCGAGCTCCGTTACCTGCTCGACGAGAAGGAGGACCTGGTCGCGAAGCAGCTCAGGAAGGACGCCGCGGCCGAGGCCTCCCCGCACGGCGACGTGACGGAGCTGACGCCGGAGCAGCAGGAGGACGAGGACGCGGACGCCGATCCGGACCGCTTCGTCGAGGACTACCAGGTCCGCTTCGCCAAGGACCTGCTGCGCCGCGCGCCCTACCCGGATCGCGCCCGCCAGCTCGACGCCGCCAAGGCGCTCGTGGCCGAGCGCCACCAGCAGGAGGAGGCGCGCCTGCAGAAGCGCCTCGCCGAGCTGGGGGTGGACTGGTCCGACGGCCAGGCCGGCCGCGGCCACCCGCGCGCGGTGGTGACGGTGTCGCCGCCGCCGGGCAAGGAGCTGCGCGCCGGCGAGACGATGCCGTGGACGGTCACGGTCGAGAACCGCGGCGACGGGCCGTTCCGCCGCCTCCGCGCCTGGACCACCGCGGAGAAGAACGGGCTGCTCGACCGCCGCGAGTTCGTGTTCGGCTCGGTGCGCCCGGGCGAGAAGCGCACCTGGACGGCGCCGGTGAAGCTGCCGAAGGGCATGGACACCCGCCGCGACGAGGTGACGCTCCACTTCGAGGACGAGGGCGGCAAGGCGCCGCCGGACGTCACCACCGCGGTGGCGGTCACCGAGGTGCAGAAGCCGGTGTTCGCGTTCAGCGCCCAGGTGGACGACGCCAAGGGCGGCAACGGCGACGGGCTCCCGCAGCGCGGCGAGACGTTCAACCTCCGGGTGGACGTGCGCAACGCCGGCCCGGGCGTCTCGGGCGACAAGACCTACGTCCTGCTGAAGAACCTCGGCGACGAGAAGCTCTTCATCAAGAAGGGGCGCGAGGTGATCGGCGCGCTCAAGCCGGGCGAGGTGAAGACCGCCACCATGGAGGTCGAGCTCCGCCGCGGCTCGAAGAGCGACACCTCGCCCGTCCGCGTCACCATCGTGGACGAGAAGATGGACGAGTACGTCTCCGAGAAGCTCGACCTGCCGGTGGCGACCGACGAGCCGGCCCGCACCGCCGCGCACGGCGCGGTGCGCGTCGAGGTCGCGGACGCCCAGCTCCGCACCGGCGCGAGCGCCACGGCCCCGGTCATCGCGGCCGCGCGCAAGGGCGCGGTGCTGCCGGTGGACGCCCGCTTCGGCGAGTTCTACCGGGTGGAGTGGCAGAAGGGGCGCTACGCGTTCGCCGCCGAGGGCGAGGTGAAGCCGCTGAAGGCGGCCGGGACCGCGCGGAGCGGCGCCGTGGCCGAGGTGTGGCAGCGCGAGCCGCCGCGCATCGCGCTCACGCCCGACCCGCTGAAGGGCGCGCCGGTGGTGGACGGCACCACCTTCAAGCTGCAGGGCTCGGCCAGCGTGCCGCCCTCGGCCGATCCGACCGCCCGCCTGCGGGACGTGTTCGTGTTCGTGAACGACCAGAAGGTCTTCTTCAAGGTCCAGCCGGACACGGCCACCTCCTCGAAGATGGACTTCAGCGCCGACCTGCCGCTCAAGCCCGGCAACAACGTGGTCACCGTGTTCGCCCGCGAGGACGACGAGTTCCAGAGCCGCCGGAGCGTGGTGGTGTTCCGCCGCACGCCGCCGGAGGTCGCGGCCGAGGCCGGGCGCGGGCAGGCGCAGCGGACCACCGGCCAGTAGCCAGCCCCGCCGCCGCTCCAGGGCCCCGACCGCTCCTGCGGCCGGGGCCCTCGTCTTTCCATGCCGGACCGCGCCGCGGGGAACCTGCTCCCGGGTCCCACCCGCGTCGTCTATTCGCCGGGGCGGGCCCCCTCCGGTAGAATTCCGCCCCCATGGCGGAGGTGAGACAGCAGCCCGCCCCCGCCCACTCCTCGGAGCCCGGGGCGGGGTCCGGGACCGGCTTCGAGCTGCGGCTCGAGCGCGGCGGCGCCTCGGTGCGGCTCGCGGATCGCGAGCTGGCGCCGGGGCTCACGCTCGAGTGCCTCACGCTCCGCGTCCCGGACGTCCACTTCCCGTTCGACGCGGGCGCCGGCGCGGCGCAGTTCCGGAGCCGGCTCACGGACCTCGTCGAGCTGCGCGTGGCGCTCACGCCCGCGCCGGTCGAGGCGGCCCTGGCCCGCGCCGGCCTGGGCGCGCTCGGGCTGGAGGACGTCCGGATCGCGTTCCGCGAGGGCTTCGCCGAGCTGGCCGGGCGGATCTCCGCCGGGCCCGCGTTCACGCTGCAGGCGGGCCTCCTGCCGCGGGGCGAGCGGGGCCTGGCGCTCGTGTTCCACTCGCCGCGGATCTACGGGCCGGCGCCGCTCCCGTCGCCGCGCTCCCGCACCTCG